>JAKIZK010000100.1:0-7369 GCA_022708055.1 Bacteroidota bacterium
AATATGTAGCTATCAGATTATTTTCAGTTGAACCGGTAACAATACAGTTTACATAACCAGAGGCGCCTGTAGGTGTAATGGCTACCGCAGTTGGCGATGCAGTATTTGCATTATCCACTTTAAAGATAGTTGCAGACCCCGTTCCAAAGAAAACACGGTTTGCCGTAAATGGTGAGCAATGAACTGCGGAAACATTACCTGCTCCAAAAGCAGAAACTGATACAACAGTAGTTGTGCTACTGCTATGCGCATTATCCCATCTTAAATAGTTTCCTGCACTATTACATGCATAAATAGTATTGGTAGTATTATCATAATCCCATGGATTTATAAAACGACCCGTGCTTTGATTATTTACAGGTGTCGACCAGTTAGCACCGGCATTGGTACTACGACGATATACATTATATACATAAGAGCCAAATTGATATTGCGGCTCATTTTGGTCAATAGCAGCATAAGCGCCATCGCCACCTACAACTTCAGCAGAACTGTCTAAACCTACGTGGTTCATTCGGTGCATTCCATTATCCTGTGCTCCGCCAATCATATAGTTAGTTTGTACCGGACTCAAGGCTACTGAATAAAATTGTTTTAATCTCAGTCCTTTATTTCTGTCGGCATTATTGGCACCTCCATCAGTAGAATAATGCACACCACCATCGCAGGCAAATAATAATTTACTGCCCCCATCCCACCATTGTATATTATGCTGATCGGCGTGTATATAATCTCCCGGAACCGAAGTTGCCCATCCTGATATTTTTGTCCAACTGGCTCCACCATTTGTTGTTTTATGGCAATCAAGACCACCTACTATACATTCATCAGGATTGCTTGGATTAGTACCACAAGATAAGGAGTACCATCCTTGTCCGCTTGCCCATCCACTGGCAGGCTGGCCACCGGTAGCAGCCCAATTGTCTCCGCCGTCTATTGATTTATAGATGGTGGGAACCTGTGCAGATCCATTTACAGGCAATGCATATAGCGTATTACCCATTACTGCAATTTCACACCTGTCATTATAAGTAGGAAAAGCGGTAGTAGGTGCATTCCATCCAGCTCCAGAGCTTACTGTTGTAGGATTATCAGTGTAACGATAGGTTTGCCCTGTGCCAATACCGGTTACCATGTGCAATCTGCCTGCTGCAGATGTAGAACTAATTTCCAAATCACAAATGCTTCTGCTGGGGACGCCAGCAGGCGTTATGTCAGTCCATGAAGCACCGCCATCCATAGAGCGATATAAACCACCGGGAGCCCCGGCTGAGTTGCGAGTCGCTAAATAAACATTACCCTGATAATCGCAAACAATTCTTGTACAAAGTGTATGTGCACTGGTACTGCTTAAGAAGTTCCAGGTAACTCCTCCATCCACACTTTTAAATACTCCAATACCTCTTACGGCATCTGCATTTCTAAAAGATTCACCGGTTGCCGTGTACATAATATTTTGAAAACCCGGGCGAGGATCCTGGCAGATTGCTGCAATAGCCATATTGCTCATATAATCATTTACTAATGTCCAGGGAGAAGGGGCAACCGTTATATCTGTTGTTTTCCATAAGCCACCATCAACACCTCCAACCCATACCGTTTTATGAGTAGGATCTGTAGAGTCAACCATAACGGCTCTGATTCTTCCCGCAGTTTGTTGACCCGCAGGTCGTGGGTTACCGCCTAAGGTAAAATCGCCATCGGGCCCTCTTTCCTGCCATGCCAATGCTTGAACTGCATTTGGACTATTGCGAAGCACATTTTTCTTTTGCTCAGTTTGTAGTATCGCATTCCACATTCTTTCGGTAGGCACTCTGCCTAAAGCCGGATCTTTAGTTCTTTCGATTTCAAAAAGCATTGCTTGCTCAATACCATCGTAGCCATCTTTTTCTTCTTCTTCTATTTCATTTTCATGACGGGAACCCGTACATCCGGGTGTAAAAAAAAGAGAGCATAATACAGCCATTCCGATAACGGAAAAGAGGGAAATTTTTCTCATAATAATTTTTTTCGGTCGGTGTTATTTTTGTTGAAGTAAAAAAGATACCGAAAGTACTAAAGGATAGACAAAAAAAACTCCTTAGATGATTATTATTTAAGGAGCATTGAAAAAACAATCTTTTGCAAACGTTATCGTACCGCAATCATACTGATTTCTACGTTTACAAACTTGGGCAGAGCCGATACCTGTACCGTTTCTCGGGCAGGAAAATCGTTTTCAAAGTATTTTCCATAAACCTCATTTACTGCTCCAAACTGGTGCATATCAGTAATAAAAATGGTGGTTTTCAACACATGGCCGAAATTCATCTCTGCCGCAGCTAAAATCGCTTTTAGATTTTTCATCACCTGATGAGTTTCTTCCTGTATATCCTTATTCTTTAATTCGCCCGATACCGGATCAATACATATTTGTCCGGAAATAAAAAGCATATTGCCCGACAAAGTGGCCTGATTGTATGGGCCAATAGGAGCCGGAGCATTGGGTGTAATAATAATTTGCTTACTCATAAAAGTTTTATTTGATTGAAAGAAGCGAATTTAGGTTTATATGTTTTCTTTGCAAAAAACGGGTATGAAGATAGTAGTAATAGCTGATGAATTACAAAAAGCGGAATTGCTTTCACAGGTAAACGAACCTGCGGCTGAAGTAGTATGGGAAAGTCAGTTGCTTGCTGCCCTTGACTGTAATTGTGTTATTGATTTATTATTTGAACCGGCTAAGATCCGTATTGATTTATTGCAACAAGCAAATGCTTCTTTAATAATAGTTAATGATGTGGAAGGATCTTTAAAAGAATTGCCGCCAAATTTTGTTCGCATCAACGGTTGGCCGGGTTTTTTGAAAAGAGAACTGGTAGAAGCAGCTTCTTTAAAAGAAGAAAACAAGAATATCGCATCTTCAGTTTTTGAAAAATTTAATAAAAAGATGGAATGGGTGCCTGCGATACCGGGCATGATAACGCCACGAATTGTAAGTATGATTATCAACGAAGCCTATTTTGCACTGGAAGATAATGTAAGCACCAAAGCAGAAACGGATATTGCAATGAAACTGGGAACCAATTATCCATACGGTCCATTTGAATGGGGGCAATTGATCGGGTTAAAAAAAATCTACTCCTTGCTTCTGTTACTTTCTGAAACTCAGCCACGCTATACACCCGGTAAACTATTGAAACAAGAAGCCTTATCATCATGAGTTTAATATTAAATATAGATACAGCATTTGATGAAGCAGGAATTTGCCTGGCTGATAATGGAAGTATTTTATACAAGGAGACCCATGCGCAGTTTAAAGACCATGCAACCTGGCTGCATCCTGCCATAGCAACCCTTTTGAAAAAAAATAATTGCAGTATTAATGACTTACATGCAATAGCTGTAAATAACGGGCCCGGTTCCTACACCGGACTTCGGGTGGGGCTGGCGGCCGCAAAAGGGTTTTGTTTTGCAACCGGTATTCCACTTATTACAATTAGTTCTTTACAAATACTGGCAAACGCCGTGAAAGAGAAAGCAACTGATTTTATTTGTCCTATGATTGATGCCCGACGAATGGAAGTTTTTACAGCATTGTACGACAAACAACTCAACATCATACAAGAGCCACACGCATTGATAATTGATAAAAATAGTTTTGATACAGTATTAGCAAACAAGGAAATTCTTTTTTGTGGCAATGCCATAAACAAGGTGCAGCCGGTTATTGCTTCACCAAATGCACAATACATAAATACAAAAACAGAAATTGAGGAAATGGCAAAAATTTCAGCAGACTTGTTTCACCAGTCAGCGTTTGCCGATCTTGCTTATGCAGAGCCCTTTTATGTAAAAGATTTTTATAGCCCTTCCATAAAAAAATAAACCTTTTATTTTTGATGTGCCAAATAAATGAGCAATTACTCCATCATACTACATACAGTAACAACCACAGGTGAGGCGGTACGTATTGATTTATTAAATACCCGTAAGGCAGCACTCGTTTTTCGTGCTATTAATAATAAGCTGCGACAACAAATTTTAAAAGCAATTGACGAACAGGAGTCAATTACCGTTTCACAACTTTGTGAAAAACTTTTTTTAGAACAATCTGTTGCTTCACAACACCTGGCCGTACTGCGCAAAGCAGGATTTGTAAAAACTTCCAGAAAAGGGAAATTTATTTATTATTCCGTTTTTGCCGACCGGCTCTTGGAAATGAACCGGATAGCTGCTGATTTAACAAAATAATTTTAACCTTTCCTGTTATATAAGTATCATTTGTAACTTTTTCATTGAACTTAAGGGGTTATTTTTGCTATTCAAAAAAAAACAGCAATGTATATCAAACAACTTTATACCGGCTGCCTGAGTGAGGCCGCTTATTATATTGAAAGCAATGGCGAAGCAGCTGTAATAGATCCCTTGCGTGATATTGATGAATATCTGCAATTGGCAAACGAAAGAAAGACAAAAATCAAATATATTTTTGAAACACATTTTCATGCTGATTTTGTAAGTGGCCATCTTGATTTGGCAGCAGCTACGGGAGCCACCATAGTATATGGCCCCAATACCCATGCAAAATTTGCATTACATGTGGCAAAAGATGGTGAGCAATTTAAAATTGGTAATATAACTATAGAAGTATTACACACGCCGGGTCACACTTTGGAATCATCCTGCTATTTATTAAAAGATGAAAACGGAAAAGATCATTGTGTATTTACAGGCGATACTTTATTTGTTGGCGATGTGGGCCGACCCGATCTGGCACAAAAAGGAAATGAAATCACCATGCAGGATCTGGCAGGTATGATGTATGATAGTCTGCACAATAAATTATTTCCACTGGCAGATGATGTAATTGTATATCCTGCACATGGTGCGGGTAGTGCCTGCGGAAAAAATCTGGGTCCCAGTAATTTTAGTACCATTGGCGACGAAAAACAATTTAACTATGCCATGAAGGCCGAAACCAAAGAAGCATTTATAAAAGAAGTTACGGAAGGCATTCCTACACCACCACAATATTTTCCTGTAAATGCAAGAATAAATAAAGAAGGATACGACAGTCTGGATGCAGTAATGCAAACAGCGATGAATGCATTATCAGTTGAAGATTTCAAAAAGCTTCATCAAGAAAATGTAATCATACTTGACACTCGCAATGCAACTATTTTTACACAGGGCTTTGTGCCCGATTCTATAAGCATAGGGCTGGAAGGGCGATTTGCAGAATGGGCAGGTGGTTTGCTTCCTTTTGATGTACCCATGTTGTTAGTCACTGATTTTGGAAAAGAAAAAGAAACCATTGTAAGGTTAGCGAGAGTAGGATTCGACAAAGTAATCGGATATTTAGATGGAGGTTTTGAAGCATGGAAAAATGCAGGCGAGCCTGTGGATATGGTGATTGATGTAGAAGCTGATGAACTGATGATGGACATACCAAACGACAGTAAACTGGTTGTGCTGGATGTAAGAAAGCCAACAGAGTTTGCCGATGGTCATTTAAAAAATGCACTGAATATGCCGCTGAATGAAATGAATGATCCCGGAATCATTGCCGAACTGGAAGAGGATCAAAATTATTATGTGCATTGTGCCGGAGGTTATCGCAGCGTCATTGCAGCTTCGCTTATCAAAAGACAGGGCATTCACAATCTGCGGAATGTATTGGGCGGGTGGAGTAAAATAAAAGAACAGGAAAAAGCAGAGATTGTAAAAGAAGCAAGTGTGTTGAATTAAATAATGTTATGATTAAAGCAAAGGCACTGAGTTAAATCATCTCAGTGCCTTTTTTATAAAGTTTAATAATTATCAAATTACATTTTAGATTTGATCCATGCATCCAGCTCAGGCGAACTTTCGCAACTGATGATGCATGCATATCGTGGCTTATTGCTTTTATTGACACCTACATGCCACAGCCGTTGCGAGTCAACTACATAATGTGCGCCCTTGGGCATGGGTACATGTGCTTCACTTTCTTTGATGGGCAAATTATTTTCGTCGCTGTCATACAACAGCATATAGCTGTCTGCATTATCAGTCAGCTCTATCCACATACGCACTACCCATCCTTCGCCTTCGGGGTTTAGCCGGTTATTATCATCACGATGTACTGAACGTAATGCTTGATCGTGCCCCTGAGGTTCCAGTTTGATGATTCTTACTCTTCCAAAATTGGCAGGAATGGATTTTATATAAGCCATCAGGTTAGGACATTTTTCAGTGTTGGGTGTAAACAGTGCATGTTTGTCCGGCTTACCATTTTCCCAAAAGCCCTTACACTCCAGTGTGCCATCGCAGGAAGCTAAAGGAGCAAAATTGGTATCGCCACCGCTTTTCCAGTCCATATATACCAGGTCTTCCCATTCAGATGATGGAATATGAGAAATATCCAGCGATTTCATAATTACAAATCCTTTTTCCTTCATTACCGGCATTTCATAATGTTGTGTATTTACCGGAATTTTTACTGACCAGTGTTCACTGTGTGGCCAAAAAGGGGCGGGAGCTGTTGTTGACATAAATATTAATTTTATTAATGATAAGATTAGGACAAATGTAAAATATTTAAGTGGGTAAAAAATTGATTTTATTTCTCCCAACAAAAAGTTAACGCCCCTCCATTTTCACCACTCGTATTTTCCATTAACCACTCGCCCATTTTGAAAAAATAATTTCTTTTTTTGCCGTTTCTTTAATCTACGAAAACATTAGTAGTAACGCCCACACCAAACTGTAACCATTTTTCTAAACCGGCGTCATAACTAAATAAGTACAGCAATGAAAATCAAAACCATGACCTGCATAGCAGCAGCATTACTATGCTATGCACAAACAAATGCACAAACAGCTTCGCAAAAAATCACAGTCAAACAAAATGTAGTACCCAAACAAATTGTTGCTCAACGAGTAACTGAGTCAATTAAAATTGACGGCCTCATTACTGACAATGCATGGAAAACGGCCCCCGCCGCTCTGGGCTATACCGAGTTTCGACCCACACCTTTTAAAGCAGAAGATCCGGCAAACAGAACCGAAGTATATATGCTTTATAATGATGAAGGTATTTATATTGGAGGCTATTGTCACGAAAGAACAAAAGACAGCATTTCAAAAGAACTGGTAGGCCGCGACAATTTGGGTAGCAATGATTTTATTGGAATAATGTTTGACACCTATAACGATAAGATTAATGCATTTGAATACTTCTTAACACCTTTAGGCGAACAAATGGATGCCAAGATGGCTCCCAATCCCAATGGAAATAGTGAAGACTTTAGCTGGAACGCAGTTTGGAAAAGCGGCGCAGTAATACACGAAGACGGATGGAGCTTTGAAATATTTCTCCCCTTCTCAGCCATTCGCTTTAGTAAAA
>JAKIZK010000100.1:7379-7789 GCA_022708055.1 Bacteroidota bacterium
CCGCCGCAGACAAAAAACACAACAACAATATACCTGGAATACGATTGATCCTACAGTCAATGGATTTCTTACCCAAGAAGGAAAATGGACCGGATTGCAAAACGTTAATCCTCCACTAAGACTTCAGTTTACACCTTATTTTTCTACCTATGCCAATCACTACCCCATCAATGAGCCGGGTCAAAAAAACTGGAGCTCTTCTGTTAATGGGGGCATGGATGTAAAATACGGAATCAGTCAGGCACTTACTTTAGACATGACGCTGATCCCCGATTTTGGGCAAGTAAGAAGCGACAACACCATCCTCAACCTTTCTCCTTTTGAAGTTAAATACGACGAAAACCGCCCATTCTTTACAGAAGGAACAGAGTTGTTTGGAAAAGGAAATTTATTTTACTCACGCAGAGTGG
>JAKIZK010000101.1 GCA_022708055.1 Bacteroidota bacterium
TAAATATCATGAAAGAATTCCGGTAGAATATATTGTTCAGGATTTAATAGAAATGCCGGTAGAGGTAAGTGTGTTTTATTATCGGCATCCCACACAGCAATCGGGTACTGTAAGCGGCTTTATCGATAAAGAATTGTTGCAGGTAAAAGGAGATGGACAAGCCACATTAAAGCAATTGATAGAAAAACATCCGAGAGCAAAATTCAGAATGGAAGAAATGGGACACCGGCATGGTCACCGTTTTGAAAGGGTAATACCTGACGGAGAAATATTTTATCTTTCTTATGCAGGCAACCATAACAGGGGCGCACATTTCACCAACTTGCATAAAGAAATTGACGCAAGTCTTTTAAAAGTTTTTGACGAGCTCAGTCATTATACCAATCAATTTTTTTATGGCCGGTACGATATAAAAACGAAATCCATTGAAGATTTAAAACAAGGAAAAAATTTTTTGATACTGGAATACAATGGTTGTGGAGCCGAGCCCAATCATATTTATGACTGCGGCATGAGCCTGGGTAAAGCTTATGGTGTATTACTACATCACTGGAAAATGTTATACAAAATCAGTAAGCATAATCATAAAAACGGCACACCTTATTGGTCATTTAAAAGGGGATGGAAATTTTTGCGTAAAGCCAACAAGCATTTTAGCCTGTTGGAAAAATATGATTAATAACAGTTTCCCATTTATTTAAAACAGAAAATCAACTATACTTTTTAATTTCATAAGATGCAGCCATTGGTCAGAATTTTTTTTACTGGCTTTGTGATAAGCTTTCTGGGGTCGCTGCCATTGGCCACTATGAATGTAGCTGCCATGCAAATTTCGGTAACCGATGGCATTACACAGGCCATGTTGTTTTCGCTGGGGTCTTTGCTTGTAGAAATGATTTATGTACGATTGTCTCTGGTTGCCTTAAACTGGATTAGCCGTCAAAAATTACTGTTTCGTATTCTGGAATTTGTAACGCTGCTGATTGTGCTGGCACTTGCTGTGGCCGAGTTTTATGCAGCACTACACCCAAGTGAATCAAAAAACGTGGTACTCAGCAGTCCGCTGCCCAAGTTTGTTTTGGGCGCTACCATGTGTGCTTTAAGCCCGGGTCAATTTCCATTCTGGCTGGGATGGAGCACCGTACTTTTTTCCAAAAAAATATTATTGCCTCGCAATGATTTTTATAACACTTACATTGCAGGCATTGGCATTGGTACTTTTGTGGGCAATTGTATTTTTATTTTTGGAGGAATGCTGATAGCCGGCACCATCAATGCCAATCAGCAAATTTTACATTGGATCGTTGGAGCTATATTTTTGGGCACAGCGCTTTATCAGATTTTCAAAATGATAAAACGTAAAGAGCCGGCTTTGCAGGTAGAGCCTACTTCGGCAAGAATGATGAAAATGGAAACCTTGCTCAAAAGAATAAAGAAGGATTATTAATAATACAATGAAAGAATTCTTTAATAAATTGTTTAACTGGGAGCGTTGGTCTTACGATGTTATCTATCTTCCGATAGATATTTTTTGGCTTTGGTATGGATTGAAGGCCAGACATTTTTGGTATTTCACACCGGTAAATCCCACTTTGATCTTTGCAGGCTTTGAAGGCGGCAGCAAAAAGGAAATGTATGAACAATTACCTGCATGGACTTATCCCACTACTATTTTTATAGAACCTGCAACACCCTTTGATGAGGTAAAGAAAAAAATGGAAGCAGCCGGACTGCAATATCCGGTGGTGGTAAAGCCCGACTCGGGTATGGCCGGTGTTTTATTTCGCATTATAAAAGATGATGTACACCTGCAAACCTATCACAACGCCGTAGGCGAGTTGTATGTGTTGCAAAAATGTATTGATACAGGATTGGAGTACAGCGTCTATTATATCCGCTATCCTGGAGAAACCAAAGGAATCATAACCGGATTGATTGTAAAAGACTATTTGAGTGTAACAGGTGATGGTATCAAAACACTTGCAACACTGGTAACTGAGCATCCTGTTGCAAAATATAAAATAGCCAAGCTGCAAAAAATGCATCAGGCAAAATGGAATAATGTGATACCGGCCGGCGAAAAATTTTTACTGAATCCTGCGGGTAATCATAATACCGGAGCTAAATTTATTAACCTCAATCATGAAATTGATCAGCAGCTGTGCGATGTGTTTGATAAAATAAGTAATGAAACGGGCAATTATTATTTTGGCCGATATGATTTAAAGTGCCCTTCGTTGGATGATTTAAAGTATGGAAAGCATATTGATGTATTAGAATTTAATGGAGCCGGCGCTGCCATTACACATGTATTTGACCGCAATATGAGTTATTTCAGCGCATTGAAAGAAATAGTAAGACATTGGCGACATTTATATAAGATTGGAAAAATAAATAATAAAAATGGAGTGCCTTACTGGAGTTTTTGGAAGGGTTACAGTTTTATGCATAAGGCCAAGAAAAATTTCAGACGTATGTCTGCAATTGATAAACAAATTCCATGATTGAAGTTTTTTTTACGGCTATGCTCATCAGCTTTCTGGGCCAGTTGCCATTTGGCAATATGAACCTTACGGCTACACAATTGGCCGTGCAGGAAAGTTTTAAAAACGCATGGAAGTATAGTATTGGTATTGTACTGGTAGAAGTTATTTATCTGCGTCTGGCATTAACCGCCATGAACTGGGTTGTAAAAAATCAACTCATTTTTAAAGTGATGAGTTGGCTTACGGTTGTTGTTTTTTTGGCACTGGGCATTTTGAGTATCATTATTGCAAAAAAGCAAACTCAAGAGAAAAAAGGATTGCTGCTGAATAATAAGTTGGATCGTTTTGTATTGGGTGTAAGCGTATCGGCAATAAACCCGGTTCAAATTCCATTCTGGTTCATCTGGAGTACTCAACTCATCAACAGCAATGTTTTAAAAACAACTACAGCCCACTTCAATTTTTTTACAGGTGGTGCTGCGGTAGGTTCTATTGCCGGATTGATTGTTTATATGTATGGCGGACGCTGGTTAATTCAAAAAATGAAAGCCAGTAACAAGCAGCTTAATATTTTTATGGGCATCGTATTTATTTTGGCAGCCCTATGGCAATTGTATTCCATTTTGAGTAAACCGGATCTTGCAATCAAGTAAAATGGAAAGATGAAGAAGGGAATATTGTTTTTTTTGTTTCTTATTGCAACCTGGCTTGTATATGCACAGTGTGGCATGCAAAAGCGCATCAGTGATATTAAAGCAAAAAAACAGTTTGCGCAAAATGGAATATCCTTAACCACTGCCGATTTTGTAGCCAATGGTACTGTACTTCACTATGCAAAAACAGGAGCCGACACTTTGCCTACCTTATTCTTTGTACATGGAAGCCCCGGCAGTTGGATCAAGTTTGGTAAATATTTAATGGATACCGATTTATTGAAAAAGTACCGGATGATATCCATTGACCGCCCGGGATTTGGTTACAGCAATTTTGGTCAAGCAAAAAAAATACAGGGACAATCTGATATCATTAGCAGATTCTTATTAGCAATTAAGAACGGAAAACCTGTTTTTGCTATTGGCCGGTCTTATGGCGGGCCAATGATTGCAAAACTTGCAGTTGATAATCCGGGACATTTCTCGGGCCTGATATTTTGTGCAGCAGCTCTGGATCCTGAGGCGGAGCGAAAAGAAAAATGGCGACCGCTGCTTACAAAATTTCCATTGAAATATTTTGTGCCCGGCGCCTGGCGTCCTTCCAATCAGGAACTTTGGTGGCTCAAGAAAGAACTTTACCCATTGTCAGAAAAATTAAAAACCATTACTTGCCCTGTTATAATTTTTCATGGCGACAAAGACAAACTGGTGCCGGTAAGTAATGCTGCTTATGCAAAAAAAATGCTGATAAATGCCGCATCTGTTTCTGTAACCATCATTCCGGGTGGCGGCCACCATGTATCCGATGATTATTATGAATTAGTAAAAGCTGAAATATTAAAATTGACCGAATAATCTATCTTTAAACATTATTAAAAACAAAAACCAAATATTATGGCAATTAAAGATGCACTCATCGCAGAGTTGACTCATGAAGGCAATTCAACCAAAAAATTACTATCAAGGGTGCCCATGGAAAAAGCGGATTGGCAGCCGCACGAAAAATCTATGTCATTGGGCGATTTAGCAAAACACGTTGCTGATATACCTCATTGGGTTCATTCCATTCTGAAGAAAGATGAATTTGATTTTCAGAAAGACTATAAGGGATTTAGTGTTTCAAATTTTGAAGAGCTGATGAAACTTTATCAGGACAAATTGGATGATGCAATAGCACAATTAGAACAAACATCGGATGAGGTATTGATGCAATCATGGACCATGAGAAGCGGGGAACATATTATTGGAAAAATGCCAAGGGTGGTAGCCATTCGTTCTGTTGCCATGAATCATCTCATTCATCACCGCGGACAATTGACGGTTTACCTGCGTTTGCTCAATGTACCCATTCCGGGTATGTATGGCCCCAGTGCCGATGAGCCCATGTAAATATGCAATGCTCCTGCTATTATATTTGCCCGTTTTGAGCAACTCACCCTCAAAGCGGGTTTTTTTTACCTTGTAAATCGGTTGCATATCCGTTCATCCAAAATATCTGTTCTGAAGTTTTTATGCACTATTAATCCTTATCTTCAGCCGCAAAAAATATATTTATCATGATTCGTAATTCAAAACAAATTGCATTTGCTGCTATTGCATTTGCATTTTGCAGTTATGTATCGGCACAACAAATACCTGCGGGTATGATGGCCCGGCAAGGCGCAGATACAACAAAAAAACCTTCGGGTACATCCAATGGTTTGAAGTCTTACAAAGAAATTATTACTTCAAAAACAATAACCGATGTTGGTTTCTTTAATGTGCACAAAGTAGATAGTAAATATTATTTTGAAATTCCGGAGGGCATACTGGGTAGAGATATTTTGGTTGTAAACAGAATTGCCAAAGCACCGGCAGGTCTTCGTTCCGGTGGAAGTTTTTTTGGCTATGGCGGCGATCAGATAGGTCAAAATGTAATTCGTTTTGAAAAAGGACCAAATAACAAAGTCTTTTTAAGAACCGTATCATTTGCTGAGTATGCAAAAGATTCAACAGCGCCGATGTTTACCTCTGTGAGCAATTCGAACGTGCAGCCGATTGCGCAGTCATTTGATGTAAAGTCTTTGGGAAAAGATTCTTCGGGTGTGCTTATTGATGCTACTGATTTTATTAGTAGTGATAATGATGTTTTGAATTTTAACAGCAGCATCAAATCTTTTTTAAGATTTGGCCCTGCACAGTCCGATAAGTCTTACATAGAATCCGTAAAAGCTTATCCGATAAATGTAGAAATAAAGACAGTAAAAACATATACCAGAATGGCAGCGCCTGCTACCGGCGGACCCGGTGGTGGCGGTGGCGGAAATATGACGATGGAACTAAACAGCTCAATGGTGCTATTGCCCAAAGTATTTCGATCCTCGTGTAGGATACTTTGCAGTAGGTTATACTGACTTTGACGCCAATCCGCAGGGCGTTAAAAAAATCTCTATGATAAAAAGATGGAGATTGGAACCCAAAGACGGCGACATGGAGAAGTATTTGAAAGGAGAATTGGTTGAGCCTAAAAAGCCGATCATATTTTATATAGACCCTGCTACACCAAAGAAATGGGTTCCTTATTTAATTCAAGGCGTAAACGATTGGGCTTCTTCCTTTGAAAAAGCAGGATTTAAAAATGCCATCATGGGCAAAATGGCTCCTACTAAAGCAGAAGACAGTACCTGGAGTCTTGATGATGCACGCCATTCCGCCATCGTGTATAAGCCATCCGATATTCCAAATGCCAGCGGCCCCAGCGTAGCCGATCCCCGTTCAGGTGAGATTATTGAAAGCCACATCAACTGGTATCACAATGTAATGCAACTGATACACGACTGGTATTTTGTTCAAACAGCAGCAGTAGATCCTAAGGCCAGAAAAATGCAATACGATGATGAGTTGATGGGTCAGTTGATCCGGTTTGTTTCTTCACATGAAGTGGGTCATACTTTAGGGTTGCGTCACAATTTTGGATCAAGCAGCACCGTGCCTGTAGAAAAACTGAGAGATAAAGCATGGGTGGAAGCAAATGGACATACACCTTCTATTATGGATTATGCTCGCTTCAATTACATTGCTCAGCCGGAAGATAATATCAGTGAAAAAGGATTATTTCCCCGCATTGGAAAGTATGATGACTGGGCTATTGAATGGGGATATAAATTATTTCCTCAGTATAAAGATGCAGAAGCCGAAAAAGGATATGTGAGTAAATGGATTATGGAAAGATTAAAGGACAAACAACTTTGGTTTGGTACCGAAGTAAATCCTGATGACCCACGCAGCCAAAGCGAGCAGATAGGTGATGATGCAATGAAAGGAAGTGCTTATGGAATTAAAAACCTACAAAGAATATTGCCCAACCTGATGGAGTGGACTAAAGAGCCCAATGAAAACTATGACAATCTTGAAAACATGTATAACCAACTTACATCACAGTATGGCAGATATATGGGACATGTTTCAAAATATGTAGGTGGTATTATGGAAACTCCAAAATCAGTAGATGAAGCTGGCCCTGTGTATGAGGTGGTAGCAAAGGCTAAGCAAAAAGAAGCAGTAGATTTTTTAAATAAAAATTTATTTGCAACACCCACCTGGTTAATCAATCAAGATATTTACAACAGGGTAGGAGACCTCAACGGACTAAAAGTGATTGGCGATATACAAGACAGAACGTTGAGCCGTTTGTTAAGCGCTTATACATTAAGTAAAATGGCTAATGCTGCTGCAGATGATGGCAATGCTTATCAGATTTCAGAATTATTGGGTGATTTAAAAAAAGGAATCTGGAGCGAACTTGCATCTCGCAAACCGATAGATGCCTATAGACGTAATCTTCAAAAATCTTTTGTAAACACACTTGTAAATCTTTTAAGTCCGCCGAAAGTACAGACGACAAGCGCCGGCACAGGCGTTTCCATTTCAGTTTCTGTTGCTAATGATAAGTCGGATGTAACCAGCGTGGCTCGTGGTTTCTTATCTTCATTGAGAAATGAAATAAATGTGGCTGCCGCAGCCAGTGCCGATTCTATGACAAAATACCACTTGCAAGATGTTTCAAAAAGAATTGATAATGCCCTGAATCCTAAGGATTAACGGGCTATTTTATAAAATTTGAAATAAAAAAACTGGAGGCACAACCTTCCGTTTTTTCTTTTACCAAGGCTTTGTCTTTGTCTGCATC
>JAKIZK010000102.1:0-345 GCA_022708055.1 Bacteroidota bacterium
CTTGGCGTAGAAGCAGATTTGTAGCGTCCCCATGGCTATCGGGATTCAAACGAAGATCTGCACTTTAACCTAATCTAAAACGATCATTCGTAGCACTAAGCCAAACGGCTGTTAAATACCTGGCTATGATAGTCTCTTAGTTTGTTACACTTTCTTTCATAATTTGCTCTGACTTAAGTAACGAATTTTCATCAACCTATTTTAGGTTAAGACAGAAGCCAGTTCTGAAATCGGTTATGAACAGGCTGTCAAGGAGTTTTTGTGTGAAGCGGAATTTTTTGGGTATGAAAGCTGTGGAGAACCCAAAACTTTTTGAATGTCATTTTTATTAAGCTCCAAAATTCA
>JAKIZK010000102.1:387-7266 GCA_022708055.1 Bacteroidota bacterium
CCCCCCGCCTTACTTTCCTCATAAGTCATCACTCTATAGCCACTTTTTGGCGACTCAAATTTTGAGGGAGCTATGGGTTTATAATTGATGTCGGAAACGGTATAAGTTACTACTTTATCTTTTCTTACCGATTCGTACTGCATGGCCAGCCCGGGCAGGCTGCGGTTCATGTATTCAAAATCTTTATTGATGGGTACTAGATCTCGAGTAAAGTAAACGGTGAAGCTGGTGCTGTCATTTATTTTGCCTATGGCCTTTTGACAGTTATAACCATAAATGGTTTTAAACTCATTTACATAACTGAAGGTTATATTTTCGTATTTCTTATTACTCTCGGCCCATTCCTGGGGCGTAAATTTGATCATATACTTCTGCTCGCCATAGTTTTTCAACATGGTTACATTGCCGCTTTTGCCATCTATCAGGGTTGCCTGTGTGCCCAGCGAGCTCTTCATTTCCGACCGGCTGGAGCTGCCTTTTAAATAAATAATACTGGTGGCACCATCCAGCATATCGGCAGCCCGTGGATTACTATCATGGGTATTGATTACAATATCGTAAGTAATGGTGGCCTCCGTCAGTTTCTTTTGTGATAAAGCATTGCCTGCTATACAAAGACAGAAAGCTAATATGATGCTAAACGATTTCATTTGTTTTTCTGTAAATAAAGACGTTCCAAATTTACGATTTAGTTGCAGCATCTTCATTTGTTTCTGTTAACAACCGAGCCATCAAATAAAGTCAATAAGATTAATTAACGCTTATTCCGTTGTTGCAGTTCTTTCATTTTTTTCTGCTGCTCCTGCATTTGCTCCATTCTTTCCTGCCATTTTGATTTGGTCTTTGGTTTCTTCCGGTTTTCATCAATTTTTGCTAGTATCTTATCGTGGTCTATTACGTATCGCTGTATAAAGAACTGCAATCCTAATGTAACCAGATTGGAAACCGTATAATACCAGGTAAGTCCTGATGGAAGGCGGTTAAAGAAGAATAAAAGGAATACCGGGAAAATATAGGGCATCCATTTCATTATAGGATTACTTTGGTCGGGGGCCATACTCATACTGTACACCGAAATAAGTAAACTGGTAATACAAGCGGTTACATTGAACAAACTCAAATGATCGCCCAGCAGAAAACTAAGAACGGGAACATTGCCCCAGTGCAACACCTTATCAGGGGCCGAAAGATCGGCTGCCCATAAAAAACTTTCGCCCCGCAAATCTACACAGGCATTAAAGAAACTATATAATGCAAAGAAGATGGGAATCTGTAATAGTGCGGGAATACATCCACCCAATGGATTTACACCTGCTTCTCTGAAAAGTTTCATCTGCTCCATGCTCATGGCCTGTCTGTCTTCGCCGTATTTTGCTTTCAGTTTTTCAATTTCGGGTCGCAATGCTTTCATCTTTGCACCGCTTAAATAACTGGAGTAAGTAAGTGGCGAAATCAATAACCTGATTAACAAAGTCATCAATGCAATTACAATTCCTAACTGGCCGATATAGCTTTTAAAGAAATTGAAAACGGGTATTACTAAAAATTTATTGATAGGGCGTACAAATGAATAAAAACCCTGACCCAGGTTTACCAGCTTGTCAAACTTCATATCATACTTTCTAAGTATGTTATAGTCTGACGGGCCATAATAAATACTAAAGGGAATAGTTACATCTTTTCCGGCAGGTACCTGTACTTTCAATTGGGCGGTGGCAGCTATTACTTCTCTTAAAGAATCGGCAGGGCTGCTCCATTCAATTTTACTGCCCGCAGAAAAATTATTTTTGGCTACTAGTGCACCCAGAAAAAATCTTTGTCTTACACCTACCCAGCTTACGGCGTCGTTAAACTCTTTGCTGCTGCGTTTAAACATAGAATGATAATCAAAACTACCGTCTTTTACATAGCCTATCTGTGTATTTTCTCTTTCATAGCTCAAGCTGCCTTCTTGCTGTGCTGCAGCATATTGCCAAAGCATATTCATAGTGCCGCCCGAAAGAATTTTTTCTGCCCCACCCATTTTTACCGTAAAATCAATCATGTAATCATCTTTCTTGATTACATACTCATGTGTAATGTAGGTGTTACCACTATCCAGCGCAAGGGTGAAGGAAATAGATTGATTGCCATTTGCAAGGGTTGCTGAATCAATTTTTGAGAAAATAAGATCAGCAGTAGATGCTGTTCCCTGATTGGATGCTGCTACTGCATTGATTTGGTAACCCAATTTATCAAATGTGGTAGCACCCATTTTTACCCAGCTGCTATCGGTGCCACGATAGTTTTTAAGTTCTACATCTTTTACTCGTCCGCCTTTATTGCTGAATGTAACCCGAATCAGGCTATTTGATAATGAAGTTGTTTTTTCGATTGTGTCACCCATCTGTTTGAACAGCTGTGATTGAGTAGCCAGTGCCACTGAATCGTTGATATGTTTTAACGAGTCCTCAACCGGTTTGCGCAGTTTTGCAATAGAATCTATCACTCTTTGTTCTTTCGCCAGCTCTTCCTGTTTTTGCTTACGGGTTGCTTTTTGGTCTTTATTGATAATGGCAAAATACCCAATGAATAAGATGCCTAATAATACAAACCCGATGACGGTATTTCTATCAAATTTCATTCACCTGTTTTTAGGGGGGCAAAGATAGGGTAAAGGGGGGTTGCAAGCGACAGTAATAAGGCAGACAGCTAATATCTACCGGTTAAAAAAATATTAGTGCCGGCACAAAGAAAACCAAAGCGTTATACCACAATACTACAAATGAATATTAAATCATTTCACTTTGTAAAAGTGGATTTTTTATGTCCGATTTTTTATCGGCATAGGCCTTGGCCGCTTTTATAAAATGTACAAATATTGGCTGTGGATTTTCTACCGTACTCTTAAGCTCCGGATGATATTGTACTCCTATAAAAAATGGATGTTGTGGTAGTTCAATGATTTCTACCAAATCCGTTCCGGGGTTTCTACCGCTGGCCAACATGCCGGCTTTTTCAAATTGGCTCTGATATTTGTTATTAAACTCCCAGCGGTGCCTGTGTCTTTCCGATATGGTTGTGCTGCCATAAATGGTAAAAGCCAGTGAGCCTTCTTTGATGTCGCAAGGGTAGGAGCCTAATCGCATGGTTCCACCTTTGGCTGTTATTTTCTTTTGCTCTTCCATTAAATCTATTACCGGCTCTTTTGTATCAGGATCCATTTCGGTGGAGTGAGCTTCTTTAAGTCCCAATACATTTCTTGCAAACTCAATAACGGCCATTTGCATACCCAGACAGATTCCAAAAAATGGAAGTCCTTTTTCTCTGGCATATTTTACGGCAACTATTTTTCCTTCTACGCCACGATGTCCAAAACCCGGGGCCACCAGCAATCCATCCAATCCCGCCAGTTTTTCTCCTACATTATCTTCGGTAATAAACTCACTGTGTACATTAATTACCTGTACCTGACATTCGTTGATAGCACCTGCATGAATGAATGATTCCAAAATTGATTTATAGGCATCCTGCAGTTCTATGTATTTACCTATTAGCCCAATGGTTACTTTGCTTTTCGGATATTTTAATTTGTCCAGAAAGCCTTTCCATTTAGTAAGCTCCGGTTCTTCATTTACCGTCATGTTCATCTTCTTAAGACAAATAAGATCCAGTTTTTCACGCATCATCAGCAAAGGCACTTCATAAATGGTGGAAGCATCCATTGCTTCTATTACGGCTTCTGTTTTTACATTGCAAAAGAGTGCAATTTTTCTTCTTAAATCAGGTGTCAGTTGTTTTTCTGTTCTGCACACAATCACATCCGGATGCACTCCTTCCTGGCTCAGCATTTTTACGCTATGCTGTGTGGGTTTTGTTTTTAATTCTTTGGCAGCTTTGAGATAGGGAATGAGTGTAAGATGTACAATAACGGTGTCTTCTTCGGGCAGTTCCCATTGTAGTTGTCTTACGGCTTCTACAAATGGCAAACTTTCAATATCGCCGACAGTGCCGCCTATTTCAGTTATCACAATATCGTATTCATTTCCCTGTCCCAGTTGCAACATTCTTCTTTTTATTTCATCGGTAATGTGGGGTACTACCTGTACGGTTTTGCCCAGATAAGCGCCTTCCCGTTCTTTATTAATAACGGTTTGATAGATGCGTCCCGTGGTTACATTATTTGCCTGCGAGGTAAATATGTTGAGAAATCTTTCATAATGCCCCAGGTCAAGATCGGTTTCTGCACCATCTTCTGTTACATAACATTCGCCATGCTCATAAGGGTTCATGGTGCCGGGGTCAATATTTATGTATGGATCAAATTTTTGTATCGTCACTTTTAAGCCTCTTGCCTGAAGCAGTTTGGCAAGTGATGCAGCTATAATGCCTTTGCCTAATGATGAGGTAACACCTCCCGTAACAAAAATATATTTAGCCATACAAAAATGGTTATTTGTTTAAATCAATTTCAAAAAATAATCTGTTGTAAAAAATCCAGTCGTATGACCAGCAGCGGAATTATGCAAACGAAAACAAATTAACTCCGGAAGGTCATGCAAAGCTAAATGATAAAAATGGATAGAAAAAATTGAAAAATAATTTGTGGAAAAAATGAAAAAAGATTCTTAAAAACATCGTCCATTTTCAGGCTTTGTTTTACCGGGAAGTATCCGGTAGTTTGGAAACCTTAATGCGGCATCCGCCCGGTGGTATGCTGTCTTCAACTCGTCCCCAGGGATTCATTTTCTCAATATCAAATTGAATGTTTTTAATAAAAAATTGATTGCGAGCTGGATTGAAATGGTAGGTGGAATCTTTTGTTTTTACAGTTATATCGCAAAAAGCTCTTTCGTAAGCGGGTTCTCCATTTGTAGAAACCCATTGACGGCCGCAACCCTGGTTTTTTATGGTAAGCCCCAGTTCAGAAACCGAAACCGATTGATTTGCACTTATAATGATAGTTTTCTCCTTGAATACTTTTTGAGGATACATGCAGCCGCAGCCCAACAGAACAAGAAAGATCAACTTCATTCTTAAAAATAAGGGAAAAATAAATTGCAGAGAACTGACAATCATCAGTCTTTCGCAATTTTCTTGTAACTGGCTACTATACCTCTGATGAGTGAGGAGCTAAAACCTTGATGCTCCATTTCATTAAGCCCCGCTATGGTACAGCCCTTTGGTGTGGTTACTTTATCTATTTCCTGCTCAGGATGACTTCCTTTTACTAGTAATAACTCAGCAGCACCTTTTGCAGTTTGTGCAGCAATTAGTGATGCGGTTGCTGCGTCAAACCCAATTTCTATTCCACCTTGTATGCTGGCACGTATATAGCGCAAGGCATAAGCCGTGCCACAGGCGCCCAATATGGTTGAAGCGTCCATTAGTTTTTCATCTATAGTAACTACCTTTCCCAGCTTGGCAAATAACTCCTTTACAAACTCAACATCATTGCCGGCTGCTTGTTGGTGGCTGATGCAGGTCATGCTTTGCTGTATAGCAATTGCCGTATTGGGCATTGCTCTGAAAACCGGAATTTTTTTACCCGTTATTTCCTGAATTTCGGAAATGCTCACTCCGGTTACTACAGAGATAAGTAGTTTTTTATCAGTAAGTTCTTTTTTTATTTCCTGCAAAACAGCTGTCGTTTGAAATGGTTTAATGGCCAAAATAATAATGGCTCCGTTTTTTACAGCTTTTGAATTGTCGGTTGTTACCTGTACACCTTTTTGCTCCAGCGCTTTTAAAGTTGTAATATTTCTTTTGGTTAACGTAAGCTCTTCAGCTTTGCAAAATTTGCTTTTTAATAATCCTTCGGCAATGGAAACGCCCAGGTTGCCGCCTCCAATGATGGTAATCTTTCGCCCCATATCTTAAAAATATTTTTTTGTTGAAAGATAATTGCTGACATAATCATGTACACCTGCTTCTACTGAATAAAAAGGGTCAGTGTATCCCGCAATTTGCAGTTTATGCATATTGGCTTCAGTAAAGTATTGATATTTGTCTCTTATATCAGCAGGTGTATCTATGTATTCAATATGAACCGGCAGTTGCATACTGTTAAAAACTGCCGACAATAGTTCATTAAAACTTCTGGCCTTGCCGGTACCCAAATTGTAAAGTCCGTTTTTGTTTGCTTCCCATTTTGCGTTTAGCATTTCGGCTATCATCCATAAACAAACTTTTGCAATATCGGCTACATAAATAAAATCACGAAGCTGACCGCCATTTTCAAAATCGGGGCGATGCGATTTAAAAAGTTTTACACTACCCGTTTTTTTAATCTGGTGATAACCATGAAAAACCATACTGGCCATGCGTCCTTTATGATATTCATTGGGGCCATAAACATTGAAAAATTTTAATCCTGTCCAAAAAGGGGGTTGCTGTTTTTGTTGCAATGCCCATTTGTCAAATTCATTTTTTGAAACGCCATAAGGATTTAATGGCTGAAGTTGATGGATGATTTCATGGCTGTCGATATAACCAAATTCTCCAGCGCCATAAGTGGCGGCAGAGGAAGCATAAATCAACGGAATATTTTTTTGGTAACAAAAATTCCAGATTTCTTTGGAGTAAGACACATTCCATTTTTCATGTACGGCATAGTCAAATTCGGTAGTATCCGTTCGGGCACCCAGATGTAAGACCAGATCAATGGTCGGTTGGGAATCTTGCAACCAATCAAAAAGTTGTGACCGCTCAATTTTTTTCAAATATTTTTTTTCATCCAAATTCCACCATTTTTCTTCGTCTGTAAAATCATCAACGATGATCACTTGCTCGTATCCACTACGATTAAGACAACCGAGTATATAACTTCCAATAAAACCTGCAGCACCCGTTAGCAGTATTTTTTTTTCTGTATTCATTATAATGAACTTAAAGCAGCGC
>JAKIZK010000103.1 GCA_022708055.1 Bacteroidota bacterium
GGTCTTACGATACCTGCGAACCGCCTTTGTTGTTGTGTTCAGACTTGTGCATTGCAAAAACACCAACAAACTGTAGTCTCAATCCTTATATGTGTCAGAAGCCCCAATGATCAATCCTTGTTTCATTTAACAAAGCTGATAAATATTTATACTCTTCCGGCAATTTATACAATTCAGCTTTTACAGTATTCCAATGCAGGTACTCCATCTTACTCCTGCTGTTATTCTCTTGCCGTTGCACTATGCCTACACGCAAGACTCAACAGCGGCGTGTTGTTTCTTGCTGAACTCCATGAATTGTAAAAAAAAATACATGTCGGAATTGAAGAACATTAATCTTTCACAAACAAAGCCTTCAACTCGGTAGCATCAGCTGGCTTTAATTTGCCGCCTAGTATCAATCTCAATTGCCGGCGTCTTAATGCACCATCAAATAATTTTTGATCTTCATCTGTTTCAGGTATCAGCTGTGGCACCTGTCTTGGTTTTCCGGTGGGGTCGAGCGCTACAAAGGTATAATAGGCTTCGTTGCTCTTATATTTATATTGCTGTGTATAATCTTCACCCCAAACTTTCAAATGCACTTCCATAGAAGTATTAAAAGCACGGGTACATTTTGCTTCAATACGTACAGCGTTGCCCAGCTTTATTGGATTTTCAAATGAAATATTATCAACCGATGCCGTAACCACAGGGGCATTGCAATGTTTTTGTGCTGCTATGGCAGCGGCTATATCCATCCAGTACATCAATCGGCCTCCCATCAGATTATTAAAAGTATTTGTATCGTTGGGCAGTACAATCTCTGTCATGATCGTCAGGCTATCAGATGGTTTTCGGGTTATCATTACAAAAAAATTTTGGCAAAGGTATCTAAAATCAAGGGCTGTTTCTAATCATTGTTCATAAAAACCGAAAGGACTACATTTGTCTCTCTTTTTTTAAAACTTATAGACTTTATGGACGCTTCTCCCGCTACTATTTCATTCGACAATACCGAGTTTGCCTTTCAATACAAAACAGACGAAGAACTTAAAAAAGCTAAGTGGCTTTTTTCGCTTATGTCGAAACCCTGGATTGTAAAAGCCGGTGTAAAGCTGGCACCTTGGTCGTTGCAAGTTGGCCTGCCGGTAAAAGGATTGATACGTAATACCATTTTTAAACAGTTTGTGGGTGGCGAATCATTGGAACAAATAGCTCCGGTGGCCCAACTGTTAGATAAATACAATGTAAAAATTATTCTGGACTATGGCGTAGAAGGAAAGGAGGGAGAAGAAAATTTTGATAACGCCTGCGAAGTGTTTATTAAAGTAATCAACTATGCTGCTTCCCAATCCAATATTCCGTTTATTGGGGTAAAGATAACCGGCTTTGCCCGGTTTGCACTTTTGGAAAGGCTGAGTGAGTTGATGCAAAAAGAATCGGGTACCTTGATGAAGCGCTTTCTGGCTGCTATTGAAAAATTGTCGCATGACGAAAAAGAGGAATGGCACCGCGTTCGCTATCGGGTGATGCGGGTATGCGATGCCGCTGCTAAAAACAAAATTGGTGTATCCATAGATGCCGAAGAAACCTGGATTACCGATCCGCTTGATGCATTAACCATTTTGATGATGGATCAGTTTAATAAAGAAAGCGCCATTGTGTATAATACCACACAGCATTACCGTACCGACAGGCAACAATTTTTAAAAGACTCGTATGAAGCAGCGGTTGAACGCAATTTTATACTGGGAGCCAAAATGGTAAGAGGCGCCTATATGGAAAAAGAAAGAAAACGTGCCGCCGAAAAAGGTTATCCATCGCCCATCATGCCCGATAAGGCAAGCACCGACCGCGACTATGATGAAAGCCTTAGGTTTTGCATAGATCATATTGACCGCATCGCCATTGTTGTAGCATCGCACAACGAAAACAGCAATATGCTCGCCGTAAAACTTTTACAAGAAAAAGGACTGCCACTCAATCATCCTCATATACACTGGAGCCAGCTCTATGGTATGAGCGATAATATCACCTTCAACCTGGCACATGCAGGCTGCAGCGTGAGCAAATACCTGCCCTTTGGCCCCATCAAAGATGTAATTAAATACCTGATGCGCCGTGCTGAAGAAAATACATCCGTAAAAGGTCAAACCAACCGGGAGCTGATGCTTATAGAAAAGGAACTGGAAAGAAGAAAATCTAAAAAAAGCTAACAGCTTCCCCACACTACTTTTCTTCAACATTTTGTACTTACACCTTTTCACTAACTTGCGGCAATGCAGGCATACCTCAATTTATTGAAACATATACTTGATACCGGTAATCAAAAAACCGATCGTACCGGCACCGGCACCCGTAGTGTTTTTGGCTACCAAATGCGTTTTGATTTACAAAAAGGTTTTCCACTGGTAACTACCAAAAAAGTACATTTAAAAAGTATTATTTACGAATTGCTTTGGTTTTTAAAAGGCGAAACAAATATTGCTTACCTCAAAGAAAATAACGTAAAAATATGGGACGAGTGGGCTGATGCCCATGGCAATTTGGGCCCGGTGTATGGCAAGCAGTGGCGTAGCTGGGAAAACAAAGACGGAAAATTAATTGACCAGATTAGTGATGTCATTCATCAAATAAAAAATAATCCCGATAGCCGACGCATGATCGTAAGCGCCTGGAATGTGGGCGAACTGTCGGAGATGGCATTGATGCCCTGTCATAATATGTTTCAGTTTTATGTAGCCGATGGCAAACTCAGCTGTCAGTTGTACCAACGGAGTGCCGATGTTTTTTTGGGCGTACCATTCAATATTGCTTCCTATGCATTACTCACGATGATGATGGCGCAGGTTTGCTATCTGCAGCCCGGTGAGTTTGTACACACCTTTGGCGATGTACATATTTACAGCAACCATGTAGAGCAGGTAAATCTGCAACTAAGCCGCACACCTTATCCATTACCGGTGATGAAAATAAACCCTGAAGTAAAAGATATATTTGGATTCAGATACGAAGATTTCACTTTGGAAAATTATCAGTGTCATGCTGCAATTAAAGCACCTGTAGCTGTATAGTTTTTTTTTTATTTGTCATAGCTTGTGCAAAAAGATATAAAATAATTTCTTTAATGAATATTTCACTTGTAGTAGCTGCCGCCACCAATAATGCCATAGGCAAGGATGGTAAAATGCCCTGGCACCTGCCGGCAGATATGAAGCATTTTAAAAATATAACCTGGGGCATGCCAGTAGTGATGGGGCGCAAAACTTTTGAATCATTGGGCAAGCCGCTCAATGGCAGAAAAAATATTGTAATCACCCGGCAAACAGATTGGCAGGCAGCAGAGGCAGTGGCCGCAAAAAATATTGAAGACGCTTTGTTTATAGCCCAACAGGCCGATGTAAATGAAGTAATGGTAATAGGTGGCGGCGAAATTTATAAAGCATTATTTGAAAAAGCCAAACGCATTTACCTGACCCGGGTAGAAGCAGAGCCGGAAGCCGATACTTATTTTCCGCCAATACATCCCGATCAATGGCATCTGGTAAATCAGCAAAACTTTGAAGCGGATGAAAAAAATGCTTTTAATTATTCCTTTCAGACCTGGGAGCGATATTAATTTTTTTGAATGTATTCAAAAGCTCAGTTAGCACTAAAATTTATAAACTATTACCTGCGAGCCGGCAATGGCAGGGGGCATGGTATTCATTCTCCCTTTGTATTTGATTTTATTACAAAATTGCTGAACGACCGGCAGCTATATCCCGAATACTCGATAGCCGAACAACTGCGCACCGGGATGAAAAGTGATAAACGGCAGGTACAGGTTGAAGATTTTGGCGCAGGTTCTGCTCTATCAAAAACCAATCAACGCCGCATATCATCCATTGCCCAACACGCAGCCAAACCGCCCAAGCTGGGGCAATTACTTTTCAGAACCATTAAAAAATATCAGCCTCAAACCATAGTGGAACTGGGTACATCACTGGGCATTACAACCACTTATCTTTCGCTGGCAAAGCCCGATGCAAAACTTATAACGCTGGAGGGCGCCGGTGAAATAGCAAATATTGCAGCGCAGAATTTTGAATCACTCGGTTTGAAAAACGTTGAACTGATAAAGGGCAATTTCGATATAAGTTTACCATCGGTATTAGATAAATTGGAAAAAATTGATTTTGCTTTTATTGATGGCAATCACCGGCAGCAACCCACAGAAAATTATTTTAACCTGATGCTAAAAAAAATACATCCGGGTTCTATACTCATTTTTGATGATATACACTGGAGCGCCGAAATGGAAGCCGCCTGGTACACTATAAAATCTCACCCATCGGTAAAATGCAGTATCGATTTATTTTTTCTGGGGTTTATATTTTTCAGATCGGAGTTTAAGGAGCGGCAGGAGTTTGTTATCAGATTTTAAGTAGTGCTTTGCGAAAGTATTTTAATATGCAAGTTGTTTTTTTTAAAACCAACCCGATAGCTTATATGCACGAAATGAAAGCTCAATAGTATGGTTGCAGTACAAGTGTGCGACGCAAGGGACGATCATAAGCGATTTGCAGCCGGATACAAAAATGCTTTCGGTTTTTTAACCCATTTTTAGAATCCTTATCAGTCTCCATATGTTTTTTTTAAGGGGAAAAGTTGCAATCAACATCATCCGTTTGCCTGAATAAAATCATTTCTACGCAAATGGCCGCTTTGCCAAAATTCAATATCTTCACCGCTTTAAAAATCAACCTGAAACGAACTCAGGATTTATTATGACTATTGGCATTCTGAAAGAACCCGCCCATGAAACAAGAGTCTCACTGCTTGCTGAAGCTGTGGCGACGCTTACCAAAAAATCAATTTCTGTTTTTGTAGAACCCGGAGCCGGTGAACTGGCTTTTTGCAGCAATGCAGATTATGAAAAAGCCGGCGCTCAAATGAAAGACAGAAATGAAATTTTAAACAGTGCTGACATCGTGTTGGGTATTCACCCTTTTTCGCAGGATGAAGTTGCAAAACTTTCGGGCAAAATTTTGATTGGCGTTTATCAGCCATTGTTTCAAATGGAAATGATGAAGCAATGGGCTGTTGCCGGGGTTACTTGTTTTTCTCTTGATATGTTGCCCCGCACAACCCGGGCCCAAGCAATGGATGTACTGAGCTCGCAGGCAAATATTGCAGGGTACAAAGCAGTATTGACAGCAGCAAATGCTTACGGCCGCTATTTTCCTATGTTTATGACAGCAGCAGGAAGTATTGCTCCGGCAAAAGTATTAATCTTAGGTGCAGGTGTTGCCGGACTACAAGCTATTGCCACTGCAAGAAGACTGGGTGCTGTGGTAGAAGTATTTGATACAAGACCTGCAGTGAAAGAAGAAGTACAAAGCTTGGGTGCAAAATTTATAGAAGTAGATGGCGCAGCCGATGCAAGTAAAGCAGGAGGATATGCCGTAGAGCAAACGGAAGCTTATAAAGAAAAACAACAGCAACGAATTGCTGAATCTGTAGCGAAAGCAGATATTGTAATCACTACGGCACAGATACCCGGTAAAAAAGCACCGATACTCATAACCGAAGAGATGCTGCAAACCATGAGAAATGGTTCGGTTATCATAGACCTGGCGGCCGCAACGGGTGGCAATACGCCATTTACCAAAAACAATGAAACCGTTTCAAAATTTGGTGTCAGCATTATGGGCAATTCATCATTGCAATCTACCATGCCCTCCGATGCCAGTAAGCTGTATGGAAAAAATGTATTGAACTTCTTACAATTGATTTTGACAAAAGAAGGCGCAATTCATTTAAACTGGGATGATGATTTGGTAAAAGGTGCTTGTATTACACACGAGAGAAATATTGTTCACGAACGATTAAAATAATTTGAATGGATAATTTTTTAAACTGGATAACGGCACATCAGGAAATGATTTACATCGTAGTACTGATGATTTTTGTAGGTATAGAAGTTATCGGCAGAGTGCCCAGTGTATTGCATACGCCACTGATGAGTGGTGCCAATGCCATACATGGTGTGGTAATCATTGGAGCCATTATTGTAATGGGAAAAGCCGAGAGCGATAACTACCTGGCATTGATTCTCGGATTTCTGGCTGTGATACTGGGTACATTGAATGTGGTTGGTGGTTTTGTTGTAACCGACAGAATGCTGGAAATGTTTAAAAAGAAAAAAGCAAATCAAAAAAACTGATTAGGCTTAATAAAATTGATGTAAGGAAAATTAGCGAAGCATGATGGAATTAAACATATTGACCATTTGTTATCTTATAGGTGCTATTACATTTATTGTGGGTTTAAAAATGCTATCCAATCCCGCTACGGCACGCAACGGTAACCTGTTGGCGGCGGCAGGCATGGGTATTGCAATTTTAGGTACTATCTTTTTGTATCGTGATGAAGCAGGGAATAAGCTGGGTAATTATGGTTGGATATTTGGCGGTATTGCCATTGGTGCACTCATAGGTACACTGGCTGCAAAAAAAGTAAAGATGACAGCCATGCCGGAAATGGTGAGTATGTTCAACGGTATGGGTGGTGCCTGTGCGGCTTTAATCAGCATTGTTGAGTTTGATCATTTTATGGAAATGTTTGGACCGGGAAAACATTATGAATCTATGCCGGCTTTTTACACCGGTCATGTGCTGATTATTGTTTTGGGATTAATCATCGGCTCAGTTTCTTTTGCAGGCAGTATGATAGCCTGGGGCAAATTGAATGGAAAGGTTAAAGATTATTCTTTTAAAGGTCAGCATCTGTTTAATTTATTATTGCTTTTTGTTACGGTTGTACTGGCTGTTTATTTAATAGGCTGGATGCCGGCCCATGCACATTTGGTGTTCTATGCCATTTTTATTTTAGCAATTCTGTACGGTATTTTCTTTGTAATGCCGATT
>JAKIZK010000104.1 GCA_022708055.1 Bacteroidota bacterium
TGGGATATTTTGGAAAACATTCTGAAAGGACATCCTATCATGCTGAATCGTGCCCCAACGCTTCACCGACTTTCCATTCAGGCATTCCAGCCTAAGCTGATTGAAGGAAAGGCTATTCAATTGCACCCATTGGTTTGTAGTGCATTTAACGCCGACTTTGATGGTGACCAGATGGCGGTGCATGTACCACTGGGACATGCTGCAATTCTTGAAGCACAATTGCTCATGCTGGCTTCGCACAACATTTTGAATCCACAGAATGGTACGCCTATCACGCTGCCTTCGCAGGACATGGTGTTGGGCCTTTACTATATCACAAAAGGGAAAAAGACAACAGATAAAGAACAGGTGCGTGGAGAAGGAAAAATATTTTATTCTGCAGATGAAGTAATTATTGCATACAATGAAAAAGTAGTAGATCTGCATGCATGGATAAAAGTAAAAGCCAATACACGCAATGCGGATGGATTGCTGGAGCATAAATTGATAGAGACTACTGTAGGCCGTGTTATTTTTAATCAACATGTACCTGCCGAAGTGGGCTTTGTAAATGCACTGCTTACAAAGAAAAACCTTCGTGAGATTATTGGTGATATCATTCGTATTACCAATGTTCCCAAAACTGCAAAATTCCTGGATGATATCAAGCAATTAGGTTTCCGTACAGCCTTTCAGGGTGGTTTATCTTTCAACATTAATGACCTGATAATTCCTGACACAAAAGAAGAGTTACTGGTTACAGCAAAATCTGAAGTTGATGAAGTGTGGGATAGCTATAACAATGGTTTGATTACCAATAATGAAAGATATAATCAGATTGTAGATATCTGGAGCCGTGTAGATACTCGCATTACAGAAACATTGATTCGTGAGTTGAGTAACGACAAACAAGGATTCAATTCTGTTTACATGATGCTGGACTCAGGAGCGAGAGGTTCTAAGCAACAGATTAAGCAGTTAGCAGGAATCAGAGGGTTGATGGCCAAACCAAGAAAATCAGGTTCTACCGGTTCAGAGATTATTGAAAACCCAATTCTTTCCAACTTCAAAGGTGGATTGAATGTATTGGATTACTTCATATCTACACACGGTGCCCGTAAAGGTTTGGCCGATACGGCTCTTAAGACAGCCGATGCGGGTTACCTTACCCGTCGTTTGGTGGATGTTGCACAAGATGTGGTAATTACAGAAGAAGATTGCGGAACACTTCGTGGAATTGAAACAACCGCTTTAAAAGATAATGAAGATGTAATAGAACCACTTAGCGACAGAATAGAAGGTCGTACTTCATTGCATGATGTATATGACCCGGTTTCTGATCAATTACTCGTTGCCGGTGGTGATGAAATAACTGCTGATATTGCAAAACGGATAGAGGAATCAGGAATTGAAAGTGTTGAAATCCGTTCTGTACTTACCTGCGAAAGCAAAAGAGGCTGTTGTGTGAAATGCTATGGTAAAAACTTAGCTAGTGGAAATATAGCTCAAAACGGAGATGCAGTAGGTATCATCGCAGCACAGTCTATTGGTGAGCCGGGTACACAGCTTACCCTTCGTACCTTCCACGTTGGTGGTGTGGCTGGTTCAGCTTCAGTAGAATCTGCACTGGCTGCCAAGTTTGATGGCACCATTCAGTTTGATGGTTTGCGTACGGTATCAATTGAAAATAATGAAGGCGAAAAATCACAAGTAGTTATTGGCCGTACCGGTGAGGTGCGTATCATTGATACGAAAAATGATCGTCTGCTTATTTCAAACAATATACCTTATGGTGCTACCTTGAATGTGAAAGATGGTCAGAAAATAAGCAAGGGTGATGTTATCTGTACATGGGATCCGTTCAACAACGTAATCATGGCAGAAATAAATGGTACGGTGAAGTTTGAAAATGTAATAGATGGTGTTACTTATCGTGAAGAAGCTGATGAGCAAACCGGCCACCGCGAAAAAGTGGTAATTGAAACAAGAGATAAGACTAAAATTCCTTCCATTCTGGTTCAGGGCAAAGAAAATAAATCTTACAACCTGCCTACCGGAAGCCATATCATTATGGATGAAGGTGAAGAAGTAAGAGCGGGTCAGGTTATTGTGAAAATTCCAAGGGTGCTCGGCAAGCTTCGCGATATTACCGGAGGTCTTCCACGTGTTACTGAATTGTTTGAAGCAAGAAATCCAAGTAACCCTGCAGTAGTATCTGAAATTGATGGGGTGGTTTCTATGGGTGCTATCAAAAGAGGTAATCGTGAGATCATCATTGAAGCAAAAGATGGTGTTCAGAAAAAATACCTGGTACCCCTTACCCGTCAGATACTTGCACAGGATGGTGACTTTGTAAAAGCGGGTGCATCATTAAGTGATGGTCAGATTGCGCCTTTTGATATATTGGCTATTAAAGGTCCATTTGCTGTTCAGGAGTATGTGGTAAATGAAATTCAGGAAGTTTATCGTTTGCAAGGTGTGAAAATTAATGACAAGCACATTGAAGTGATCGTACGCCAGATGATGCGCAAAGCCACCATCGTGGATCCGGGTGATACACGCTTCTTGGAAGATGACCTGGTAGATAAATTTGAATTTGTAAATGAGAACGATTACATCTTTGATAAAAAAGTAGTAACGGAAGTAGGAGATAGCACGAAGTTGCGAGCAGGACAGATTGTTACACTGCGTGAGGTAAGAGAAGAAAACTCAATCCTTCGTCGTAATGATAAAAAGCCTGTAGAATACAGAGATGCAAATCCTGCTACATCAACGCCTACTTTATTGGGAATTACCAAGGCCTCATTAGGTGTACAAAGTTGGATTTCTGCGGGTTCATTCCAGGAAACCACTAAAGTACTTTCTTCTGCTGCTATCAATGGTAAAACTGATGAAATGCTTGGACTGAAAGAAAATGTAATCACCGGTCACCCCATTCCGGCAGGTACAGGTCTTAGGAAGTTTGACAATACAATTGTAGGAAGTAAGGAAGAATACGAATTGTTGCAAACTACCCGTGAGGCCATGGCTTTTGATGATGAAGAATAATTTCTTTACAAGATAATATTTGATATTTTAAGGAGTAAGTTCGCTTGCTCCTTTTATTTTTTTGGCAAAAAATGTATTGTACTTATGTTGTTAAGCCTTTCCTAAAGTAAACTGAATCATTATATTTGCCCGTTGTAAAATGCTTATTTTGCAGCAAGCGGAATGAAACTTTAAAAAAATAATTTAAAGAACTTTTAAATTTTCTGAAGTTGAAAAACGGAATGTTGATATGGAATGGATTGCTTACTCTGGGATTGGGTACGCTTCTTTTTTTGCATTTTAAACCATCTGGAAAAACGTCTGCTGCACGTGTAAATGCAGGAAACGACTCTGCTTCAACAAAGAGTTTTAAAATTGCTTATTTCGAAATGGATTCTGTTGAAGCACATTTCGATATGGTGAAAGCAGTAAAAGATGAAATAGGTGCTAAGAATAATGAGTTGGAAAAAAATGTTGGCGATCTGGATGGTAAGTATAAAGCAAAATATGAATCACTGGCTGCTAAAACCTATACTACACAAGAAGAACAGGAAAAGGCACAGGAAGAGCTGAGGCAATATGCTGAAACTTTAAAGCAACAGAAGGATGATTATGAACAAAAGTATCAGGATTTTGTAATGCGTAAGAATCTTGCAGTAAAAACAAGAATAGAAGATTTTTTGAAAAAATTTAATAGCGACAGCCGCTATTCATATATTATTTCTTATGAAATTGGTTTGTTCTACTATCGTGATACGACTTACAATATCACCAATCAGTTGATCAAAGGTCTGAACGAAGATTATCGCAATAATAAACCCGCCCCCGAAAAAAAATAATCTCCTGTACATGGAGGATTTTAAAAAACTATTCAGCGACTTCTCTGCACTCAAAGTGGGTGTGATAGGTGATGTAATGCTGGATTCCTACATCTGGGGTCATGTAGATCGTATTTCACCGGAAGCGCCGGTGCCCATTATTTTATTGGAAAAAAGAGAACAAAGAATAGGTGGTGCCGGTAATGTTGCTTTGAATTGCCGCTCACTGGGTGCTGCTGTTTCTATTTTATCGGTTTCTGGAGATGATAGAAATGGGGAAGCATTAATTGACCTGTTTCATCAAAATAATATTGACACTACTTATCTTATAAAGAGTAAAGAAAGAGTTACAACTAATAAAATCAGAATCATCAGTAGAAATCAGCAAATGATGAGATTGGATGATGAAATAACAACAGATATTTCAAGTAGTGATGAAGATTTGTTTTTACAAGCAGTATCCGCATACATACAAAAGGAATCGCCTCAAGTATTGATTCTGGAAGATTATAATAAAGGGGTATTAACGGAAAGAATAATATCAGAAATTATCCAGTTATGTAAACAGAAAGGAATTGTAACCGCTGTAGATCCGAAGAGAAAGAACTTCTTCACATATAAAGGCGTAGATATTTTTAAACCCAATTTGAAAGAAATAAAGGAGGCACTCAATTTTATTGGAGAAGATATTAACCTCTTAGTATTGCAACAGTTTCATAAGGAGTTGCATGCGCAATTGCAACACAGGGTTTCTTTCATCACACTATCAGACAAAGGAGTATTTTATCAGCAAGACAATCATGCAGCAATCATCGATTCGCATATAAGAAATATTGCCGATGTATCCGGCGCAGGCGATACGGTAATTGCAGTAGCGGCTATGGTGTATGCTGCTACAAAAGATGTAAAACGAATGGCTGCCATCGCCAATATTGCAGGTGGACTAGTATGCGAAGAAGTAGGCACAGTGGCCATCAATGCCGAAACCTTGCAGCAAGAATGTGAGCTATTGATTGTCTGATTGAAATCCTTGTTCCAGTTTCTCCTCGTTTATTATTTTACCGTAATCAATAAATAATTCAAAAGCAATTTTGATCATTGCGAAGATGATGATGAAAACCTTGCCGGCTCCAAAAGTAAGAAAGATGCTCCCTAAAATGACAGTAAACTGTTGAATAAAGATGCGGATATAAGGCTCAAACATCAAGCCCACCAGTGTTGCAGTTTTATACTTGCCGGTAAAAATAAAATCAACAAGCATTTTAAATCCATAGCAAAAGAAAAAGGCTATCAGCATTATTAATGCATCTTTATTGAGTAGCGATGGCCATTTATAAAAGAAATTGAAAAATCCGATATTAGCCTTTGAGGCTATTCCTGAAACACTAAAAAATAATCCCATTTGAATAGCCACAAACATACCATAATGAAATATGAAAAATAGCATTAATGCTAAACCGGGCTTTACACTTTTGCCACCTGCTGTTTGCCAGCTTTCTTGATTTCGTGTAATGGTTACAATACCCATTTTTACCAAAGTAAGAATACCAATGATGATGGTTTCAAGGCAATAAACAATAAATACTTCAATGGGGCTCCAGCCCCAAGCCAATACGCCAATAACCGGTAATATATTGGCAGCAATTAAAAAATATTCTGATGGATGAATGGTACGTTTGAACATATCGGGGTGTAAAATAACTAATTTCGCCTTTTCAGAAGGAATCATTATGTCAAAATTTACCATTGCCATTCATGGTGGAGCCGGCACCATATTAAAGTCGGAAATAACAGCTAAGCAGGAAGCTGATTATAAAAACGCTTTAGAAGTAGCTTTGACTTGCGGCTATCAGGTACTTGAAAAAGGAGGTAGTGCATTAGATGCTGTAAGGGCAGCTGTAGTGTCATTGGAGGATATTGATTTGTTTAATGCAGGAAAAGGCTCAGTATTCGCCAGTGATGGAAGCCAGGAAATGGATGCGGCCATAATGGATGGAAAGAATTTGGACGCAGGCGCAGTGTCTGCTGTTAAAAATATTCGCAATCCTATTGAACTTGCTTTTGCTGTAATGACGCTAAGCGATCATGTAATGCTAAATGGTCGCGGTGCCGAAGATTTTGCACGATTGCATAATATAAAATCAGAGCCTGATGATTATTTCTTTTCAGCACTCAGATTTGCACAATTGAAACAGGCACAACAGAAAGGTGAAATGATGCTGGATCATCGTTCATTAAATCCTAATAAAAAATTTGGAACAGTAGGCGCAGTAGCCTGCGATGCACAAGGTAACATAGCAGCAGCAACCAGCACCGGAGGTATGACGAATAAAAAATGGGGCAGGGTGGGTGATAGCCCCATCATTGGTGCTGGTACTTATGCCAACAATCAAACCTGTGCCATCAGTTGCACAGGCCATGGCGAACCTTTTATACGTTCCGTTACAGCATACGATGTAAGTTGCCTGATGGAATACAAAAATCTTTCACTGCAAGATGCAATGCACATTGTAGTGCATGATAAATTATTGAAATTGCATGGCGAAGGGGGTATGATAGGTGTGGATGCAAAAGGAAATGCGGCAATGATGTTTAACAGTGAAGGGATGTATCGTGCAATGAAGAATAATGAAGGAGTAAAGGAAATCAGCATTTATAAATGATGGAATGAACATGAGAAAGATTGCAATAATAGTAGCCGGCGGACAAGGTGCAAGAATGAACAGTAATTTGCCTAAACAGTTTATGTTGCTGAAAGGGAAGCCTGTTATTTACTATTCCATCAAAACTTTCCTGGATGCTTATGACGATTTGGATATTGTACTTGTGTTGCCCGAAGAATATCAGGCAATAGGCCGGGAAATGGTAAACGCATATTTCAATACTGCCCGTATTGAGATAACAGCTGGAGGTGCT
>JAKIZK010000105.1 GCA_022708055.1 Bacteroidota bacterium
ATTTCCATTATTGAATAAGCTGAATTCCAGTTTTTCGGCAAATGGATTTATAACTGTCAAAAAAGAGATTTTTCCATTTTCACCATTTAATAAAATTGTTTTTGAATAATAATATTGTCCCTGATTGTTTATTATTTTAATTCTGTAATAAGTTTTGCCAGCGACATGCAGATCAGTAAAAGTATAATGATTTGATCCCGGATGGTTGTAACTGAATTGTTGTCCGGTTTTTGTAAAATGAGCCCCGTCAACACTTTTTTCTATTTCATAAATGTATGTCTCTTCTTCATTTTCTGTAGCCCATTTCAAAATTGCAGTACTTCCATTTTTCTCTCCTTTGAATGAAATCAGTTTTACTGCAAGTGGAATCTGGCAGTCTATTACTTCTAACGTAATGATAGAAGTATTGTCGGTAAAACTACAATCAGGATTTGTCAGATTTCCCAATGTGGTTGCTACGATCAGTCGGTACATATCTCCGTTGTCAGCCAGCGTTGTTGCAGATGGTGGTATGTTGTAAGTGGACACATATTCCCAGGCACTGCCATTCCAAAATGGAACAACCGGCCCGGCTGGAGCAGTAACATCCGTCCATGTGCCACCTCCATCAGTGCTTCGTTGCCATTTGTAATACACATAATTATTGAAGAAGGAGCGAATAGTATCTTGAATCTGAATTGAATTACTATCACATACCTTGGGATTGTTGCTGGGTGCATACACCATATTTGGAGAACAAGTGCTTACAGATATATCATCTAAAGCCCAGTCGTTGCCACCACCTCCAGGCGCATTGTTAAAAAACTTTAATGTAAAACTGGTTTGAAAAGGTCCGGTCAGGTAAGTAAATCCTTTCTTTATCCAGTTTCCTGTATAAAGAATATTGCCGGTTGTATAATAATCGATTCCATCAACTTCGAAGGTAAGATTGGGTCTTACACCGGCCGAATCACCAGCGGCCGTAGGAATGTATCCGGCGCCACTTGCGCCAACACCATTTGAATCACAACCACATTTGGAACATATATTTCTGATCCAACAGGAAATTTCATAGTATGTATTTGGGCAAAGCCCCGAAATGGTTTGCTGAAATGCTGAATCAATTCTATATGCTGCATTTACTATCAACATATAGCCGGCATTTCCATTGGCCACAGTATCCGCAGCAGCATTGCCCGCCGTAGGCGAAGCTGCACCTGTATGATCGCCTATAATATCCCATACGCCAAATACACGGTGCGTGGGTGTTGACGGATCTGGCTTTGGCCAAGCATTGGAAGTGGTATAATTAGTTAATGTTGATGTATTGTTTGCAATTCCATAATTATAGTCATTGGGTTGGTTGGTTGTAAAAAACTGGTAAGTATATCCTACGGGTACATTAGCAGATGCGCCACGGTTTCGTGGACGACCACTACCGAAAGTCCCATTTGTTTCTGTACCAATTGCATTTACACCAATGGTGTTACTACAAATGCCGTAGTTGGAAAATACACGAATCAGGTTTGCAGGAAACGTAAATGTTTGAACAGGCGAAGTACCACTTCTATAAGTCATATTTCCACCTCCGGTACTTATATTGGTTCCAGTTGCTGCAGTTACTCTTACCCTGAATGAGGCAATCATAATACAAGTGCCACCAAAAAATGATGGCTTGTGTGTGTTGCGAACCCTTCCTCTTCTAAAAGATGTGGCGGGTTGATCAGTTTGATTGTAGCCAAGGTTAATCGTAATGTTGGCTCCTGATATCCAACCCGGATCATCGCCTGCTGCATCCGTAAATTGCTTGTATATTTTTCCTTCATTGGTTAATACCCTTACCGTACCTGTGATATAAGCTGTACCTGCTGGTACTACATCCTGATACCTACAACTGTCATACCTGCCGGATCTTACAACCAGTGAAGCTCTTATTTCTAAAGTATCACCTGTTTCAACCGTACCGCCATTCAATCCTTTTGTTACATTGATATAACTTTTACCAAAGTCAATATTTTGCGCCAACACAATAGATCTCTCATTTGTACATAGTACAAATAATGTGATGAGATATTTAATGGATGCTTCGTGTAAAAATTTTATCATAAACAGGATATTTTGGTTAACATTCCTGTATGATGGCTTGATGTAAATTTAGATTGAATGTCGAGCTAATACAATAGTAGAATATACCTGATGGCAAGGCTTTTTTACATTCGGGTTTTACAAAGGGATTCTTCCTTGTATTTGAAACAACTATCAGATAGCTTTAGTTTCAAATCCATAAATATGAAAAAGCAAATTTTGTCTTTATTCATACAAGCCATTCTGTTTTGTTTGCCGGTTTCATCTTTTTCTCAGGTAATTGATTCCACCACAACACTGTTTTATATCGATACGGTTGCTAAAAATCTCGGCTATCCTTGGGAAATTACTTATGGCCCCGATGACTCTTTGTGGATTACTGAAGCAAGGGGATATCGTGTTCTTCGCATGAGTGCTTCGAGAACGCAAGCAGCAAAAAACCTGCCTCCGCAACAGGTGTTGAAAATTCCATTGGGCACTGGCGAAATAAATTTTAGCCGTTCAATTGGCACCTGGCCACAAGGCGGTATGCAAGGCTTGGCTATTCATCCCGATTTTTATAGTGGTAAGCCGTGGATTTATCTTGCGTATGTATATAAAACCACAGGAACTCCATGCCCTTCAGGCCCTGGTTCACCTTGTTATTTCCGAACCAAAATTGTAAGATGTCATTTTTATTTTGCCGGAGATGCAGGGAGTCCTAATATTTCAAAAGATACTTTGACAATTATTGATACTGTCTTTTCAAATCTTCCCGGCAGCAATGATCACAATTCTGGTAGAATGACGCTGAGTCCGGTTGTAGAAAATGATGGCACCTATAAATTATATTATACAGTTGGCGATATGGGTGCAGGCCAGTTTAATAATGCATCAAGAACGAACTACGCTCAAAACCGCGATACTTGTGAAGGAAAAGTTTTGCGTTTCAACACTGAACCTGATGGCGATGGGGTTCCCGGTTCATCCATTCATGAGTATGATAAATGGAAACAATGGATACCCAACGATAACCCCTTTGTGCACACAAGTATAGGAGGCGGTAATATGAAAACTCCGGTTTACAGCTTCGGACACCGAAATGCACAAGGCTTGGCCTGGGGCAATGCCAACGGAACCTGGAGGCTTTACAGTTCAGAACACGGCGATAAATCAGATGACGAGGTAAACGAAATTAAACCCGGCCAAAATTATGGATGGCCAAAAGTTGCAGGAATGGGCGATGATAATTATTCTTCATTGGATGCATTTTCAAATAACGATCGTCTTGCTTCACAAATGATTAATTATAGTGAAAATACATGGGCTGGTGCAAATGGCATGCAACGCCCATTATTTGTAACATTTAACTGGCCTGCATCTTCTATTCCAGCTGATGGCACAAATATTTATACCTGGGGCACCATCGGGCCTTCCAGTATTGCATATTATAGCGGAAATATCCCCGGATGGAAAAATTCTTTACTAATCACTTCGCTCAAGTATGGCATGTACCGTCTCAAATTAAATACATCGGGCACTTTTGTCGATAGTACATCTTCTTTAAATGTTGTTGATACATTTCCACTCTTGCATGGATGGCGAGTAAGAGATGTTGCAATCAACCCCAGTCCCAACAGTGGAATTTTTTGGATTGTTGTGGATAGTACCGGTAACACTTCCGGGCCTACCGGAGGTTTCAATGGAAGCAATGCGGCAACCAGAGATGGCGGCAAAGTTTTAAAACTGACCTATAAGACTTTAATTACTCTTTCATTAACTCCTCGGTCGCCAGCCCGGCCGCCTGTAGTTAAAGATTTAATTCAACTCTTTCCCAATCCGGCAACAAGCGAAATAAATATTCATGGAAAAAAGGATTTGAAGAAACCTTTATATGCACAGGTCTGCGATTTATTTGGCCGGGTATTGAAAGAAGAAATCAGTTATAAGAATGATTTTAAGATTACAATCGCCGATATGCTTCCGGGAAATTATTTATTAAAATTATATAACGGCTATGACCAGGAAGTGCAGGTTGAAAAATTTATAAAATATTAATTTGATACAATAGGCTTGAAGAAAAAGCCCCCAAACTAACGGAGGCTTTTTTTAGTGAAACATGCTCAAGGGTTACGAACTGCTTCTATGCTTTTCTTAAAAATGATGTTTCTTTAATATAACGACTGGCTGCATTTCTATCCGATAGTTCATGACTCTCCAAACTGCGAATTAATGCTGTACCAGATCTATTTCCGGTAAGTATTGCTTTTAGATATGGTGATCTTTGGTCACTCTTTTTTTCTGCGTCTGTTTTGTTTTCTGATCCTGCAATGGATAAGAAAGGATGGCGAAGGGTACCCATAGTTCGGAATTTAGTTTTGAATAGTTTGGATTTCGTCTGTTAAGATATAAATGGAAAAAATTATTTGCAACAAAAAACAAAAAAAAACCGGAGGAATCGTAATTCTCCGGTTCTTATTTCGCAAGTTTACGTAACAATCAATTCAACTTGCCTACCATATTGGCCGGTACTACCCATTCATCAAATTGCTCGGGAGTAAGGTACCCCAGCTTTACAGCCATTTCTTTTAATGTAGTTCCTTCCTTGTGTGCTTTCTGTGCTATCTCTGCCGATTTGTAATAACCGATTTTTGTATTTAGCGCAGTTACCAGCATCAAACTGTTGTCAACATGTTTTTTTATGTTAGCTTCAATGGGCTCAATGCCCGCAGCGCATTTATCATTAAAAGAAATGCAGCCATCGCCAATCAGCCGGGCACTGTGTAGAAAATTATAAATCATTACCGGTTTAAAAACATTGAGTTCAAAATGTCCGGTGGCACCACCTATATTGATAGCCACATCATTTCCCATCACCTGTGCAGCTATCATAGTAAGGGCTTCGCACTGTGTAGGGTTTACTTTTCCGGGCATGATGGAGGAGCCGGGTTCATTGTCAGGAATAAAAATTTCGCCAATACCACTACGTGGCCCGCTGGATAACATGCGTATGTCATTTGCAATCTTCATCAGACTGACGGCTACTGTTTTTAATGCACCATGAGCTTCTACAATGGCATCATGTGCTGCCAATGCCTCAAATTTATTTTCGGCTGTTACAAAAGGCAGCACCGTTAATGTTGCAATATGTTTTGCTACATTTTCGCTATAACCGGCCGGTGTGTTAATGCCTGTACCCACCGCAGTGCCGCCTAAGGCAAGCTCGCTCAAGTGCGCCAATGTATTTTTAATTGCACGAAGCCCATGATCTAATTGTGAAACATAACCACTAAACTCCTGACCCAGTGTAAGAGGTGTGGCATCCATAAAGTGAGTGCGACCAATTTTTACTACCTGCATAAAGGCTTTGCTCTTTGCAGCCAGTGTGTTTCTGAGTTTCTCTATTCCAGGAATCGTGGTTTCCAATAATATTTTATAAGCCGCTATATGCATGGCCGTAGGAAAAGTATCGTTGGATGATTGTGATTTATTGACATCATCATTGGGATGCAAAAATTTTTCTTTATCGCTGAGCTGGCCTCCATTGAGTACATGGCCACGGTAAGCGATTACTTCATTTACATTCATATTGCTTTGTGTGCCACTACCGGTTTGCCATACAACCAGCGGAAAATAAGGGTCTAATTTTCCTTCCAGTATTTCATCGCATACTTTTCCAATCAAATCACATTTTTCTTTTGGTAAAACACCGGCATCAAAATTTGTAAGTGCCGCCGCTTTTTTTAAATATGCAAATGCCCGGATAATTTCACGAGGCATTTTATTAATGTCTTGCGCAATTTTAAAATTGTCGATACTGCGTTGTGTTTGTGCGCCATAGTAGGCATCCACAGGCACTTGTACTTCGCCCATGGTATCTTTTTCTATTCTGTAATCCATAAAAAAGGGGATGAATTTTAATAATGTTGCAAAGGTAAGTCAAAGCGGCAAACGGTTGCGTCATTTTTCGTTTTTTAAGTAGCCTTTTCATTGCTAAATTGGGGAGCAATCGCATTTACTTGATTTGATATTTTGAAACACTAAACACATTTTTACAATTGTAAATAGTAAACGAATGAAAAAAATATTTTTCCTTTTTGCAGCACTGTTCTTGACTTCCAACCTGGATGCACAGCAAAAGCATATTTTCTCACTGGGCACCAAAGATTTTTTGCTGGATGGCAAGCCCCATCAAATCATCAGTGGGGAGATGCACCCTGCACGTATCCCAAAAGAATACTGGCGACATCGTATTCAAATGGCAAAGGCCATGGGTTGTAATACGATTGCTGTTTATATTTTTTGGAACTATCTTGAAACACAGGAAGGTGTTTGGGATTTTAAATCGGAGAACAGAAATATTGCTGAGTTCATTCGTATTTGCCAAGAAGAAAAAATGTGGGTATTGTTTCGCCCCGGCCCTTATGTATGTGCCGAATGGGATTTTGGCGGACTGCCAACTTATCTTCTGAAAACACCTGATATAAAAATCCGTTGCATGGATCCCCGCTACATGAAGGCCGTTGAAAAATACGTAGCCCGGCTGGCGAGGGAAGTAAAATCTTTACAATGCAATTACGGTGGTCCCATCATTATGGTACAGGTAGAAAATGAATATGGCAGTTATGGAAATGATAAAGAATATATGGAGGCATTGAGAAAGCTTTGGATTAAAAACGGAATCGTT
>JAKIZK010000106.1 GCA_022708055.1 Bacteroidota bacterium
TTTTGCGGCTTACAACTTTTGTTTCAAGCCAAAGCAAGGGTACAAAAGCTACGAAAATAAAAAACGTAAACGGAGAAACGGGCCATGCGGCAAACAGCAACAAACCGGATAAACAGGTAATCAACAGATTTGAAAATTTTTTCAATTTCTTGTTTTCGTAAAAATAATTAACAACGGCGATGCTTTGCATAAAATTTTCCATAAAAAATCAGCCATGTAATTTTTTGTGGAATTTGTTTGGTTTTACTATCTGATTAAAAAATAAATTACCATGCATACCAACAACATTTTAACATCAGATTTGATAGACATCATTTTTGATGGCCGCAACAAAGAATACGGTGCTTATGAATTACGTAAATCTTATTCAAGCCGCATTGGCAAAGCCCTGATGGTTACAGGCATTTTGGTTTCTCTTACCATTGGTGGTGTTGTGCTGGCCAGTTCACACAAAAAATCGGATAGCAAATTCAGAGTGGGAGGAGTTGTTCATATCGCTGATTTGCCCAAAATGGCTCCGGAAAAAATTATTGAACCTGAAAAACCTAAGCAGCAACCCAAGCAACAGGTAAAAGAAATTGCATTTACCGAACCCAAACTGGTGGATAAAGATAAAATTGAGAATCCGCCGCCAACGATTGATGATGCACAAACTGCAAAAATCAGCGATAAAAATGTGGATGGAGTGGTGGCAACTGATGTACCTGATGCCGGTCCACAAAACCCATCAAACGGAACCGGAATTATTGATGAAAAGCCAAAGCAGGAGCCTGAAATATTTGAACCCATTGAAATAGCTGCGAGCTTTTCGGGTAATTGGGTGAAATTTTTGGAGCAAAACCTAATCGCAGAAACACCCGTGAGCAACGGCGCACCTGCTGGTCGTTATAGCGTCATCATCAAATTTACAATTGATGAAAACGGAAATATAATTGCCACCGAAGCACTGACGCATCATGGATATGGAATGGAGCAGGAAGCCATACGTGTCATCAAAAAAGCTAATGCCAAATGGCAGGCGCCTGTTCAAAATGGTTTTAAACAAAAAGCAATCATGAAACAGGTGATCACTTTTGTAGTGCAGGATGAAGAATAGTTTTTTGGGATTAATGTTTGAAAAAAGAATGGGCTATTGAAAACGATAGCCCATTTATTATGAGTAAAATACCTTTTTTATTTTCTTGAATAGTTCGGAGCTTCTTTGGTAATCTCAATATCGTGTGCATGGCTTTCACGCATACCGGCATTGGTTATTTTTACAAAGTTTGCTTTTTGCAATTCTTGAATATTAGCGGCGCCACAGTATCCCATTCCGGCTCGCAGCCCACCGGTAAATTGATAAACGACTTCTTTCAAATATCCTTTATATGCTACACGACCCTCAATACCTTCAGGAACAAATTTCTTTACATCATCTTCCACATCTTGAAAATAACGGTCGCTGCTTCCGGTAGCCATTGCTCCCAAAGATCCCATGCCGCGATACTGTTTAAATTTCCTTCCTTCAAAAATGATGGTTTCTCCGGGGCTTTCTTCAGTACCTGCAAATACACTTCCCATCATCACACAATCTGCTCCTGCGGCCAATGCCTTTACCATATCACCTGTATATCGAATACCCCCATCGGCAATAATGGAAACTTTTTTTTGTTTTAATACCGAAGCTGCTTCTATAATTGCTGTTAACTGTGGTACACCTGCACCGGCTACTATTCTTGTGGTGCAAATAGAACCCGGCCCTATGCCCACTTTTACTGCATCGGCACCAGCATCGGCCAATGCTTTGGCTCCGGCGGCTGTGCCTACATTTCCGGCAATCACATTTATATTTTTAAAATTCTTTTTTACATCTTTTAATGCAGCTAACACGCCTTTGCTATGTCCATGTGCACTGTCTAATGCGATTGCGTCAGCTCCCACTTGTTGCAGTGCATGTACCCTGTCTAAAATATCTTTTGTAATGCCCACACCTGCACCTACTACCAACCTTCCAAAAGCATCTTTCACTGCATTGGGGTGGCTTTTTAGTTTTAAAATATCACTGTAAGTAAATAAGCCTGTCAATTCTCCTTTCTTGTTTACGATGGGCAGTTTTTCTACTTTGGTTTGTTTGAAAAGTTGTTCGGCTTTTTTTAAATCGGTTCCTTCGGGTGCCGTAAAAAGATTTTCGCTGGTCATTACTTCACTCACTTTTCTTTTGGGGTTGTCTTCAAACCTCAAATCACGATTGGTAAGTATGCCCACCAGTTTTTTGTTTTTGTCAACAATGGGAATGCCGCCAATCTTGTTTTCACGCATCAGTCTTAAGGCGTCGCCAATGTTAGCATCTGCCATCAATGTTACGGGATCTATAATTAAACCGCTTTCGCTACGCTTTACTTTTCTTACCTGCTCGGCCTGTTTTTCTATGCTCATGTTTTTATGAAGTACACCCATGCCGCCTTCGCGGGCAAGAGCAATAGCGAGTGCAGCTTCCGTTACGGTATCCATGGCCGATGAAAGTAAGGGAACATTCAGAATAATGCTTTTTGTAAGCCGGGTGCTGATGTCCACATCTCGAGGCAGTACCTGACTATAGCCGGGCTGCAATAGTACATCGTCAAATGTGAGACCTTCTTTGAAATTTTGTTTACCTGAATTTTTGGAGGGAGAATTTCTTGTTGCCATGTGCAAAGATAAGAGGAAATCCAAAATGACAGTATTACTTGTATTTGAGAAATACAATGAAATAAATTTACCTCCTGTGCAAGCGATTATCTGATCAACATCACCGTTCCTTTCTTAAATATTTTTTGTCCCGTGTCTCTGTGTGTATAACCTAAAAGCCATACATATACACCACTGGGTTGCAATACACCCTTAAACTGGCCATCCCACTTATCACGCCAGGTGGCTGAAGAAAACATCAATTGACCCCAGCGGTTATACACTTTAAATTCCAGATTATTTGCTTTTATCGCATTGTGCGGAGAGAAGGTATCATTCAATCCATCATTATTGGGTGTAAAAGCTGTGGGCACATCTATCAAACAAAAATCAAGTACGGTTAATGTTTTTCTGATGCTGTCTTTACAATGTAAAGCATTGTTAGTAGCTTCTAATTTCACTGTGTAGTAAGCTTCCCGGTTGATGGTTGGAAACTGAAATGGCGGTGGGTCTTTTACAAAACTGCTACCCAAAACATCGTAAGTCCATTTCCATTGGTCAACCTGTCCTGTTGATTGGTTAAATACTTTCAATGGATCTTCCGGACAAATGATATTTTCCATTTCAAATTTTGCAATCACTTCATTATCGAGCACAATGATTTGCGTACTGGTATCGGTACATACCCCGTTGTTTACATTCAGCGTTGCTGTATCAGTGCTGTTTGCCGGAAAAATTTGAGAGGTTGATTGTGCAAAAATTTTGGGTCCTCCATTAAATGTCCATTGCCAGAAATTTACATCATTGGCACCATTATGCATAAAGGTCAATGTATCTAATCTACAACCCATAGCATTTGTAAATGAAAAATCTGCGTTTACAGTGTCGGAAGTAGAAAAGCTTAATGTTTGTGGCAATATCGGTTGTCCGCACAAATCAAAAACAGGACTTCCATCCAATCCCGGATTAATGATGAGATTGTAATTGCCTTTGGTATAAATGGGAAAGGCAAATTTTACAATTACATTGTCGGCAAGATTGTTTACACAATTGCTGCCATAGGCTGCTGCAACATTCACAACCGTGGGACCGGTCACATTAAAATCGCTTCCCGATGGTGTAATCGTTGCACATCTGATTTTTTTTGGGTAGTACACAACTACTGAGTCAATGGCGCAATTGGGTTTGCCAACACTGTCGGCTCTTATAGGTTGTGGTGGTGTATAATTGAAAGCTACCATTTCATTTACGGGAATGGTTCGGTCGCAATTATCTTTTAGTGTATTACCATCGGTACCATTGATGGCTACCAATTGATAATTACCTGGCGGCAATGGTGTGGCCAGTGTAAGGGTTATTTCTCTAAACACAAATCCAAACGAACAAGAATCAGTTACCGCGGTTGTAATGGCTGATACATTTGGAGATAATACAAAATCACTGCCATTGCTGGTAATGCTGTTGCAGCGAACAGCTCTGTTTAGTTTTACTTTTATTGTGGTACCGTCACATCCTGCTTCTGCCGAAGCCAGATGTGGTTCTTGTGGGTCGGTTATTACAGCACTGCCTCCGCCAAATGATAAATCATAACCACTCTGTGTATCGGTAAAATGACTGATCATTAGTAAATAAGTGCGACCTGCTGTTAAATTTGGCATGGCGGCAAAAGTGGGCGCATTATCAGATGGGGTAGAGGCGCATTGAATAAAATTTACGCCGCTTGCAGATGCGCCGGTGTTACCATAAGTACCTGCCCAATTACCGGTTACTATCAAACTGTTGTTGGTAAATATTGCATCCGGATTTTGCCCGGTTATATCATACAACTGCCAGTCGTAATCTTCATTGGCTCCCAATGGTTTTATTAAAAAACCCAATGTGCCGGATGTAAAACAGGTAAACTTATAAAAATATGGATTTTTATTTTGATAGTTGGCATTGCCACTGCCCGAGCAACCGGGTACAAATAAATCGTTGGTAGCGCATGGAGGTACTGTTGATTGATGAAAGACTGCGGTACCACAAACTGGAAAAGCCGTAGCGGGTGTTTGGCCTAAAGCGGTACAAGGCTGTGCAAATGCGTTTTGTGTAACAATAAAACACATGAATAAGCACAAGGCTGTATGAAAAATATTTTTAAGATTCAAAGGGTCAAAAGTTTTGTATTTGTATGACAAATAAAAGTTGGTTTCTGCTGTTTGAAACTTTAAGATAGCCTGTAAAGTTTGCCCGGTAAAGATACCACCACATTTTGTAATTCTAAATTGAGAATGGCGGCCGCTACTGCACTGCTGCTCAATCCACTTTGCAGGTTTATTTCATCTATGGAAATGGTGTCTTTCTCCTTTAGCAGGTTGACGATTATTTTTTCGTCAGGCGATAACTCAATAAACAATTCCCGCTGTGCTTTTTTGGTTTTCTTTTGATTGGCTGTAGGCAACCATCCCATTGATTGCAAAAACTGATCGGTATCAGTAAGTAAAACAGCTTTATTGGTTTTAATCAGATAATTGCAGCCGGTACTTTTGGTGTCATTTATTTTTCCGGGTATGGCAAACACGTCTTTGTTGTAGCCATTGGCCAGTTCTGCGGTTATCATACTGCCACCTTTTATATCCGTTTCTATAACGATGGTAGCATCGCACATTCCGGCTACTATGCGATTGCGGCTGGGAAAATTATGCCGGTCAGGTTTTGTTTTACTTCTAAATTCGGTAAGTAGCCCGCCTTCATTTTTTATCATCTCTTTGGCCAGTTGTGTATGTTCCGATGGATATACCTGATCGAGCCCATGCGCCAATACGCCTACCGTTGGTGTGTTATTTTTTACAGCCGATTTATGCGCAATAGCATCTACTCCAAATGCCATACCGCTTACGATTACACATTTTTGAATCGCCAGTTCTTTTACCAGTTTTTCAGTTACCTGTTTTGCGTAGTCGGTGCTGGAGCGGGTGCCAATGAGTGCAACCATTTTTGTATCATTGAGATGCGCTGTGCCCCGATAATACAATAGTGTTGGGCTATCATAGCAGTTTAATAAACGCTGCGGATAGTTAGGGTCAGAAATGAATAAGGGTGTTATTTTGAACTTCTCAATAAATTTTATTTCTTCTTCTGCTTTTGAAAAATCTTTGAAACTTGTAATGGAGGCTGCCCTTACCGGACCAATACCATCAATTTTTTCAAGAAAGTGTTTTTTGGCGTGAAAAATTTCTTCCGCTTCGCAATGCTGCAATAGAATCTTCGCCTGAACAGGCCCGATATGGGGAACCATCGTTAAGGCAATTTGATAAACCAGATCGGGATGTAGCGTCATAGAATTCAAATATAATTCAGGCTATTGACTTATCACCCGCATCTCGGTTCTGCGGTTTTGCAATCGGCCCGCCTCGGTTTTATTGTCGGCAAGCGGTTTCGTTTCTCCAAATCCTTTTGCTACTAGTCGGGCAGGGTTTATTTTTTTGCTGATCAGAAAGTTGACAACCGCCTTTGCACGGTTATTACTTAAAACCATATTGTCTGAAGGTTTTCCAACATTGTCCGTATGTCCGCTGATTTCAATTTCCATTGTCGGGTTTTCGTTGAGCAAGCGTACAAGATTATCCAGTTCGGTTTGCGATTCAGGATTAAGCTCATATTTATTTACCTCAAAGAATATATTTTTTAAAACTACAGAAGCATTTGAAGCAATGGGTTCCAATAAAATATTTTTGATATAAGTGGAATCAGGCGATTTGTTGGCCATTAAAAAATTATCAGAATAAAATAAATAGCCTTTACTGTTTACATTAAAGGCATAGTCTTTTCCAACGGGTAATGTCATAAAATAATTTCCAGCATCGTCTGTCTGAATATGGCTGATGGTTTGATGGGTTGCCAGGTTGTTTAATTCAAGTGTTGAAACAACCGGTTTCCCGGTATTTTTATCTGTAATTTTTCCTTTTACCCAAAGTGTTTTAACCGGTCGTACATCT
>JAKIZK010000107.1 GCA_022708055.1 Bacteroidota bacterium
ATTTATTCTTGGGCCTATCCGTCATGTATTCAAATCGCTTCGCATTTACATCTGCCATATCGGGGATGTTCTCTACCTTATAAGCACCGGCATCCAGTTTTTTCTTGGTTTCCGAAAATGCTTTTAAGGTCAATTCAATATCCTCATCTGTATGCACTGCCGATGGAATCAATCTATAAATGATATGACCCTTCGGTATTACCGGATATACCACGATGGATGCAAATATGCCATAATGCTCACGCAGATCCATCACCATGGCTGTGGCTTCCGGCACATCACCCTTCATATACACCGGCGTTACTACCGAATCTGTCTTGCCAATATCAAATCCCCTTTCTTTTAAACCGTTCTGCAACTTTAATGCATTGCTCCACAATTTCTCTTTGTACTCCGGATGCTTGCGCAATAAATCTAATCGCTTTAAATTACCTACTACCAATGGCATGGGCAAGCTCTTTGCAAATATTTGACTGCGAATATTGTATCGGATATAATCAATAATTTGATGATCGCCTGCTATAAATGCGCCAATAGATGCCATAGACTTTGCAAAAGTTGAAAAATATAAATCTATTGCATCTTGACAGCCTTGCTCTTCCCCGGCTCCCGCACCGGTTTTGCCCAGCGTTCCAAATCCATGCGCATCATCTACCAGCAAACGAAAATCATATTTCTTTTTTAATGCAGCTATCTCAGTTAGTTTTCCCTGATCGCCGGCCATACCAAACACACCTTCTGTAATAACTAATATACCTCCTGCCTGCTGTTTTTCTATCAATGCTGATGCACGTTGCAATTGCTTTTCGCAATCTTCTACATCGTTGTGCTTAAACACATAGCGATGACCCGGATGCAATCGCAAGCCATCTATAATACAGGCATGGCTTTCGGCATCATATACAATCACATCATGGCGGCTACACAAAACATCTATGATACTCACCATTCCCTGATAACCGTAGTTGAGCAAAGCTGCATCTTCTTTTGATACAAATGCTGCCAGCTCTGCTTCCAGTTGTTCATGCAAATCGCTGTTGCCACTCATCATACGTGCACCCATGGGCAAGGCAAGTCCGTATTGTGCCGCACCTTCAGCATCTGCTTTTCGCACTTCGGGATGGTTGGCCAGCCCCAGGTAGTTATTCAGACTCCATACTATCATGTCTTTGCCGCGAAACTTCATGCGACTGCTGATTTCTCCTTCCAGTTTTGGAAATGCAAAATATCCATGTGCTCTTTCGCGATGCTGTCCTATGGGACCGTAATTTTTTAATAACCTCTCAAAAATATCTGCCATAATTATTTTGTTTTTATGCCTCCGCCTTAGCTGTAATCTTAGAAGTTGATGATAAACAAGTGAGATGGTGCCGGCAAGGCGTTGCAAAGGTAAGGGTTGAGCCCTTGCAGCCCAAGACGTTAGCTTTACAATTGCTCAACTACACTGTCGTTTAAATCCTTTTTGTCATCTTATTTTGTGAATACTTTTTTTCTGTTGGCTTGACAAATGTCAACTTGGCGAGCATCCTTTTTCTTGCTTTAATTCCTTGATTTTCAGATAGGGGAAACAGTGTTAGCAATTTGCTTATAACCGTATTTGGCAGGGTGTGGAAAAATCATATCTTCAGCCGCAAAATTAGGCTGCCGGTTTGACCTAACTAACTTAAAATCAACAATCTGGCTTAAATTTTGACAAACAATATAAACAGGAAATCAACTACGGTTGAAATAAAAGATAAATCATCATGGCATTTAAGAAAGACGAAATCATCATCATTGAGCCCAAGGAAATGTTTGTTGGAAAAATTGATGCTCCAGTAACCCTGACAGAATTTGGCGAATACGAAAATGAAGATTGCGCTAAAGCCAATGAAGTGGTAAAACAATTGCTTGAAGCTTATGATGGAAAAATCCGTTTTCAATTCCGTCATTTCCCACTTACATTAATTCATCAACGTAGTTTGAAAGCAAGTGAATCTGCTGTAGCTGCCGGACAAGAAGGTAAGTTTTGGGAAATGCACAATATTCTTTTTGCCAATCGTCGCAATCTGGGTACTACCAGTCTCAAACTACATTCAAAAGAAGCCGGTGTTAAAAGCAAAAAATTCTTAGACGACCTGGTGAATGGTATGTATGGCTGGCAGGTGCAGGATGATATTAAAGAAGGACACAACCGCGGCGTAAAAGAAATTCCCGCCTTTTTTATCAATGATGAAATGTACACCGGCAAACCCACTTTCGCCGGCCTTAGCGCCGCACTCGATGCCGCTATCAAAAAAGCATCACGCAAAAAACCTGAAGCTAAGAAAAAGAAATAAGTACTGAAAGATAGCATGCAAATGGAGAAGGTGTAGGGCAACGGGAATAAACAAATCGTTGAAAAAAATTAGAACTTATATTTTTTATACATCCATCTTAACCTCCCCCTCAACTTCATCCTCAACCTCAATCTCATCCTCAACCTCAATCTCAACCTCACCCTCACCCTCACCCTCAACCTCCTCCTCAACCTCACCCTCACCCTCAACTCCCTACCTTTGCACCCACTATCATGAAAAGCGGTTTCATCAGCATATTCGGAAAGCCTAATGCAGGTAAAAGCACCTTGCTCAATGCCCTTATGGGCGAAAAGCTCGCTATTACCTCACCCAAAGTACAAACCACTCGCCACCGCATCAAAGGCATTCTTACCGAAAAAAATTATCAGCTCGTTTTTTCCGACACTCCCGGCATTATAAAACCCAAGTACAAGCTCCACGAAAAAATGATGGACGCCGTAAAAAATGCAATGGAAGATGCCGACCTCGCCCTGCTACTGGTTGATGTAAAAGAAGACTGGAACGAAGCCGATGCCATTTTTACCGCACTCAACCTAAAGCTGCCCGCCATTGTACTGCTCAATAAAATTGACCTCGCTACTCCCGAAAAAATTGAAGAAGCTACAAAATTTTTTGATGCAAGACCTTATTGCAAAAAATTAATGCCCATAACAGCCCTTACCGGTCTGAGCAAGAAAAAACTCATCAATGCCATCTTAGAATTTATTCCCGAAGGTGAACCTTTCTTTGACGGCGACGATATCAGCGACCTCAATACAAAATTTTTTGTAAGTGAAATCATCCGCGAAAAAATTTATGAACTGGCACAGGAAGAAATACCTTACCACAGCGCCGTGCTCATTCGCGAATACAAAGAAAAAGAAACATTAGTAAAAATAACGGCCGACATCATTGTGCACCGCGAAACACAAAAAGTAATTTTGATAGGAGAGAAGGGCAGCATGATTAAAAAAATAGGAACCGCAGCACGCAAAGACATTGAAAAATTTATTGGCCAAAAAGTTTTTCTCGAACTCTTTGTAAAAGTAAAACCCAAATGGAGAGAGAATGAATTGCAGCTAAAAGAATACGGCTATTAAAAATCAGCAACACCGTTTTCATTTGGTTTTAAAAAATTATCAGGCCAAAGGCAAAAAGATAAATCAAATATGAACTATACCGTAGCCATAGTAGGCAGACCCAATGTAGGCAAAAGCACCCTCTTCAACCGACTGCTGGAGCAGCGCAAGGCCATAGTGGACGATGTAAGCGGTGTAACCCGCGACCGCCAATACGGCATTGCCGACTGGAACGGAAAAACTTTCAACGTAATTGATACCGGCGGTTTTGTAGCCGGCAGCGATGATGTTTTTGAAAAAGAAATTGCCAAGCAGGTACTCATAGCTGTAGAAGAAGCCCACGCCATTATTTTTATGGTAGATGCCGCCACCGGCCTTACCGATCTGGATGATGCTATGGCCGCCGTACTGCGCAAAAGCACCAAACCCGTACTGCTTACCGTAAACAAAGTGGACAACAACGACCGCATGCTGGAAGCTACCGAGTTTTACAGCATGGGTTTTGATCACATATTTTTTATAGCCGCCGCCAGCGGTAGCGGCACCGGCGAGTTGTTGGATGCACTTACCGAACTAATGCCCGAAGAACCTGCCGAAGAAGAAACAACGGAGCCCGCCTTGCCGAAGCTGGCCATCATTGGCCAACCCAATGTGGGCAAGTCATCTTTGCTCAACGCACTTACCGGGCAGGAGCGTACCATTGTAAGCGATATAGCCGGCACTACACGGGATACCATTCATACACACTACAAACTTTTTCAAAAAGAATTTATACTGATAGATACGGCCGGCATTCGCCGAAAAACCAAAGTGCATGAAGACCTGGAGTTCTATTCCGTCATTCGTGCCATAAAGGCAATGGACGAGGCCGATGTTTGCCTGCTGCTGCTCGATGCCGAAAAAGGCATAACGGCACAAGACCTCAACATCTTTAGCCTGGCCGCAAAAAAGGGAAAAGGAATTGTAGTATTGGTAAACAAATGGGACCTGCTGGCCAAAGAAACCAATACCGCCAAAGAATATGAAAAGCAACTAAAACAGCGACTGGCGCCTTTTACCGATGTACCCATTTTATTTATATCGGCATTGGAAAAAACCCGCATTTTCAAAGCCGTAGAAATAGCGCTTGAAGTATATGAAAACCGGAAACAAAAAATTCCCACTTCATCGCTCAACGATACGATGCTCAAAGCCATTCAGGGCTATCATCCACCGGTGGTAAGGGGTTATCCTATCAAAATAAAATTTGTAACCCAGTTGCCCACTGCCGTTCCCAGCTTTGCATTCTTTTGCAATTTTCCCGACGACATCAAACAGCCCTACAAAAACTATCTGGAAAACAAACTGCGAGAAAACTTTAAACTTACAGGCGTGCCGGTGCGGTTGTTTTTTAGGAAGAAGTAAGAGGAGGGTGAGGTAGAGGAGGAGATTGAGATTGAGGAGGTAGAGGAGGAGATTGAGATTGAGATTGAGGAGGAGAATGTTTAAGATTGTTGAATTTTGTTTAAAGTGGATTAAAGTGGTTTCACTAATCAACTAATCAACGACTCAACCAATCAACTAATCAACCAATCAACTAATCAACTACTCAACTACTCAACTAACCACCTACTCCCCAAAACCCCCAATTTATCAACATTCCCCATTAACCCCCATTTTGGCCTTATTTTGGCTATTAAAAAAACCGCAAGATTTCTTAACTTGCCCACACAATCCATCATCTCTGAAAACCTTTTCGGTATTTCCTTACCTGTAAACTAAACAATTGTATTTATGAAAAGGTTTTTACTTGGGTTTGTTTTATTGGGATTTGTTGCTACATTAAGTGCACAAACTATTTCCTACACAACACTTGGCAGCAATTACTCGCAAAATTTTGATGCGCTGCCAAATTCAGGAACGTTTTCTTTTTCATCTAATGGTCCTCTTGAAATTCTTAACGCAAATGGTTTTGGAGGTAATGTATCAGGCTGGTATGTGCAAAGATATAGTGGAAGTAGTAGTAATATATTATGGAACTATGATGACGGAGGATCAAATACTGGTGCTGCTTATTCCTATGGTACTGCTTTAGCTTCAGACAGAGCCTTGGGTAGTCTGGCTTCAGGCGCAAGAAGTCACAGATATGGCGCACTCATTACAAATAATACCGGATCTACTATCAATAAGTTTACTTTAACTTTCTATACTGAACAATGGAGAAGAGGAGGTAACTTAGGAGGTAATACAAATGCATTTGAATATAAGATTAATGCCACAGGTATTGATGATGCTTCCGGCTTTTTAGCTGTTACCAGTCTTGATATGGTTACGCCAAATACTGGGGCATCAGGTGGTGCAAACGATGGAAATCTTCCGGCTAATCGTACTTTAGTTACTTATACTGTGGGAGCCTTAAATTGGCCTGATGGTCAGGTCTTGGCTATTCGCTGGTCTGATCAAAATGAAACTGGAAATGATGATGGATTAGCGCTGGACGATTTGGTATTTAGTGCAGATGTTCAAGTCATTACAAATTATTACAGCAAATCAACGGGTAATCTTACTGCTGTTGCCACCTGGGGCACAAATACAGATGGCACAGGCACATCGCCTTCAAATTTTACTGATGATGCTCAGTTGTTTAATGTAGTTAATAGAACTACAGTTACATTAGATGCAAACTGGACGGTTTCTGGTGCTGGTTCAAAAGTTATTGTAGGAGATGGTCTTTCTGCTACTACGCTTGTATTGCCTGTAGGTGCTGCATTAACGGGCACTGTTGATGTTACTAATTTAGGAACATTACAAATTGTAAATACAAGTTTACCAACATTTGGCACATTATCATTGGGAAGTACTGTTGATTTTGCGCAAACCACATCTCCTTATGTTGTTGCTACCGGAACTACTTATCATCATCTTAAGCTAACAGGAAATACAAAAACTTTTGCAAGTGGTACAGTATCAGTAAATGGAAATTTGACAATAGACGGAGTTACTGATTTTAATGGTGCAGCTTCACCATTCACTTCATTAAATATTGCCGGCAATTTCTCACTACAGGGAGGTTCTACATTTGAAGCGGATGGAACCGGTGATTCTAAACGTATAACAGTAACATGTACAGGATCAGGTACGCAAACTTTTAGTGGCGGCGATTTTTATCTGTTTAGATTACAAACTCCTGCAGCAGGTACGCTTAATATTATTTTAAGTTCAGCTAA
>JAKIZK010000108.1 GCA_022708055.1 Bacteroidota bacterium
CCATCAGCGATCATGTAGAAAAAGAATCCAGCAAAAAATTCTTTAATAAAACAAGGCTTTCTGCTACTGCAAGATTTGGATATGGTCATTTTGCATTATTTGGCAGTTATCAGCTTACTCCTTTACTAAGAGACGGATTGGGGCCTGTAGTAAAACCCTTTTCAATTGGTATTTCTTTTACCGGGCTTTAACCGAGTTTAAAATAAAATTGAAAGCGGCCTGCAAAACAGGTCGTTTTTTTGTTTGCATCAATAACCTCATGTGTACCTTTGCCACTTCATTATTCATAATTGATTTTGTAGCATGATTGATAAGAAAAAAAATATTGTAAAAGAAGAAAAAGCTATACTGGTAGGAGTTGTTCACAAAGATCAAACCGAACAACAAGTGAATGAATACCTTGACGAACTGGCTTTTCTGGCAGAAACTGCGGGAGCCGTAACCGTGAAAAGGTTTACACAAAAACTACAACACCCCGACAGCCGGCATTTTGTAGGCAAAGGTAAATTGCAGGAAATAAAAGAATATGTACAAGGAAGAGATATACGTGTTGCCATATTTGATGATGAGCTTTCAGGAGCACAAATCAATAATATTGAAAAGGAATTAAGCATAAAGACGATTGACCGAAGTGATTTAATCTTAGACATTTTTGCCCGCAGAGCTAAAACTGCACAAGCTCGGGCTCAGGTTGAGCTGGCGCAATACCAATATATTCTACCAAGACTAAGGGGCATGTGGAAGCACTTAGAAAGGCTGGGCGGAGGTATAGGAACCCGTGGACCCGGTGAAACAGAAATAGAAACCGACCGCCGTATTGTGCGCAATAAAATCTCTTTGCTGCGCAAGAAATTAGAAGACATAGACAAGCAGGCGTTTACCCAACGAAAAGAAAGAGGCGAATTTATAAGAGTAGCACTGGTAGGCTACACCAATGTAGGTAAAAGCACCATCATGAACCTGCTGAGCAAGCGGGATGTGTTTGCCGAAAATAAATTGTTTGCCACTTTAGATACAACCACCAGCAAAGTCGTTTTTGAAAACACTCCCTTTTTGCTAAGCGACACCGTGGGCTTTATTCGCAAATTGCCACACCATTTGGTTGAAAGTTTTAAAAGCACATTAGATGAGGTAAGGGAAGCAGATATTCTGTTGCATGTAGTAGATATATCGCATCCGGCATACGAAGACCAGCTGGCCGTTGTAAACAAAACCCTGCAGGAGTTGTTGGCTTTTGAGAAACCAACACTTACCATTTTCAACAAAATGGATATCTATGAAAAAAACACTTTTGACGAGTGGCTGGAACCCTCCACCAAGCAGGAAATACTAAACGACCTCTATGAGCGGTGGCAGGGTGAAACCAATGGCAATGCCGTTTTTGTATCCGCCATAGAAAAAAGAAACTTAGAAACACTACGTCACACTATTTTAGAAAAGGTAAGAGCCTTGTACAAAATAAGATATCCATATAAAACGGAATTGATTTATTAAAAACAGCTTCATTTCGGGCAACCATAAAAGCATGACCTGCATCCTGTATTATTTAAGATGCGATGCTTAGATTCGCCAATATTTTTATTATTTTCAAATTTGAATTGCTCACAAATCAAAATTTATTTAAAATGAAAAACAGCTCACTATTCATCATTTGCTGCTTATTGACATTTGCTGCATCGGCACAAGGCATCAACCTGAAGCAGGTAGGGAAAGCCAATCAGTATATGAATGTTCAATTTGCCGAAAAAGATAATAATGGCCATCTCTATACAATTGATTTTTCTAACGGGCTAAATAAAACCAACCTTGCCACAGGCGAAATGAGTAAAATAAACGATGTGAATTATAAGAACACTGAATTCCTGTTTTACTATCGTTTTAAACTGTATAGCATGGATAAAGACGGTAGTCTTACAGAAATAGATCCGGTTTCGGGTCAGTGGACATTACGCTCCGGTATCAGTGCCTGGTCTGAAATTAATAGGCCCGTAGTAGTAGGCAGTTTTTTATATGCTGCTGAAAACGGATCGTTTTATAGATATGGTGGGCTTGATCCAAAGTCTAGAACACAAATAGGTGGTGCTGATTTTTACAGTATGGGTAGATTAATAAAAAATGACACTTCGCTTTATAGTATGATAAGCGATGGCAGTCTTTACAGAATAAATTTAAGAACCGGTGAATGGAATCGTATGGGTGGCCGCAAAAGCAAGGATTGGAAATTTGCAATTGCAGCCGAATTAATGAATAATAAAATTTATACCATTGAAACCAATGGAGCACTATATGAAACTTCCTTGCCCGGCGGCGAGAGAAAACTGATAGACACTAATAAATTAGAAAAAGGAAGGGTGTTGATAAGCGTAAGCGGCAAATTATATGCAATAACCACCGACGGGTACTTATACGAAATAGAATTTACAAACTAAACTACAGCCATAGCTACTGTACAATAATAATGGAGAGGTTTAAAATTGCCAATCATATTTCTGAACTTGAATTTGCAGAAAATAATATTGCGGTAGCTGATGTAAATGGAAAAAAAATATGTGTTGCTCGTTTTCGTGAGCAATATTTTGCATTTGCTTATCAATGTCCACACGCCGGAGGTATTTTAGCCGAAGGGCATATTGATGCTACCGGAAATGTGGTTTGCCCGGTACATCGGTATAAATTTTCTATCATCAATGGTTACAACAGTAGTGGCGAAGGATTTTTTTTGAAAAGATGGCCTGTTGAAATAAGGGAAGATGGTGTTTTTCTAAACTTATCCTTTTAATATTAAACAAAGAACGCCAACCACATTTAGCACTTGCTAACTTCTTCGATCCGCTTCCAGTGTATTCGCGATATGCTGATCATGCATTTCTTTATCTTCAAAATTAACTTCCACCCGCATTGCTTTTAACCCCACTACGCCTTGCATTTCTTCCAGCTCATGATACTCTATTTGTGGTTTTAACAGATTATGCCCCTGCAAAAATTCAATATACTCAGCATATTCAGCAGCATCTTTGCCTTGAGAATATACGATAGCTATTTTACCGGGTTGCGTCAATCTTTCATTTGTATTTCTGATATAAGCTTTATCTATACGCTTCTTGATAATCTCATACCGTGTATTATAGGCCCCATCCACATCAAATTTTCTTTCTTCCGTTCTAAATGTGATAGACAATGGCTGCCCGTGTACCAAAATGAGCTGGGCGGTACGCAATTTATGCGGCAAATGATTTTCTAATTTATTCGTAAGCCTTGCTGCTTTTGCCAACACCGTCAATTGCCACATTTTTAAATTATGCAAATAAATTTCATCAAATTTTTTTCTGGGTGCAATTGACTGGCCAATATGAATGTTAAACTCCAGCCCATCGGTAATAAATCTCTCAAAAAAATGAGGATACACTTTTTGAGCAGCCATTTGTTCCTTATCTATAAACCTTGCCAGCGTATCATTGATTTTTGAGACGCTTTGCTCATACATTTTGCGATAGTGATAAAGCATGCCCACCTGCGGATCAATGACAGAAAGGTATTGCGTAATTTCATTGCCTACCTGGGGCACAGCCGTTTGAAGGTGACAAAATAAACCCTGCAACGGGCCTCTCATAAAGTCCTGAATATTTAATTCTTCCTCCGATTGCAAAACACCGGATGTGGAAGCAAGAAATTTTTTCAACTTAAACTCAATTTCATCCAGCAGCGGAAAACTGATTTCATGTTTTGCTTTTTCAACTACTTGCTGCGCCAGTTGTAGTTGGGCTGTCAAATCTGATTGAATAGCTTTTGCTCTTTCCGTAGATGAGCTGCGAATATCTATTGCTCCATACAAGGGAAAAACATCATTAAATGCAATGCGTTCAATTCTTACATCTGCATGGGTGTGCTTATTCACTATAAAATTAAGCGCCGCTTCTGTAAACCGCCATTCTACGGCAGGTTGAACTGCCGTAAATTTTTTCTTAATGATAGCATCCACTTCTCCGTTCAACCGGTTCAGACTTTTCTCTAATCCACGGGTAAACAATGGCAATGCATCTTCAATTTTTGTGATGTGTTGTGGCTTTAATTCGTCTTCATTTCTGGAAACAATTTCCAGCATACCAATCAAACCATCATGGGAATGTAAAGGACATAGAATAACACTTCTGGCTCCTTCATTATAATAATACTGAAGGCATTGAATATCGATCAAGGCCTGTTCCGTAATGCTTTGATATAAAATAGGCTTGCCATTGTCTCTGAAAAGTATTTTGCAATAATCACTTATTTCGTCTTTTTGAGTTATTGCACTCAGATTTCGGAATAATATACTGTTGCTGTTGTGCAAATCAGAATATACATAGTGATTGTTTATCTTAAAAAATGGAGTAACACCGATAGATAAATTCTGTAAGCCAATCAGACTTTGTACATAACCTTCCAGTTCGGTATATACTGCGGCATCCGACAATGCATTGTTTTCAAGTAATCGGTTTTTAATTTTTGAAATGGCCTCTGCTTCTGTAGTATCATTTACTCTGATGACCATGATGCCCTCAAAAACAAATTTTGGCAATGGTATTTTCTCTATCAATTCTGAAATAGACATCAAACTGCCTGTTTGCGGGTTAAGAATTGAAGAAGGTATATCAGGCATTTCGCCTGCTGGATTTATATCTATAAATCGACCATCCAGTCGCAACTCAAAATAACGAATTTGCCCAGTATTTGGATTTGTAAAAGGAATTACAAAGCGACTGTTTTCCGCCATACTGAAATTCAAAAATTTTTTCAACAAGAGATTGTATGCAAAATGCACACCCTCTCTTTTTAATTCTTCCGCTGAATCTCCTGCATCGATTTTAAGTTCATTCGTAGCCGTATTTACCAACATTTTTTTGAAAATAGGAGATGCAAATACAACTGCGTTACTAAATGGTAAGGAAACACCATACATCTGGTTGGCGGTAGTAGGTGGAAACACGGCCGACAATAACTCTTGTATTAATTCTTCATGCGGAGCCAGTATCGAAAGATCCTCAATTGGTTTCAACAGTTCCGGATGATCGTCAAAAGCCGCAATTACTTGTTTGTATAATTTATGAAGCCCCGTTTTATTGTGGTTGATATTCTGGCGCAATGCATCTACCAACGGTTTGAAAGAAAGCCGGCTGTTAAATAATGCATTATAGTTTTGAATTACCAGATTATCCATAGGTAAACAAGGTTCTGTATCCGTAAAACTACAAAAAAAGGATTATTTATACTTCCGTACACTCAGATGTTCTTACAAAATGTCTTCAATATAATAATATAAAGTAAAAAAGAGCTATAAGCCATTGTTATAACTGCTTTGTAAATTTTTATCTAAGCAATTATCTGATTTTTTGACGGCCCAGCGTCATACCTATTTTAAATTGTATGGTAAAATAAGCGTCTTTGTCTTTTGGATCTCCTCTTTGCGAATCCAGTGGCGATACATCAGAAGGTACAATTTCATCCCTTCTATAATAAAGTTGTTGCGCTATGGAAGCCTGGTTGGGTGTAAGGTAATTGGCAAATAATGAAGGATCAATGTAATTGCCGCTTACATCGTCCAGATAATCGGTGCGAAGAAAGCGATGCACAAATTCTAATCTTGCATTGATAAATGGACTTATCTCATATTTTAAACCGGCGCCTGCCAAAAAGTTTAACTGTGTCAGGCTATACTCTTTTGTTTCCGGATATTCTGCAAAACCTTGTCCTTCTGTACGCAAGGGTTTAAGTGCATACCACTGTCCATTAAATTTTGTTTGTGGATCAAATGAAAATAAGCCAACACCGGCTACTGCATAAGGCGAGAGCCGTGGCGGGTTGCCATCTTCATAAGGTTTAAAAAACAAAGGATGAACTTCAACTGAAAGTTGCGCCTCGCTTATTTTACTTTTAAAGCTCAGATTTCTTTCGTACCGGCCGTAGGTTGAAGCGGCTACGTTTTTTAAAATACTATCTGCTCCCGTTACCTGACCAAATGTGCCTTCTAATCTTACAAATAACGCATCCTGATAATTGGCAGCAACATATAAACCATAACTGGGCCTTGCTGTTTTCCAGCGAAGGTCCTTAATGAAGTTTTTTCCTACACCTTTTTTCCCACCCAAATCGGTAAAGGAATTCATAACACCTCCGGTAACGCCTACCTCAAAAACCAATGGGTTGTCGTAATACTTATTGTTATAATAATAATACTGAGATTTCAGAGGTTGCTGCACAAAAAGCAGGCAAACCAACGCCGCCATTAAATATTTTCTCATTCAGAAATTAAATTTTAAGCCCATAAAAAATGAGGCTTCAAAGGGATTGGATTTGGCGTGGTCAATAACCTACAATGCGTAAATTTATAGAATTATGGATTCTGGCAAAGTTTAAATTATTGTGGGTGTGGAAAACAAATTTTATACCACAGTATTAATCTTAAATAAGCTTTTTAAAGTTTTTCTGATTCTTTTGCATTAGTTTGAA
>JAKIZK010000109.1 GCA_022708055.1 Bacteroidota bacterium
CCTCTTTCATAGTGGCAAAGTCGTTGATGCCGGTTACCGTTTTTACATTAAAACGACGATAATCTTTTTCCTGTTTTCCTCGATTTTTTCTAAACTTTTCAAAATCGCTTATAATTGACTGATAATCAATTAGTGTATTTTTTATTTGGGTGACCCAGCTAATTTTGTTGGGTATGTTTGTCCGCAAAAAGAGGAATCGTAGTGGAGTTGTCAGTATTCAAGTCATTGAAAAGCGCAATGGCAAATCGCTATTAGTGAAAACCATCGGTAGTGCTTCAGTTGAAAGAGAAATAGAAGCTTTATTTGAGCAAGGCAAACATTTTATTTTGCGATATGGAGGTCAAGGAATTTTCCAGTTTGAAGATGAGCAACAAGTTGTAGAGGCTCATTTTAATGCATTAAAATCATTTAGACTTGTAGGGCCCGAGTTGTTGCTGGGAAAAATTTTTGACGAGATTGGATTTAATAAAATTAGAGATGAGTTATTCCGTCATTTGGTAATTACAAGATTAGTATATCCGGTTAGTAAGTTAAAGACAGCCGACTATCTATACAAGTATAAGAACGAGCAAATAGACGTAGAGCGAATCTATCGCTATTTAGACAAGCTTTACAACAGCCAGAAACAAAACATTCAACAAATCAGTTATGACCACACGGTGCAAGTGCTGGGCGGTAAAATAAGCATACTGTTTTATGATGTTACTACACTTTATTTTGAGGCTGAGCAGGAAGATATGCTACGCAAGCCAGGATTTAGCAAAGAAGGCAAACATCAAAACCCACAGATTGTACTTGGTTTATTAGTGAGCAAAGGTGGGTATCCTCTGGCTTATGAAATATTTGAAGGAAAGAAATACGAAGGTCACACATTGCTTCCGGTAATAGAAGGCTTTAGAACATTTTACAAGCTTGAAGAGTTGGTAGTAATAGCAGATGCAGGACTTTTATCCAACGATAATATTACGCAGCTACAAAACAAAAATTACCAGTTCATTATTGGGGCAAGAATAAAGAATGAATCGAACACATTGCAGCAACAAATTTTCAATAACAAACCGGAAAACGGTAAAAGTATTTGTCTGCAAAGAGATGAGCGAACAAGGCTTATTATAAGCTATTCAGATGCAAGAGCTAGGAAAGATGCCGCCAATAGGAAGCGAGGATTGGGTAAATTGGAAAAACAAATTACATCTGGTAAACTTACCAAAGCCAATATCAACAATAGAGGGTATAATAAATATCTTCAACTGGAAGGAGACATTAAGATATCCATCAATAAAGACAAATACGAGCAAGATGCTATTTGGGATGGCCTGAAAGGTTATATCACCAACACCCGCCTAACTAACGATGAGGTGATTGAAAATTACAGAGAACTTTGGCAAATAGAAAAAGCCTTTAGGATAGCCAAAACAGATCTGCAAATACGACCGATTTTCCACAGATTGCAAAGACGAATAGAGGCGCATATCTGCATAGCTTTTTGCGCTTATAAGGTTTACAAAGAACTAGAAAGGCAATTAGTCCATAAAAAAACGAAGTGGAGCGTAGAGCAAGTAATTGATATTGCAAAAACCATATATAGCGTAACAATCAAAACGCACCTTTCAAACACGTTGCATACAAGACTTTACATAGATAAACCAGAACAAGAAAATCTCATAAACCTATTCAATCTTAAATTTGGGTGACCCAGCGAGGAAAACAGGAGAAACAAAGTTTCAGAATTGTAAAGCAGTAAGCCGAAAACAAATCTGTGAACAATCTTTTGTTATAAAATATATGATTACATATTTGCCAGAATCTTTTCTTGTACTTTTTTCAACTGCTCAGGTTTTGCCTGTGGCTTTGGTTGGATAAAGTTGAGGTCGTTGGCAGAATTAATTGGAATCAAATGCATATGTGCATGGGGTACTTCAAGACCCACAACACTCATACCACAACGGTTGCAGTCAAATGATTTTTCAATAGCCTTGGCAATGGGTTTTGCAAACAATAACATTTCTGATAAATATGTATCCGGCAAATCAAACAGGTTGTCGGTTTCTATTTTGGGTATCACCAGCACATGTCCTTCACGCAGTGGAAAGATGTCGAGAAAAGCAAAGAATTTTTCGTTCTCAGCAATTTTATAGGAAGGAATTTCTCCGGCAATGATTTTTGAAAAGATTGTCATACCACCAAAATGTTTTGATTTAAAATTAATAATTGCATATAAAATGCGTTTCCATTTCACCTATCAAAGCTACAAATCTGCAAATAAATAAAAACCGCGGCAATGGTGCGTGACAATGGTTCGTGGCAAAGGTTCGTGTCCTCACGAGCCATCATTAAACATGGCAATGGTTCGTGTCCCCACGAACCATTCTCAAATAAATTATTCACTTCTCTATTTATCTAATCAACGTAACCGTTCCCTTCTTCGTTATTTTTTTATTATTCTTATCTACGCCTTCAGCCATATACACATAAGTGCCCGATGGTTGTTCTACGCCCATCATTCTTCCATCCCAGCCTGCCATTAAAGTTGTTGTACTATAAACCAACTGTCCCCAGCGGTTGAATACTTTAAAATAATTAATGGACTTGATACCTACAGGGAAAGGATAAAATTTATCATTCAATCCATCTCCATTGGGCGTAAAGCCGTTGGGTGTATATAGCTCGGGGCCCTTGTACACTCTTAGTTTTACATAACCTTCTCCCTTACATCCTGCTGCAGTGGAAGTAACCACCTGATACAATACATCGCTGCCAATAGGCCCCACAGTAAGTTCCGGATTAGGTATGGTTGGATCACTTAATCCAAATGAAGGGGTCCAGGTATAACTGATTATATTAGGAACATTGGTGGTTGCATTAATTGTAAACTGATCGCCGGGATAACCGATGGTGTCAAATGGATAGGTATTCACTTTTATCGGCGGTGTTACATCAATAGTTACCTGATCGGTTGTCAATGATTCGCAGCCAATGGCATCTATTACTTTGGTTAAGGTATAAGTAATGGTTTTGGCCGGTGTGGAAACCGGATTAGAAATATTGGTTGCATTTAAATAGGTAGCCGGCGACCAGGTGTATTGTGTACCACCGCTACCGCTACCCTGCAGTTGATAGGTTTGTCCATAGCAGATTAATCCATCGGGACCGGCATCAGGCACCGGTGCTGAATTTACATTTACAATCACAGTATCCTCTGCAATACATCTTCCCAGCGTAAGCGAAACGATATATTGTGTAGTGGCTGTAGGATTAGCCACCGGATTATAAATGTTTGGATTACTTAAAGCAGTAGCAGGTGTCCAGGAATAAACAGTAGCATTTGAGTTTACGCTCAGCTGCACCGATTTACTTTCGCAAATGGCGGTATCACGTTGAGGTGTTACTGCCAGATTATTGGTAAGTCCCACGGTTGTATTGAAAGTAGTGGTGCAACCCAGGTTATCTTTTACTGTAACCGTATAATTTCCGGGTGCTACATTGAAAATATTGGAGGTCTGAAAGTTCACGCCATCAATTGAATAAGTATAGCCGGTATTGCCACCGGTTGCATTCACCGTAATGATGCCATCATTTCCTCCGTCGCAGGTAGCATTTCCGTTCACAGATGCAGCCGTCAGCAAGGCGGGCTCCGTTACGTTTACATTTTCGGTGCGGGTGCAGCCGTTAAAGTCTCTTATTGTAATTGTATAAGTACCGGCAGCAACGGTAAATGTATTTCCAGCCTGCCAGGTGGTGCCGCCATCAATTGAATACTCATAAGGGGTAACACCGCCACTTGGCGTTACCGTAATTGTTCCATTATTTTCGCCATTACACACTACCGGTACGGTGGCAGTGGTTGCCGTTAAAGCCAATGGTTCGTTTACATTAATATTCAAAGAGCCGCTACATCCATTTGCTTCATTAAAGTAAACGGTATAGGCACCTGCAGTAAGTCCGTTAAATACATTGGAAGCCTGCCAGGTTACATTATCCAGTGAGTATTGATAAGGAGCAGTTCCCGGTGTGGGTGCAGTAACTGTAATTGTTCCTGTATTACCACCATTACACAACACATCCGTTGTTGTTGCGGTGGCTGTAAGTTGGGGACCCACGGGTACATTAACTGAAATAACCGCAGTGATACAACCCGCACCATCTGAAACCGTAACGGTATGATTCCCGGGTGTAAGATTATTAAAAGTATAACTGGCGCCGCCGGGAACATAAGCACCACCGTCAATTGCATATTGATAAGGTGCAGAACCATTGGAAGGCGTTACGGTTATGCTTCCATTATTTGCGCCATTGCAGGAAGTAGCAGTTGGTGTTGCATTGGCTGTAAGCGCCGGGCCTGCTGCTACATTTATATTTAAAGTGCGGGTACATCCATTAAAATCAGTAACCAGTACCGTATGTGCACCCGAAGCAACCGCATTAAATGTAAAAGGCGAAGCACCGGGTAATACGGCACCACCATCTAATTGCCAGGTGAAGGGTGCGGTACCTGCAGTTGCCGCTACGGTAATACTACCATCCGATGCTGCCGGGCAAGAAGTAGCCGTGGTTGTTGAACTGGCAGATACACCGGGACCAACAGCTACGTTTACATTTACAGTTCGGGTGCAGCCATTAAAATCGGTAACAATAACAGTATGCAAGCCTGATGATACATTTGAATAAGTAAATGGTGATGCACCGGGTAATACGGCACCACCATCCAACTGCCAGGTAAATGGTGCGGTACCTGCTGTAGCAGTAATGGTGATGCTTCCATTATTGACACCTGTACAAGCTGTAGGTGTTGAAGTACCGGATGCAGAAACACCGGGTCCAATTGCAACATTGACATTCACGGCTCTGGTGCAGCCATTAAAATCTGTAACAATAATGGTATGCAATCCGGCAGCAACATTTGAAAAAGTAAAAGGTGATGTTCCCGGTAATACAGGCCCGCCATCTAATTGCCAGGTAAAAGGTGCTGCTCCTGCAGTTGTGGTGATGGTAATTGTTCCATCATTTACAGCGGTACAGGCTGTTGGCGTTGAAGTACCTGATGCAGAAACTCCAGGTCCGGTTGCGATATTAACTGTCATTACTATAGTAGCGCAACCTGTTCCTATATCATTTACCAGTATGGTATGATTGCCGGGAGCCAGACTACTAAAAGTAAATGGAATAGTACCGGGTACTGCAGCGCCACCATCCAAACTAAAAGTATAAGGCCCGGTGCCCGATGCAGATGTAATGGTAATCGTTCCATCATTTACGCCGGTACAGGCAGCATCGGTTTTTGTCGTAGTGGCAGTAATATTGCCGGTAAGGTTTACTGTGATATTAACCGTGCTGGTACATCCACCGGAAAAATCGGTTACAACAATTGTATGCGGACCCGGTGCTACTCCATTAAAAGTATGTGGACTGGACCCTGTTACCGGAGCTCCTCCATCTAAAACAAAAGTATAAGGCGGTGTGCCTATCCCTGCCGGAACGCTAACGGTAATTGTTCCATCGGGTGGGCCGCAGGTTGCATCGGTTTTAGTAGCCGTAGCACCCAGGCTATTGAGACGGTCAACTGTAATTGTATCTAAACTTATCAGTTGATTTGCAGGATTATCGCAGGAAGCAAAAATGGTTTTTACTACATATTGATTGGTACCTGCCGGTGGGCAAAAGTTGGGAAAACGAATGTCTAATAAACCCGGAGTAGTGGTAAGTGTATCTGCCGGCATGATTAAGGTACCTGTCATATCATAAAGACCGGAGCCAAGACTTACAAAATTTGAAGTAGAACCCGAAGGTGTAAATCGATAACCGGTGTTAGATTCTGACCAATTCCCAGTATTTCTTCCCGGCATAGACACAGCCTTATCTCGATTCCAGTTTTGAATACCAAATATACCTCTACCGGAATTTGTCGATGAATTACAAGCTTTATTCTCAAAAAAATATTCTATTAAACCGGTCGACTCATGCAGTACAATCTGAAAAGTATTTGCAGGGGTAGGACAACCATTACCAAATACTCCAATATGATAAAAACTAATTATATATTTTCGGCAAGGTGCAGTACCTTTTACAAACCACATTATTTTTCTATCTCCGGGACTGGCACTCAATCTGGGATCCAAATCAGAATAAGCTGGCATTATAGAAGCTCTTGGATAATAAGTTGCAAACTGAGAGCATTGACCGCCTCCTCCTGTACCGGGTATAGCAGGATTTGTTGCAGGTATCACATAAGCATTGCTACAATTTGCATTGGAAACATCAAATGTTATTAGTCCATTTGAGCCAACTGTAAAGCTGGAATAAGTTGTTCCGTAATAACAAAATGGAAATGGCAATGTAACGACATCGCCGTAAGTATCATCATTATAGATATTTGCAGATTCCTGTCCCGAAGGATCTAAATATGGGAATGGATTATAAGGAGTAGTTGCTAAAGTGTACTCATCCGTACTCTTCAAATGCGGTACCTGAAAAACCATTGTTGTAC
>JAKIZK010000010.1 GCA_022708055.1 Bacteroidota bacterium
GATATGCCGGTGGTAATTTCACTGCTGAACTCGTTTACCGGAGTAGCGGCAGCCTGCGGCGGATTTTTGTACGACAATAAAGTAATGCTTACCGGAGGTATTCTGGTAGGAGCTGCGGGCACCTTGCTCACGATACTGATGTGTAAAGCTATGAACCGTTCGTTGAAAAATGTCTTGATAGGTTCGTTTGGCGGTGGCAGTGGTACCACAGTAGGTGGAGCCGCAAAACAACAGGGAGCGTATAAAGAAATTTCGCTGAGTGATGCCGCTGTGGTCATGAGTTATGCTCATAAAGTAATGATAGTGCCCGGCTATGGCCTTGCAGTAGCACAGGCGCAACATGCTTGTCATGATCTGGAAAAATTACTAACTGAAAAAGGAGTAGAGGTAAAATATGCCATTCATCCCGTAGCGGGTCGTATGCCCGGCCACATGAATGTATTGCTGGCAGAAGCCGATGTGAGCTATGATAAACTGCTGGAAATGGAGCAGGCCAATGAAGAATTTGCTACAACGGATGTTGTATTGGTGCTGGGTGCCAATGATGTAGTAAACCCTGCTGCCAAAACCGATTCGGCATCACCCATTTATGGAATGCCCATATTGGATGTGGAGCTGGCCAAGCATTGTATCATCAACAAACGAAGCATGAAGCCGGGCTATGCAGGAATTGAAAATGATCTTTTCTTTCGTCCCAAATCATCCATGCTTTTTGGCGATGCCAAAAAAGTTTTGCAGGATTTGATTGGTGAAATCAAAAATCTGTAAGCGCTTTTCATTTTTTTGAAATTTATTTTTCGCCGAAAAATTTTTATTACTGTTCTTTGTAATTAAATCAAAAAGCAATTGCAGCTACCTTCGGCATTCTTAGCATCTTTAAAAGAAGCAAATGGGTTTCATCAGGAAGCATTTGAACATGTACATGCTTCAGTTGAGGCCGTAACCTCCATCAGGCTGAATCCGGCAAAATCTTTTAATCCATTTCCTGAAATCTCAACACCGATACCCTGGACCATGCAGGGGTTTTATCTTTCACAAAGACCATCCTTTACATTCGATCCCTTATTTCATGCAGGATGTTACTATGTACAGGAACCATCATCCATGTTTTTAGAACAGGTATTGAAACAATCTGTTGATTTGTCAAAACCCATCAGAGCGCTGGATCTGTGTGCTGCACCGGGTGGCAAATCAACTCATTTGCAATCATTACTATCAGCTGAAAGTTTATTGGTTGCCAATGAAGTGATTAAAAGCAGAGCCGGAATTTTAAAAGATAACATCATCAAATGGGGGAGTGCAAATGTGGTGGTTACTCAAAATGATCCACAGGATTTTTCAAAACTCGAAAATTATTTTGATGTGATTGTGGTGGATGCACCTTGCAGTGGCAGTGGCCTGTTTCGCAGAGATGCAGATGCTATTCAAGAATGGAGTGAAAATAATGTAACACATTGTTCCTTGCGGCAACAGCGCATATTGGCCGATGTATGGCCTGCGTTAAAGGAAAATGGTGTTTTGATTTATGCTACCTGTTCTTTTTCCATTGCAGAGAATGAAGCCAATGTAAAATGGTTGAAAAATAATTTTAATGCCACATCAATCGAACTCAATGTGCCCACCCAATGGAATATCATAGCTTCGGATAGCGGCTACCGTTTTTGGCCGCATTTGTTAAAAGGGGAAGGATTTTTTATTGCAGCATTCAGAAAACAGGATGGAAGAGAGGTCTCGCCAAAAAAAATGAAACGCAATATTGAAAAGGCATCCAAACATGAAATGAACAGCATTGCAAATTGGATACAAACTGAGCAGCTTTCATTTATTAAAAACAATCAAACTGTATATGCCTGGCCTGAAATATTTGTAGATGAATTGAGTATATTATTACAGCAACTAAAAATTATTTACTCAGGAGTTCTTGCTGGTGAGCTGTTGAGGGATAAATTTATTCCTGACCACGCACTGGCAATGAGTTTGTTGGTATCAAAAAATGTAAAAAAGGTTTCTCTTCATAAAGAACAAGCTATTGCTTATCTGCAACGAAAGAATTTTTCTTGTAACACAAATGAAAAAGGTTGGGTATTAGCTTCATATCAAGAAAAACATTTGGGCTGGATGAATATTTTGCCAAACAGAATTAACAATTATTATCCGAAAGAATTAAGAATATTAAAAGAGCGGGAGGGGAATTAAGCCCTTTTTTTGCATCTTTGTACAGTCTAAATCTTGAGTATGAAAAAATATTTGATCGCCGGCATCTTAACTTGCTTTGTTGCAGTTTCTTTATTTGGTCAAAAAACAAATTTCCAAATTCATAATAGCGACAAAGGTCTTTATCTGGAACATAAAGTAGTAAAAGGCGAAAGTTTTTATGCCATTGGCAAAAAATACAATGTGTCACCCGCTGCGCTTGCTTCATTCAATAAACTGGACATCAACAAAGGTTTGAAGATTGATCAAAAAATCAGCATACCCCTCTCTGAAAACAATTTTACACAAAAGGGAAACAGTGGTACCCCTGTTTATTATATTTCTGGTGATAATGAAAAATTGAGCAATATCAGTAAGAAGAACGGGGGAGTGGCTGTTTCCACCTTAAAACAATGGAACAATTTATCAAGCGAAACAGTAAAGAAGAATGAAAAATTAGTGATCGGTTTTATAAAAAGTAATGAGCTCCCATCCGTAACAATTAAGCCAAAACCTGTTCAGGAAGTAGCTGAAGTGGCTGTAACCGAAGAAGAAGTTTTATCAAAGAAAGACAAGGAGGCAGAAAAAAAAGAAGCGGAGGCAGAAAAAAAGGCGGAAGAAAAAACTGAGAAAATAGCAGAGAAAAAAACTGAACCGGTACCTCAACCCATTCAACAATCAGTTGTTGTAGCCGGAAACGGTTATTTTAAAAATGACTTTGAAAAGCAAGTGAAAGTGATTCCTCTTACAATTGATCAAACAGTTACTTCAGGTATTTTCAAAACTACCAGTGGGTGGGAAGATGGAAAATTTTATTTATTGATTGATGATGTAACCCCGGGTACCATTGTAAAAATTACAAACCCTGCAAACAATAATACTATTTATGCCAAAGTGTTGGGTGAAATGGCGGGCATCAGGCAAAATGAAGGTTATGGAATTAGAATCTCGAATGCCGGCGCTTCCTTATTGAATGTAACAGATCAGGAAAAATTTATTGTAAAAATTAATTATTAAAACAGATAATGAAAAGGTCATATACTGCTGCTATATTTTTACTTGCAATTAATTTTGTAAATGCACAGTCCGATCTGGTTTTTAAAAACCGGTTTGTAGAAAGTGAAGACCGATGGGTGGTATTTCCAAAATCAAAAGACAGCAGTTTTACTTATGGATTTATTTATATTGATGCAGCTGCCGGTCTTACTTTACATTATCAGGGCAAGTTTACCATAGATAAGAATGGAAAGTTTTTAGCACAACCCATTATTGATTCTGTAAAAGGAATATTTAAAGTAAGGCTGAAACCCGGAAATACTTTAGTTGCATTTATCCCGCCGTCACGATTTAAGGAATTAGCCATTCAGGATCCACCTGATTGGTTAACACATTATAAGAACGATACAACTTCACCGGCACGGTTACAACGATGGGGATTTTATTACAACGATTTTGGAATGAGTGAAAAAGCGCTGACTTACCTGGAACCGGGTTACAAAATGGCTCCTGATTATAAAGACATGGCTGTGGAATTAGCATTTGCTTATAATGCATTGAATCAATTTGAGAAAGCAATTCCGGTATTAAACAAGGCCATTGAACTTACTCCTGATTACTGGTATTTGTACAAGGAATTATCCTACGCCAATCTTAATTTAGGCAAAATGCAGGAAGCCGGTGATGCTGCTTTAAAAGGCATCTCGCATGCAAAAGCCAATTCCTTCAAAGCAGAGATGGCCTTTAATATGGCTTATACTTATTCGGAAAAAAGGGATAAGGCAAATTTTAAAAAATGGGCAGATGAAACCTTGAAATGGGCAGCAAAGGGTGATCAAATATATAATTCCATAAAAACTTTGGAAGCAAGAATGAACTGATAAATTGCAAAGTTGACTGTCATCACAAATTGGTGTGTGTCCCTTCGCATTGTTGCGTGTCCCCACGCAACAAAAGAAGCACAAAAAAATTTAATTAATCATCACTCAAACCTAAACCCTCTCAAAAACTCTTCCACCTTCATTCGCTTTTTCCCTTCCAATTGTAATTCCAATACATCAATCATTCCGTCAGTACAATTAAAATGTAAATAAGTCTTTTGATCTGTATTGAAAGTACCGGGCCTGTCATCAGGAGTTTTGATTATTTTTTTACTGCGAAATATTTTTAGGGTTTTTCCCTGTAAGGTTGTAAATGCTCCGGGAAAAGGAAAGAGTCCACGAATGAGATTATGTACTTTTTCAGCCGTTTTTGTAAAATCTATCTTGCAGGTCTCTGTAAATATTTTAGGAGCATGCTTTATGCTTTGATTGTTCTCAATGATTTCAGATTGTGATTGCTCATTTAATGTTCCTTCGGATATTCCTTTAATCGTTTCTACCAATAGCTGAGCTCCAATCTCTTTCATCTTATCATGTACTTCTCCGGCTGTTTCATCTTCACCAATTGGAAAACTTCGTTGCAACAGAATATTTCCTGTATCAATTTCATGTTTTAATTTAAATGTGGTAACGCCGGTTTCTTTTTCCCCATTGATGACAGCCCAGTTGATGGGTGCGGCTCCACGATATTGTGGCAACAGACTTCCATGTAGATTAATTGTTCCCTTTGAAGGCATATTCCAAACCACTTCCGGCAACATTCTGAAAGCAACCACTACCTGCAAATCGGCATGAAGATTTTTTAATTCCTCTAAGAAATCCGGGTTTTTTAATTTTTCCGGTTGCAAAATTTTAAGATCCTGTTCCAATGCATATTTTTTTACAGCACTTTGCTGCAATTGCATTCCTCGTCCGGCAAGTTTGTCGGGAGCAGTAACGACGCCTACAATATTAAAACCCGCTTTTTTCAAAGCATCTAATGAGGCTACTGCAAATTCAGGTGTACCCATAAATACAATGCGCATTCCATATAAGGCCAGGTTAAATGTAGCCGGGCCGCTTGCTTTGTTTTTTAGCTGATATTCTAACATAGGGACGAAGGTAAATATTCATCCCAAGTATCTTAAATACTAATCATGAAAAACAAAGTTTAAGATAAAGTTTATGCTCCTTATCTGATGGGGTTTAGCTTGCGGTTAATAGGAGCAAAATCATCGTACAACAAATATTTTTTTCTGATGAGTTTGTATTCACTTAGTTTGGGTTCCCAGCTTTTTCTTATTTCGGCTTCCGATTTTCCGGCTTTTATTTGTTGCCACAAATCATTATTGCCTGCAAGTTTGTTGAAAAAAGATTCTTCCATTTTACCTGATTTTGGCAACAGGAAAAAATTATTTTTATCCGGAAACAATTTATACGCTTCTATCAACCACTTGAGTTGAATTTGAGTACCCGTTTTTGCCAATACATCATCAACCGGGCCGCTCAAATCCCATCCATAACATTGTTGTCCATATAATTTCGAGCTTTTAGCACCTTCGTTGGGATTGGGGGTAAAGCTATAAAGTGTTTTTGGATAGGACGGATGACCAAATACCTGAAATGGCTTTGTAGTACCCCGGCCTTCGCTCAAAACGGTGCCTTCAAAGAAACAAGTGGAAGGATATAAATAAATTGATTGAATATTGGGCAGATTGGGCGACGGCTTTACCGGCAATTCATACTTTGTATTGTGCGTATAATCCTTGCATTTAATTACCATAAAATGAAATGGAGTATCTGTTGTTGGTTTTGTGGTAATGTTATAAGCGTTTACTTCGTTTGCCTCTTTGCTCAGCCATTTTTCCCCCAGCAGCATCATTGCATATTCGCCCATCGTAAGGCCATACACAATGGGAATGGGTTGTTTGCCTACTCCGCTTTTATATTTTAAATCTAATACGGGTCCATCTACATAAAATCCATTGGGATTGGGCCGGTCAAGCAATAATAATGGTTTGTGATGGATCAAGGCTGTTTCCAGAAAATCCTGCATGGAGTTGATATAAGTATAGAAACGGCAACCTACATCCTGCAAATCAAAAATCATAACATCCACATCTTTTAAATCTTCAGCCGAAGGATAACGCTTGCTGCCGTATAATGACACGACCTGAATGCCCGTTTCTTTATCTACATAGTTGGCCACTTTTTCACCTGCGTCTGCTGTTCCTCTAAATCCATGTTCGGGGCCAAAAATGACACTGATCTTTACACCCAGTTTACGAAGGGTATCTACTAAATGCGTTTTTCCTACAATGGAAGTCTGGTTGGCAAAAATGCCAACTTTCTTGCCTTTAATTAATGGAAGATAAACATCTAATCTATCTGCTCCGGGAATAGCTGTTTGTGCTTTTAATACCGAAACTGCTATCACAAAAAAGGCCACAATGCAAGTGAATATTTTTCTCATGAATGAAAGATTGATTTTATAAAGTTATTTCACCAAATTTCAGTAAAATAATTATAAGACTATAATAAATATTAAAAGGGTTGCTTAGCAGAATTAAAGCTAACTTGCAGCCCTAAAAATTTAATAAATGGCACAAGTAAAAAGTGGTGACAAAGTAAAAGTACATTATCATGGTAAATTAGTTTCCGGCGAAACATTTGATACCTCAGCAGGCAGAGAACCATTGGAATTTGAGGTGGGCAGTGGTATGGTAATTAAAGGCTTTGATGATGGCGTGACGGGAATGACGGTTGGTGAGAAAAAGACAATTAATATTCCGGCAGAAGCAGCCTATGGCGCACGCAATGCAGAAATGATATTTGAATTTCCTAAAGAACAGTTTCCTCCCGAAATGGAAATTGAAACCGGAATGCCATTAATGATGAGTGATCAACAAGGACATCAAACACAGGTAACCGTGGTGGAGATAAAAGAAAACTCGGTGATGCTGGATGCAAACCATCCGCTGGCAGGTCACGATCTGATTTTTGATTTGGAGCTTGTAGAGATTGTAGGAAACAAACCGCTTATTATTCTTCCTTAATTTTTTTTACACTACATTATAAATGGTTTGTGTTCCCTCAAAAACACAAGCCATTTTCTTTTCTGTATATTCGTTACCCAAATTTTTTTGACTTATGTTTTCAAAATATCAATTTACAGCATCAGAGCGTTTTATGCGCTATGTACAAATAGATACACAAAGCGATCCGCAGTCGAACACATATCCCAGTACGGAAAAACAAAAAGACCTTGGAAAAATATTAGCCGCTGAATTGTTGCAAATGGGACTTACTGATACACACATGGATGAATGGGGCTATGTTTATGCAACCATTCCTTCAAATGTAAAAAAGGATGTTCCGGTTATTTGTTTTTGTGCGCACATGGATACAGCACCCGATTGTAGCGGCAAAAACGTAAAACCCATCTTACATAAAAATTTTCAAGGGCAAGATATTGTTTTGCCCGATGATGCAAATCAGGTAATAAGCATAAGCGAATTTCCTTATCTGAAAACACAAATTGGAAATGATATAATTACGGCATCTGGTACTACTTTATTGGGCAGCGATGATAAAGCAGGTGTTGCTGAAATAATGGACATGGCTAATTTTTTGATGACTCATCCGCAGGTAGCACATGGCACCATCAAAATATTATTCACACCTGATGAAGAGGTGGGCCGTGGGGTAGATAAGGTTGATCTTAAAAAACTGGGGGCTGATTTTGGTTATACATTAGATAGCGGCGATGCAGGCGCACTGGAAGATGAGACCTTTAGTGCCGATGGTGTAAGGGTTACCATTCATGGTGTAATTTCTCATCCGGGCTATGCAAAAGATAAAATGATAAATGCTATGAAGATTGCGGGAGAAGTTTTAGCAGCATTGCCAAAGGACAGATTGTCGCCCGAATCTACTGATGGTAAAAAAGGATTTATTCATCCGGTAAGGGTGGAAGGTATAGCCGAAAAATGTACTATTGATTTTATCATCCGCGATTTTGAAACTGCGGGACTTGTCAAAAAAGAAGATTATTTAAGAACACAAATAGAAGAACGGTTACGCACCTATCCCAAAGCGAGTTTTGAATTTAAGGTTACCGAGCAGTATCGCAATATGAAAGAAATGCTGGACCTGCATCCACAGGTAGTGGCTTATGCAAAGGAAGCCATTGAAAGAGCTGGCCTTTCGGTAAAAATGGAAAGCATACGAGGTGGCACCGATGGCAGCCGGCTTTCATTTATGGGTTTGCCTTGCCCCAATTTATTTGCAGGAGAACAGGGTATTCATTCCAAGCTGGAACACATCAGCGTACAGGATATGAATAAAGCGGTAGAAACAATGGTGCATTTGGCTCAAGTATGGTTTGAAAAAAGTTAGTTGTATCTTGCATACTTAAAATTTTAATTTTATGGATATCAGAGTATGGCTTTCTCAAAACTGGTGGATCATCGTTTTAGTAATTATCTTTTTCGGTTCCCTATTTACCATCAATCAGGGTTATATTGGGGTTATTACCATGTTTGGAAAATATCAACGTGTGGCAAGACCGGGTCTAAACATGAAAATTCCAATACTGGAAACTGTATTTAGAAAAGTTTCAGTACAAAACCGATCCGTTGAACTGGAGTTTCAGGCTGTAACTGCCGATCAGGCAAATGTTTATTTCAAAAGTATGCTATTGTACTCTGTACAAAATGCTGATGAAGAAACAGTGAAGAAAGTGGCTTTTAAATTTTTTGCTGATAAAGACCTGATGCAGGCACTTATCAGAACTATTGAAGGAAATATCCGTTCATTTGTTGCAACCAAAAAGCAAGCGGAAATTTTGGGGCTTCGTAAAGAAATTGTAGAATATGTAAAAGCAGAAATAGATCATACGCTGGAAGGCTGGGGTTATCATTTGCAGGACCTTCAAATCAACGACATTACTTTTGACAAAATGATTCTTGACTCCATGAGTAAAGTAGTAGCCAGTAATAACCTGAAAGCAGCTGCCGAAAATGAAGGTCAGGCTTTATTAATTACAAAAACTAAGTCTGCAGAAGCGGAAGGAAATGCAATCAAAATTTCAGCTGAAGCGGAAAAAGAAGCAGCAAGACTTCGTGGTCAGGGTGTAGCACTGTTCCGCCAGGAGGTGGCAAGAGGTATGACGGAAGCCGCAGAACAAATGAAACAAGCAAATCTGGATACCAATGTAATTTTATTCAGCATGTGGACAGAAGCCGTTAAGAATTTTGCAGAATATGGCAAGGGCAACGTCATTTTTCTGGATGGCAGTCCTGATGGTATGGAAGGCACTATGAAGCAAATTCAGGCGCTGATGGTAAAACAGGCCGGCACAAAAAGCTAATTATTTTTCGGCAGGATATTTTTCTATAAGAAAGGCACATTTCTCCAATGAAAATGTGCCTTTCTTTTTATGCTGACTTTGATGTTTTTTATTTGAAAACCCATATTAAATTGCCGGTACATCTTGTTAAAGAACTCTAAAACTTAAACAACAATTACAACGTGGCACTATTTTTTTCGTTGTAGCTGCATTGCTTATTGACAACTGTTGATAAACGATAAAAACAAACAAACATTCAACACCTATTTTTACACCTAAAGAAAAAAAACTATGATTGATCTTTTACAAATTGCAGAAAATGTAACCCAGGTGGTAAAACATGTTGCTGCTGACAGAAACGGAGACGGACATATCAGTTTTGGAGAATTAATAATGGCGGGAGGATGGTTGATGATTCCTATTGGCATTATGCTGGCTTTAGCTGTTTACTTCTTTGCAGAAAGAGTATTAGCCATCAAAGCTGCTTCTAAGATTGATGACAATTTTATGAACATCATTCGTGATAATATTGTGAGCGGAAATATTTCAGCCGCCAGAAGTTTTGCAAAAAATACCAACAATCCTGTAGCACGGGTAGTAGATAAAGGCATTCAACGAATTGGTAAGCCCATCGACAGTATTGAAAAAAGTATGGAGAATGTTGCCACTTTGGAAATGTACAAATTAGAAAAAAATCTGGGCGTACTTTCTATTGTAGCAAAGGCAGCACCCATTTTCGGGTTTGTGGGTACACTGGTGGGTATGATGCAGTTGTTTTCCGGTATCAAAGATTCAGGATTTGACCTGGGCGATTTGGCCGGTGGTATATATACCAAATTAATCACATCTATTACCGGATTGATGATAGGCTTAGCCGCATATTTCGCTTACAATTATCTGAATACTAAAATTGATAAAGTTGCCAATCGTATGGAAGCGGCATCATCCGATTTTCTGGATATACTTCAGGAGCCTACCCGCTAAAACCAGATAACCATGAAATGAGCCATAGAAACTGACATATCTTTTTTTTATGGCGAATAACATGGAGCAAATTCATCAAACAAAACAGAACACATGAAACTCAGAAAAAAACATAAACAAGAGACGGAGATATTTACCGATACCCTGGTGGACATCCTCTTTATCGGTATGATGTTCTTTATGATAGTGGCGGCTACACATACATTGAAGATGATGAAACTAAACAATCCGAGAGCCTCCAGCGATACGAAAACAAATCAGAAAAATATTGCCGTTTCGGTAGATAAAGACCAGAATTTTTACATCGGTAAAACCAAAGTGGCAAACGAACATTTTGATTCATTGCTTCATCAGGAAATATTAAAATACAAACAATTAGTAGATACGCCATCAGTTATCATAAATGCAGATACTGCCGCTTATTATGGTGAAGTGTTCCGAATCATGCGTATAGCAAAAAAAGATACAGCTAAAGTAGTGGCTATTGTAAAATAAGTTTTGATTTCAAAATAAAGGTTAGACTATTTTTGCTGCATGAAAGTTTCATATCATATCCATCAATTAGCATTTAAGTATCCATTTACCATTTCTAAAGGCACCAAAACACATCAACCTACTTTTGTAGTTGAACTGGAGCACATGGGCCTGAAAGGTTATGGTGAAGCCTGTGCCATTGCATACTATAATATTCCGGTTGAGAAAATGCAGGCTGATCTGGAAGCCAGAAAACAAATGGTAGAAAAATTTGCATTTACCGACCCTGAAAGATACTGGCATTACCTGCATCACTTGTTCCCCAAAAATAATTTTCTGGTCTGTGCTTTAGACATTGCCGGTTGGGATTTATTCGGCAAACTCAGAAATAAAAAACTGTACGAACTCTGGGGCGGCGATATTTCAAAGAATCCCTTGACAGATTATACCATAGGTATTGACAATATTGATACGATGGTTGCCAAAATGAAAGAAAAACCCTGGCCCATCTATAAAATAAAAGTGGGTACATCCGACGATCTGGGAATTGTAAAAGCATTGCGTGAGCATACCCATGCTGTATTGAGAGTTGATGCAAATGCGGCCTGGGATTTGGAAACAGCACTTGCTCTGATTCCAAAACTTAAAGAACTGGGTGTTGAATTGGTAGAACAACCACTGGCAAAAGACAACTGGGAAGGGATGAAGGTATTGTACAAAGAATCATCCCTGCCATTATACGCCGATGAAGCTTGTGTAGAAGAAGAAGATGTTGAAAAATGTATTGGCCATTTTCATGGCATTAATATTAAGCTTACAAAATGCAGCGGCATTACACCTGCCAGAAGAATGATAACCCATGCCCGCAAAGCCGGGTTAAAAGTAATGGTAGGTTGTATGAACGAATCAACTATTGGTTCGGCCGCAATTGCCCATTTACTTCCTTTTATCGACCATGTGGATATGGATGGGCCTTTGTTGCTCGCCGAAGATCTGGCAACGGGTATTGAATATGATTTTGGAAAAATAGGATATAGTCAAAAGCCCGGGCTGGGAATTGAATATAAAGGCCTGTTTCAAAAATAAACAAACCACATTTCCCTTTGCACAAAAAAAATCACACAGCTAAAATGAAACTGTGTGATTTAGCCGAAGCAGGAGTTCTGTAAAAGCATCACGCTGCTGTTGGTCTAGTGTTTGGTTAGGTGTGCAGGCAAACCACAACGAATACAAACCCATATCGTACCGGAGTTTATCAGTAAACGGTTTCAAAATTGGGTAAGGGTAAATGAGGTTGAATGAAAATGGTACCTCTTGGCAAGAATTAGATTTGAAAATTGGTAGAATTTATCATTGGAAATTTGAAGATTGCCAAGAGTAAAAATTAAGCACGGCTTATTTAGTCCAAATCGTTTTTATCCAATCCGGCTTGTTTAATGATAGCAAGGAAAGTACCTTTTTTCATATTCTTACCACCGTGTACAGGCACAATAACCGTTTTATTGGTAACGGGGTTGTGATAGAGTTGATGCGAACCTTTGGCACGTTTAAAAATATATCCGTTGTATTCTAAAAATTTTATCAGTCGCTTTGGGCTAAGGTTCATACTACTTCAAGGTTTAAAGAGTATTCCAACGTATTGCTATCATCGGGTATGGCTTCGCCTCTTTCCTGCAATTCTTCAATATACAGTTCAATTGCTTCTTTTGCCATAGCAATAGCTTCGTCCACATTTTCGCCATAGGTAATACAACCCGGTAACGCAGGAACAGTAACCGTAAAACCTCCTTCGGTTTCTTTGTGTAAATGAATTTTATATGTGTACATATTATTGAGCAATTAAAGTTTGTAAATTATCCTTCATCCGCATATTAGTTAACTCCAAATCAATCATTTTGAATAAGGCTTTTTTAATTCAGAAGCCAATTTTCCTAAAGTAGATATGGAAGGTTCTACTTTTCCATATTCAATTCGTCAGCATTGACCTTGTGGCACAACTGAATCTGCGCACACTTCTTTTTGAGAAAGGTGCTTTATATCTCTCAAGCGCCTTATATTCTTAGCGATTAACGCTACTGTCTGTTTCAAAATCACTGAAATTATACAGTAAAGTTAATAAAATTGCTATTTAGTTGCAACGAAAAATATTTTTATGAACCATTGCAGATGTTCAGTAAAAACAGCACGTCGCTGTTGTTCTTGTGTGTGGATATTGCAGCACAGACAAAAGACCAACCAGGGCTAATAAAATGAGCCTCCACATAAACAACGAAACTGGATTACCAAACATTGGGATACCATTGATGACATCAAATACCCATTCATTTACCTATCGCCATAGCTATATTGAACTTTTGGGAAAAACTAACCACATTTTCATTTGCACAAAAAAAATCACACAGCTAAAATGAAACTGTGTGATTATTTTTTTTTTCAGAAAAAATCTTTACCAGATTCTTACTCTTAAACTATCGGCACGGTACATCTTGTCGCCGGGCTTTATATTGAAGGTGGTATAAAACTCATCTACATCTTCAAACGGGCCTATTACACGATATTTGGCCGGTGAATGTACATCTGTTAATAATTGATTTTTCAATTGCTCCTCACGGGTATGCCCCAGCCAACCCAATGCATATCCCATAAAATATCGTTGCATGGGCGTAAGACCTGCTTTATTTTTATTTGCTTTATACTCCTCTGTTTGTTTATATGCATCTATTCCTAAAAGAATACCGCCCAGGTCAGCAATGTTTTCTCCGGTTGTTGCTTTACCGTTTATGCGATAACCGGAAACAGGTTCGTAATCGTCAAACTGTTTAATAATCACATTTGCTCTTTTCTTAAATGCTTCTTCATCTTTAGCAGTCCACCAGCTTACGAGATTTCCTTTGGCATCAAATTGCCGGCCTTCATCATCAAAACCATGCGTAATTTCATGTCCAATGGTGGAGGCTCCTGCATAGCCATAAACAACGGCATCATCCAGCTCCTCATCTCTATATCCGGGCACAGTAAAAATGCCGGCGGGTAATACAATTTCGTTGTTGGATGGATTGTAATATGCATTATAGGTTTGTGGTGTCATTTCCCACTCATCTCTGTTTACCGGTTTGCCCAGTTTATTCATTTCATATTCATGCCACCATTTACGTGCATTCATTAAATTTTGCGCATAACTTTCTTTTCCAATTTCCATACTACTGAAGTCTTTCCATTTGTCAGGATAGCCCACTTTCTTTTTAATGGCAGCCAGTTTTGCAAAGGCTTTTTGCTTGGTGCTGTCGCTCATCCAGGTCAGTTTTTCAATTCTGGTTTTTAATGCACCACGTATTGCTTCTACCAGATCTTCGTATCGATTTTTGGTTTTTTCATTAAAAAATTCTTTTACATAAAGTTTTCCCAGCATTTCTCCCATAGCACCTTCTTCAGCATTGATTACTCTTTTCCATCTGGGTCTTCTTTCTTTTGCACCACTAAACAGTTTTCCAAATTCAAACGCAGCAATCCCATATTTTTCGGGCAATGCTCCTGAAAAATCACTGATCAGGTTAAATTTCAAATAGCTCTTCCAGTCGGCCAATGGAGTAGTTTTTAATTCATTGTCCAATGCTTTAAAAAACTCGGGCTGACCAACGATAATTGAGTCAATTCCTTTTACACCGGTAACATTAAGATAATTAGCCCAATCAATGGAAGCATTCATCCTGCTCAAATCGTTTATGGCCATTTTATTATAATTCGCATAAGGATCACGCAGGTCTTCCAGTTTTCTGCTGGCCTTTGCCAACTTTATTTCCAAAGCCAGAATGTTTTTAGCAGCACTCGCTGCGGCATTGGGTTCATCGCCCGCCATAGTTAATATATCAGTAATATATTTTTGATATTGAGTACGAATGTTATTAGTTGTGCTGTCATTTTTAAAATAGTATTCTCTTTCAGGCAGGCCCAAACCGCCTTGCCATAGTTTGTAAGTCATTACTTCACTATTCTTGTCATCTTGTGTTACAAAATCTGAAAACAAAGTACTGGAACCTATTTTTTTCAAATCAGCTACAGTTGCTACCAGAGATTTTACATCCGTAATTGCATTTATTTTATCAAGATAAGATTGTAATGGTTTTAATCCATCGGCTTCTATTTTGGCACTGTCCATTCCCATTGACCAGAAGTTGCCAATTTTTTGTTCATCACTTCCTTTTGCTGCTTTTGCGGCAGCTGATTTCTCTGATATTTCACGCAATCTTTTTAAATTTTCTTCAATTACCAGGTTGCCAATACCCCATGATGACTGATCGGCAGGAATCGGATTTTTCTTTATCCATCCACCATTGGCATATTCAAAAATATCTTCACCCGGACTCACGGTAGTATCCATATTTGCTGCCAGTACATCCATCTTATCACTATCAGTTCCCGATTTTTTTGTTTTGCAAGATGCTAACACGAAAAGGATTGTGCCGGCAAATGAAATAAAATGTTTGAGCTTCATGTTTTAAAGTTTAGGGGATTAAAAGTAAGTAAACTGAATTTGGATATAAAAAATTAATGATAGGCGGGAAAATGACAATGTATCTGCCGCTTCAGCTTTAACTTTGCTATATGGCATTTAAAAATCAACAGCATTTTATTGAAACACTTGAAAAAAACGGAGAGTTGCTGCGCATTCAAACCTTTGTGGATCCGCATCTTGAAATTGCAGAAATAACCGACCGCATGAGCAAACAACCGGGCGGTGGTAAGGCATTATTATTTGAAAACGCCGGCTATAACTTTCCCGTATTGATGAATGCTTATGGAAGTGAAAAAAGAATTTGCCTTGCATTAGGTGTAAATCAACTTGATGAAATTGCGCAAGAAATTGAAGGGCTTTTCAAGTTAATTGCTTCGCCAAAAGAAAGCATTATTGATAAATTGAAATTACTGCCCAGGTTGAGTGAGTTTGCATCCTGGATGCCAAAAGTAAAAAAGGGGAGAGGTGCTTGTCAGGAAGTGGTCATGTCCACACCTGATATTACCAAACTCCCAGTTATTACCTGCTGGCCAAAGGATGGAGGACCCTTTGTTACGCTTCCCGTTATTCACACAAAAGACCCCATCACCAATACCAGAAACGTTGGTATGTATCGTATGCAGGTATTTGGCCCTGCACTTACCGGTATGCACTGGCACAAGCATAAAGTAAGTGCCAAACATTTTAATGAATATAAAAAATTGAATAAACGAATGCCGGTAGCCGTGGCATTAGGCGGCGATCCGGTTTATGCTTATTCTGCTACTGCACCTTTGCCCGAAAATGTAGATGAATACATGCTTGCAGGTTTTCTTAGAAAAAGAAAAGTGGAATTGGTCAAATGCATCACACAACCTGAAATTGAAGTACCTGCCGATGCTGATTTTATTATTGAAGGATATGTTGATCCCGATGATGAGTTGATTTGGGAAGGACCATTTGGCGACCATACCGGTTATTATTCATTGCCCGACTGGTATCCACGTTTTCATATCACAGCCATTACTCATAAAAAAAATCCGGTTTACCCGGCCACCATCGTAGGCATACCGCCGCAGGAAGATGCCTGGCTGGGTAAGGCTACCGAAAGAATTTTTTTAGCCCCTATAAAAATGACATTGGTGCCTGAAATTGCAGATATGGATATGCCGGTAGAAGGTGTTTTTCACAATCTGGTGATTACAAAAATTAAGAAGGACTATGCAGGTCAGGGATTAAAAGTAATGAATGCTATGTGGGGTGCCGGACAAATGATGTTTAATAAAATACTGGTGCTTGCCAGTGGCGAAATTAAGATTCAAAACTATCTGACACTTGCAAAAGAAGTTTTTAAAAACCTGAATCCGGCAACAGATATCAGTTTTTCGGCCGGCCCCATGGATGTGCTGGATCATAGTTGCAGCAAATTAGGTTTTGGTGGCAAAATGTGTATTGACGGTACACATAAGTTTGAAGAAGAAATGGACGAACAATTTGAAGAAGTGAAAATTGACACAAGTTGGAACGAAAATTTGCTGATTCTACATTTTCCTGAAATTAAGTCGGTCAATATTTCGCTTATCAAAAATGAAATCCCTTGTTTAATTGTGGGGGTTGAAAAAAACAAAATCGGGCATATAAAAGAATTGCATGAGCAAGTTTGTAATATGGAAACGCTGAAAGGCTTGAAAATGATTCTTTATGTTGAGCATACTGTAAATGCAGGCGATCTGGCTACTGCACTTTGGCGTTTCTGCAATAATCTGGATCCTAAAAGAGATTTTCATTTATTTAAAAAGTATAATGAAAACGGAAAATATATAGCCTGCATGGGATTGGATGGAACCCGTAAAACCAAAGAGTATGACAATTTTCAAAGAGACTGGCCTAATATCATTGTAGCGGATGATAAAACCATTACTGCCGTAGATGCAAAGTGGGATCGTTTGGGAATTGGTTCATTTATTGCATCACCTTCACTAAAATATAAAGACCAGCTTTATGGCGAAGAAGCGGCTGTGTGATAATCTTTCATTTCAGAATTTGATTTTTCCGATTTACATTTAAACCGTGAGCACTGTAAAAATATTAATGACAGGTGGGGGTGCGCCGGGTGCGGCAGGTATTATCAAATGCCTGAAACAACAGCAGGGATTTTCTGTAATGGCTGCTGATGCAAACAGCGATGCCATAGGCAAATACTTGGCTGATGAGTTTGTTACGATTCCTTCGGCAACAGATCCTCAATTTTTAGAAGCCATTCTAAAAATTTGCAAACAACAAAAGCCCGATATTTTATTGCCATTAGTTACAAAGGAATTGATATGGCTTGCCGAAAATAAAAAGGAAATTGAAAGCACCGGAACAAAAGTGCTGGTGTCCGATGCTGCATCGCTTGAAATTGCGAATAATAAAAGTAAACTATATGAATTTTTACAATGGCGAGGCATTACTGTTCCTTCATTTCATATTGTAGAAACCGTCGACCAGTTTATCTCTGCAGTAGCATCATTAGGTTATCCACAAAAAACAGTTTGCTTCAAACCTGCTATTGCAAATGGCAGCAGGGGATTTCGGATTATTAGTCCTCAAATAGATGAAATAGACTTGTTATTTAATCACAAACCCAATGCAACCTATATCAGCTATGCTGATGCTGTCAGAATTTTATCTTCGGCAGCCTTTCCACAACTGCTGGTAAGCGAATACTTGCCCGGTGAAGAATATTCAGTGGATTGCCTGGCGCATCACGGCAAAGCGATTTTGGTATTGCCCCGAATAAGAAAAAAAATAGTTAACGGTATAACGACCGAAGGAAGATTTGAACAAAATGAATCCATCATATCTTATTGCACACAAATCATCAAAGAAATTAATTTGCATGGCAATATTGGAATTCAGGTAAAAAAAGATACAAACGGCAATTATATGATATTGGAAATTAATCCGAGAGTGCAGGGTACCATAGCAGCAGCTTTGGGTGCCGGAGTCAATTTGCCATTGCTGGCTCTAAAACAGGAGTTGGGCATGCCCATTCCCGATTTAGAAATGCAGGTAAACTGGAATACTGGTTTTTCACGCCATTGGACAGAGGTTTTTTATAAAGAATCTGACAGTAAGGCATAACTAACAAAATCGGTTTAATCATTGCTTCAATTTTCAAAACTTTTTAATCAATTTAGAATAAATATATACTTCATGAAATATGTAAGCAGTTTTTTACTCTTTAGTCTTTCCTTATTATCTGCCTGCTCACAAAAAACGAGCAATGCTACTAAAGAGAAATCAGCAAATGAGGAAATAGAGAACAGTTTGCTATGGAAAATAAGCGGCAATGGACTTACAAAGCCTTCCTATCTATTTGGCACCATGCACATGTTATGTGCTGAAGATGCCATGCTGAGTAATAACCTGAAAAAGGCAATTGCCGAATGCGACGAAGTTTATCTTGAAGTGGACATGGATAATATGATGGAAATGTTTGGTGCACTTGGCAAAATGAAAATGAGAGGCGATACAACTTTAGAAGACTTGCTTTCGAAATCTGATTATGAAAAAGTAAAAAAATATTTTAACGATAATAATTCAATGTTGCCCTTTGGCATGTTACAAACTTTTAAACCGCTACTGGCTGCATCCATGCTGGAACAAAATGCATTGCCTTGCGAAAAAACTGCGATGATGGAACAAATCGTAATGGCTGAAGCAGAAAAAAATAATAAAGACGTAAAGGGATTGGAGACAATGGCCTATCAGGCCGGTGTATTGGATAGTATCCCTTACCACTTACAGGCGCAGCAATTAGTACAATATATTGATAGTGCTACCACAGGAGATAAAGACAACAAACAACTTTTAGAAATGTTTGATGCTTACAGAAGACAGGATTTAAAAAAACTGGAAGCATTTATGATTGATACTGATGCAGGATTAGCCTCATTTACAGACATTTTACTTTATCATCGTAATGTAAACTGGGTAACTAAGCTTCAAGAAATTTTGCCCGGTAAATCATTAGTAATAGCAGTAGGTGCGGGGCACTTGCCCGGACAAAAAGGAGTAATTAATTTGCTACGCAAGGCAGGATTTACTTTAAATCCGGTGGAAAATAAAGTCAAAAGCGTCAAAGAAATTTAGAATAGGAAAGTTTTGTTTTTTTTATTTAATTTTAGAATTGTAATCAAAAAAAATGAAAAAAGGATTACTTTCTTTGCTGACTTGTTTTTCAATTCTTTTTGCTTCACAAGCAAAAGCGAAAGAGTATTTCAAACCCCTTACAGCCGAACCTAGTGCCGTTTATGATTCCATTTGGATAGATTATGATGTAAAGGAGAATGATGTATTGGGTATGAAAATTCATCTATCCTTTACTACATATAACATGAAAGGAATGGATGCTTTTATAGCCATCTATTATTCATATAACGATGAAATTGCTGGCGTACTGAAAGATAACAATGATAAATATGTAAGTACGGCTGGCGATGTAGCGATATATAAGGCCATCAAACCAAACTACGATCCCGCTGTGTATAAAGACATGCAGCTCTTTATGCCCTATGCCGAGTTTGACCTAGAGCCCGGTTTATACGATCTTACACTGGATGCAAAAATTATCTATAAAGCCGGAGGCATGATTAGCAGGCTTACTTATTACGATTTTGAATTTACAAAACCGGGTAGCCCAGCCGATGCAGTTTCTGAAATGAAGACGGATGTTTTATTTCATGAAATGAAGGTGGACTATGATTATACTGAGAAAGGTGAACTGGGTTTAAGAATTCATCTTAATTTTTCTACTATTAATATGAAAGGGGTTGAAGCTTATGCTGCCGTTTATTTCAAACTACGCAATGGCGATAAAGTAGAAGGAAAAACTTCAACGTATAGAAGTAAGAGTGGACAATTGGCTGTTTACAAAAGCATAAAACCGAACTATGATGAATCTGATTATAAAGATCTCACCTTGTTTTTGCCCTATGATGAAATTCCGGGATCTGGAAAAATTCGGATGAAAATGGTTGCCGAACTAATATTTCCAAGTGGAGATTTAATAAAGACGTTGGATGAAAAATATTTTCTATTTGAACGATAGAACCAATTACAATACAAAAAAGCCGGTCTGAAATATTTCAAACCGGCTTTTAATTTTGTTTAAAAAAAAATATTTAGCATTGCTCTAATCCGGAAAACATAAAACTTCCTTCAATCAATGCATTCTCATCACTATCGCTGCCATGTATTGCATTTTCGCCAACCGAGGTTGCAAACAACTTACGTATTGTTCCCTCAGCAGCCTGAGCAGGATTGGTAGCGCCGATCAACTCACGAAAAGCAGCAACAGCATTTTCTTTTTCAAGAATTGCAGCAATGATTGGTCCGCTGCTCATAAAATCAACCAGCTCGCCATAAAAAGGTCTTTCCTTATGCACCGCATAAAACTCACCGGCTTTTTCGGCAGATAGTTTTAGCATCTTTAATGCTTTTATTTTATAACCTTCCTTAATAATTCTGTCTAAAATAGCGCCGGCATGACCATTTTTCATGGCATCCGGCTTGATCATTGTAAATGTTCTGTTACTCATAATTTCTTTAATTGTTTTTGCGCCGCAAAGGTAGGGCAAGATGGCTGAAATATTCTTTTAATTTCAATCCATTTTCTAAAACAAAGGAGCCACATCTAAGTAGTTACCATTGTATTATTTCAGCTTTACTTACTATTTCACGATGCAACCGAAACCCGTATCTTCGCACACATTTTTATGGAACCCATACAGCATATATTCCCTTTGCTCTTGCAACCCAAAAAGATTGCAATTACTACGCACATGAAGCCCGATGCTGATGCCATGGGCTCTTCACTGGCTTTGAAAAATGTTTTGGAACAACTTGGACATCAGGTTACCGTTATTTCTCCTACCAACTGGGCCGGCTGGGTAAACTGGATGCAGGGTGCAGATGAAGTTATAGATTATGAAAAAGATAAAACGATTGCAGATCAGTTGTTAGATCAAATTGACTGGCTTTTTTGTCTTGACTATAATCATTTTTCTCGTACAAAATCTCTGGCTGAAAAATTAAAAAGCATATCCTGCACCAAAATTTTAATTGACCACCACCGCGAACCGGATGAAACCTCATTTCAATATGGCTGGAGCGATACTTCAAAAAGTTCTACCTGCGAAATGATTTACGATTTTATTAATGCTTCGGGCAATGCTAATAAACTAAATGAAGCGGTCTGCGAATGTATTTATGCCGGCGTGGTTGGCGATACCGGTTCATTTCGCTTTCCTGCGGCTACCAGCAATGTACATTTACTGGTTGCCGATTTGAAAACAAGAGGGTTGAATCACGAAAAAGTTCATGATAAATTATTTGATAATTTTTTAGAAAACAGATTACGCTTCACCGGCCATGTATTATTGCATCGCATGGAAGTCTTTTACGAATACAATACCGTACTCATTGCTATTCCAAAATCAGATTTGCTAAAGTACCAGATAAAAACCGGCGATACCGAAGGGCTGGTTAATTTCCCTCAATCTATACAAGGTATGAAACTGGTAGCCTTAGTAATAGACCGCGATGAGGAAAGAAAATGGAGCTTCAGAAGTAAAGGAACATTTGACTGCAATAGTTTTGCACGCCGTTTTTTTGAGGGAGGCGGGCATTACAATGCTGCCGGTGGACGCAGCAGCGAAAGTCTGGAAGATACCATAAAGAAATTTAAAGCAGCAATGAAAGAGAATAAAAGTCAATTACAATAACACATAAAATCAAATCAAAAAAAGTAAAGATGAAAAAAGTAAATGTGTACTTGATTTTAATGGCAGCGATAACAATGTTTGCCTGCAATAAAGTTGATTACAAAAAAACACCGAGTGGATTATTATATAAAATTTTCCCGGCAAGTACTAAAGATTCCTTGATTCGTGAAGGATTAGTTGTAAAAATGGAAGCTACTGCAAAAATCAATGACTCGGTATTTTTCTCGAGCTATGGAAAGGCTCCTGTATTCTTAAAAATGCAACCGCTTAGAAATTCATATAATATTCTGGAAGTGCTAAAAATGATGAAAGTGGGAGACAGTGCTGTTATTGTTCAAATGGCAGATACATTAATCAACCGACAAGAACAACTGCCACCAACGGCAAAAAAGGGTGACCGAATTGTAACGACATTACGCATATTAAAAACTTATGACAACGATAGTATTGCCATGATAGATTACAATGCAGCAATGGAAAAAGACAGACCCCGCCAGGAGCAAGAACAAAAAGAACTGATGGCAAAAGCAGAGAAAGAGAAAAAACAAAAACTGGAGGAAGAAGGAATCGTAATTAAAAAGTGGTTGGACGATAAGAAAATTGTAACACAGAAAACTTCATCAGGTGCATTTGTACAAATCATCAACCCGGGAACCGGGAATCTGATTGACTCCGGTAAGTATGTTTCTCTAAATTATAAAGGTTTGACTTTTGATGGTAGAGTGTTTGACAGTAATACGGATACTGCATTTCATCATGTAGAGCCATTAAGTTTTGAAGTAGATGCTCCCGGTATGACCGAAGGTTTTAATGATGGTGTAAAATTGCTGCGCAAAGGTGCAGTTGCAAAATTTTACATCCCTTCTGTTTTAGCTTATGGTGGCAATCCTAATCCTGCCTCAGGCATAAAACCCTGGGAAAATTTGATTTTTGAGGTAACAGTTACAGATGTTCAGGATAAGCAACCGATTGCACAACCCGTTCCTGAAATAAAAAAGAAACCAAAATAAATTGATGCAACTCAAGAGGATATTCTTGGATGATATCATTAAACGGTTCAACTTTGTATCGTCAGATTGTTGACATTAATGCTCCGTTTTTAGTCTAATTGTCCTGAATCCTCCTCTTGAAAAACCAAAGTGAAAATGAAGTTGTGAAGGAATTTGATTTATGGATCTGGGTTAAAATTGTTTAGAAGGCAGCCATCTGGTTGCCTTCTTCATTTTTATTGCATGTATGTATTTACAAGTTGAATGGCCTCTCTTGCTGCTCTTACATCATGTACCCTCAAAATGGAAGCGCCATTTGATAGTCCAATTGTATTTAATACCGTAGTTCCATTTAAAGCATCTGCTGCAGATATACCAAGCGTTTTATAAATAAACGATTTTCTGGAAATGCCCAATAATATTGGAGATTCCAAATCTTTAAAGATTGACAGGTTTTTCAGTAACTCAAAATTCTGAGAGATATTTTTTCCAAAACCAAACCCGGGATCTACAATTAAATCTTTTATTCCTGCATCCAAAAGTTCAACCTTTTTTTGCTTCAAAAAAGCATAAACGTTTTCAGTGACGTCTTCATAATGGGTTTGCTCCTGCATATTTTGTGGATTGCCCTTCATGTGCATCAATACATAAGGTACTTTTAATGCAGCCACGGTTTCAATCAATTGCTCATCTAAGCTACCGGCACTTATATCATTTACTATATCGGCTCCGGCTCTTACTGCTTCTTTTGCTACAAGTGAGTAAAATGTATCTATAGAAATAAATATTTCGGGAAATTCTTTTCTTATAGAACTTATTGGTTCTAACACTCTTTCCAGTTCTTCCTCGTCACGCAGCCTGGTACTGCCCGGTCTGGTGCTTTGTCCTCCAATGTCCAAAATAGTGGCGCCTTCATTTATCATTTGAGCAGCCCTGTTCAGTATCTCATCCTGACTCTCATACCTGCTTCCACTATAAAAAGAGTCGGGTGTAATATTGATAATTCCCATTACTATAGACTTATCAATATTCAATAACCGTCCATTACAATTCAGAGCAAACATTTGATTTTGTTTGTAATAAAAAGCTAAGTTAAGTTACTGAGTTGTTTTTTCTGCTAGTCAATTAAGTTAGTCAAGATGCTCATATCTGACACAAATTGGGCTGCAAAGGCGGCGCAATGTTTTTAAGAGTGAGCCTGTTAAAGCATCTTATTAATTATATTGCATCCTTTATGGATACCAATCTACAATACGACCAGGCCATTCATTCCTGCAAAGAAATTTTTTTGAAAAAAGCCCGCGACTATGGCACCGCCTGGCGGGTGCTGCGTACCATTTCCGTAGTGGATCAAATATTTATTAAAGCCCAACGCATTCGTACGATTCAAGAAAAAGGCCGTCAGAAAATTGGCGACGATATACCTGCCGAATTTAAAGGCATCATCAACTATGCCGTTATTGGTTTGATACAGCTTGATCAACCAGCTGATGCACCCGAAGAAATGCCGGTGAATGAAGTATCCACTTTGTATGATAAATATATAGCAGTTGCCAAACAATTGATGAATGATAAAAATCACGACTATGGCGAAGCATGGCGCAGTATGAGCCAGGAAAGTTTTGTGGATCTGATTTTAATGAAACTACAACGCATCCGGCAAATATTGAGCAATGACGGTAAAACACTCATCAGCGAAGGCATAGATGCCAATTACCTAGATATTATTAACTATGCAGTCTTTGCATTAATACTTATGTAAATGAAATATGCAGTACATACAGCCAGAGTTTTAGTAGGATTACTTTTCATCTTTTCGGGGCTTGTAAAGGCTAACGACCCATTGGGACTGAGTTATAAGATGGAAGAGTTTTTTGAAATATGGGGCATGACTAAGTTTAACGACTGGACACTACTTATGTCTGTACTGATGAATGCATTTGAAATCATTGCCGGCTTTGCCATTCTTATTGGTTGGCGAATCAAATTATTTACTTGGCTTTTACTTTTATTAATTCTTTTCTTTACATTTCTTACCGGTTACACTTACATTACGGGTATGCCCAAAAACTGCGGTTGCTTTGGCGATTGTCTTCCCATCAGTTCCAAAACATCGTTTTTTAAAGATGTTGTGCTTACCATTTTAATTGGATTACTTTTCTGGAAGCAAAAATTGATAAAACCCATTTTACCCGTTAAGCCGGCTACCATTACTCTTTTTGCAGTTACTGTTTTTGCATTTGGATTTCAGTGGTACACGTTAAACTATCTGCCTGTGGTAGATTGTCTGCCTTTTAAAAAAGGAAAAAATATTGCAGAGCAAATGAAGCTGCCGGCCAACGCCATTCCCGACAAAATTGAAATTACTTTTTCCTATATAAAAGACGGAAATGTTTTAAAGTTTTCGGCTGATAGTGTACCGGCTGGTTTCAATGCAAAAGAATATACCGAAGGACTTGATGAAAGCGAAGACTTACCTGATGGCAACAGTCGTGTCATAAAAGTTTATGTAAAAGGCGGTACGCCGGTGGAATTCACAGCATCCGGTTTCCCTGCCGATTTCAGCGAAGAAAAATATACATTGATAAAACGGTATGATAAGTTGATTCAGAAAGGAAGTAATAACGAACCACCCATAAAGGGCTTTGTATTGAAAGGAAGTACTGATGTTGATTCCACACAAATTGTACTGTCGCAGCCCTATGCTTTATTGCTTATCAGCACCGACTTTAATGTACCGGTTTCAAAATGGAAAAGAAGTTTTGAAAAAATATATTCCACTGCAAAAGCAAAAGGCATTCCCGTTTATATGGTAAGTGGCAAACCATCAGAAGCTCCTTTGAAAATAAAGGGAACAGGATTCCAGGATATGCAGATTTTTAAATGCGATTATACAACGATTCGCACTGCGGCAAGAGTAGATCCTACACTGTACTTCTTAAAATCAGGTACCATAGAAGGAAAATGGGGTTTTAAAAAATTGAGCGGAGTGTTGCCTTTATTGAATAAAATCTCTAAATAGAAATCCATAGTTTTCTATGCTCCGTTATGTAATAAAAAAAATATTTTATGGTTTTTTGGTGCTGCTGGGAGTAGTATCATTGGTGTTTTTTTTATTTCAGGGTTTTGGCGATCCTTCACGTATGGTAATGGGTCAAAGCGGGGACTCTGCCACACAGGCTAATATTCGAAAAGAACTGTATCTGATAAATGAGAAAGGGGAGAACATCCCCAAGTTTCAACAGTTTTTATTTTACCTCAACGATATATCACCCATTTGTATTCATTCAAAAAATGAAATTGCAAAAAAGAAACTAAAAGGAATTTTTATTGGTGGCGATAAAAAACTGGGACTAAAGATTCCATACCTGCGTATTTCTTATCAAAGCAAAAGACCGGTATGGAATATTCTGATGCAGGCGCTGCCCGGAACGATTATACTTGCATCAGCCGCAATGCTCATCGCTATCATCTTGGGTATTCCGCTGGGCGTTGTTGCTGCCACAAAACAAAATACCTGGATGGATACCTCCTCCGTATTTGGAAGTATCATCGGCATTTCGGCACCATCATTTTTTATGGGAATCATTATTGCTTACTTGTTTGGCTTTGTATTATCCAGCTGGACAGGGCTTCATCTTTCGGGCAGTTGGATGGAGCTTGATGAAGTAACCGGAGCAAGAAGATTGTCATTGCAAAATTTGATATTACCTGCAATTACCTTGGGAATTCGACCGCTTGCCATCATTACACAATTAACTCGCAGTGCCATGCTCGATGTGTTGGATCAGGATTATATGCGTACGGCCTATGCCAAAGGATTGAGCAAAAGAAAAGTGGTATGGAAACATGGGCTAAAGAATGCACTCAATCCGGTTATTACTGCTGTTACCGGCTGGTTTGCCGAGTTACTTGCAGGAGCTTTTTTTGTTGAATATATTTTTGGATGGCAGGGGCTTGGAAAAGTAACGGTTGATGCATTGGAGAAGCTGGATTATCCGGTAGTAATGGGCGCTGTATTAATAGCGGCTACCTTTTTTATTCTGGTCAATATACTGGCTGATATTTTGTATGGATGGGTTGACCCTCGAGTGAGGATTGAATAAGGATAGATGCTATAGTATAACAACATCCGCAATAACTTTTTCTTTTAAAGCTTCGTTTACTCTTTGCTTTATTTTTTCTTTTTGATAAAGCAACTCTTGTTTTAAAGGAGCCACATGGGTAGTAATGATGAGTTTGTCACCTATTATCTGAAGTTTATCGGTATAGCGGGCAATTGTTTTTCCCATAATGGTTTCCCATATTTCTTCAATCTGCAAAGCTTGTATGCCGCCACGCAGCCGGCTGCTTTTCAAAAAAGATTGCAATGCTTCACCAAGGGAATAGGAGGACATAAAAACAAAGTTAAGCCAACGGAATGGTTTTATAATCTGATTAAATGAAACTTCAGTTTTAATTGATTTAAATGTTCGGCCAGTCTTTCTTCATTGGTATCCGTAATAAAAACCTGACCTTCATTTGTAATACATACCCGTTTCAATAAATTTTGAATTCTTGATTCATCTAATTTTTCAAAAACATCATCTAAAAGCAGGAGTGGGGCAAATTTTTTTTTTGCTTTCAACACTTCCAGTTCGGCAAGTTTCAGTGCAAACAAAAGGCTTTTTCTTTGCCCTTGCGATGCCACTTGTTTAAAGGGTTGATTGTCCATTTGAAAAACAAGTTCATCACGATGAATACCCGAACCGGTTCTTTGCAGTATCAAATCTTTTGGCCTGCCTGATTTTAATAATTCCTGCATCGTATGATAATGCATTTCACTTTCATAGCTGATAGTGATTTCCTCTTTTGAATCACTTATTTCATGATAACATGAAATAATTTTTGGGCTAAATGAAAGCAGAAATGAATTTCTTTTCTCATAAATTTCATTTCCGGGAATTGCCAACTGCTGATCCAAAATATCCAGCAACTCAAATGAAGTATTCCCTTTTTCTGCCAATGCTTTTAAGCATGCATTACGTTGTTGCAAAATCTTTTGATAGGCAATCAATTGTTGCAGATAATCTTTGTCGAACTGCGAGATGAGTGTATCTAAAAAATTTCTGCGTTCACGGCTATCGCCTGTTATTAAAATGGAATCATCAGGAGCTATAAATACACATGGATACCTGCCAATATGTTGCGAGAACCGGGCATAGTTTTCTCCATTTATGGCAAATTCTTTTTTACCCGTTTCCCTTAATATGCAAACAGGAATTTCTTCATGATTCAGAATTTGAAATTTTCCTTCAATTCTAAACCCCGTACTTCCGTATCTTACATTTTGCCCCTCTGCACGGCTGAAATAGCTTTTGGTAAAGCAGAGATAATAAATGGCATCTAATAAATTAGTTTTACCAACACCATTATTGCCACAAATGCCGGTTATTCTTTCGGAAAAGTCAAAAATTTGCTCCCCGTAATTCTTAAATTGTAGTATTTGAATTTGTTGAAGTTGCAACACGGCCTGCAATGTACTAACAAAAGTGGGCAAATTTTGCCACAGCCTTTCCTTGAAACCTTTGCTAAAACTATAATAATCAAAAATCTACACTTCAAAAACTAGTCTCGAAAATTTGTATTTTTACCCTTATTTTTGCGCTCCCCAAAGGAATCCGTTTGGAGTAATTTCTATGGGAAAAACTTTTTGCCTTGACTACAAAATTTTCAAAAGAAACTTACTTGTATTGGTACGAGTTGATGCAACTGATTCGTCAGTTTGAACTCATGGCTGAAGAAAAGTATAAAATGGAAGGAAAAATCCGCGGCTTTTTTCATGCCTATGTAGGACAGGAAGCCATAGCTGCCGGATGTATAACAGCCACTCGCCCCGAAGACCTTTTTATTACCGCTTACAGAGATCATGGATTGGCCATAGCAAAAGGTGTAAGTGTAAACAGCTGTATGGCCGAACTGTATGGTAAAGCTACAGGATGCGCTAAAGGAAAGGGTGGAAGTATGCACTTCTTTGGAAAAGATGTAAATTTTTATGGAGGGCATGGCATTGTAGGAGCACAAATAGGAACCGGAGCAGGACTTGCATTTGCCGAACAGTATCGTGGTACAGACAATGTGGTGCTTTGCTATTTTGGCGATGGTGCTGCACGTCAGGGAATTTTACATGAAACCTTCAACTTAGCAATGCTATGGAAGTTACCTGTAATTTTCATTTGCGAAAACAATAATTACGCAATGGGAACCTCAATTGAGCGTACTTCCAATGTAATAGATATTTACAAACTGGCTGATGGTTATGAAATGCCCGCTGATACCATTGATGGTATGCAGCCCGAAGCCGTACATGAAGGATTGAGCCGAGCTGTAAAAAGAGCAAGAGAAAAGGGCGGCCCTACTTTATTAGAAATTAAAACATATCGCTATAAAGGACACTCAATCAGCGATCCACAAAAATATCGGTCTAAAGATGAAGTAGATGAATATAAGGCAAAAGATCCTATTCAACAGGTTTTGAAAACCATTTTGGAGAATAATTTTGCTACGGAAGCTGAAATAGAAAATATCAATAAACGAGTGGATGAAATTGTTGCAGAATCTGTAAAGTTTGCTGAAGAAAGTCCGTTGCCTGACGATAGCGAAGTTTTGGGCGATATCTATATGGACAAAAATTATCCTTTTATTACCGATTAATATTATTACCAATTAAGAATAAATAAAATGGCTGACAAAAAAGAAACAACAACAAAGACCGGAGCAAATGATGCTGTCATTGAAAAAGCAAAAGATTTTTGGTCAAAATACAGCAAGTATATCACGGGCATTTCTGCTGCTATCATTGTTTTAGTAGGCGGTTTTTATATCTATAAAAACTTTTTTAAAGACCCTAAAGAGCAGAAAGCCATAGATGCTATGTTTATGGCCGAAAATTATTTTCGCAAAGACTCACTCAACCTTGCGTTAAACGGCGATGGCCCCAATGCCGGATTTTTAAAAATTATAAAGAATTACGGCGGTACGAAAGCAGCCAACCTTGCCAACTATTATGCAGGTGTTTGCTACATCAAGCTCAATGAAAATGATAAGGCTGTTGAAAGATTGAAAAAGTTCAGTACTGATTCTAAACCCGTTCAAGCCCGTGCTTATAAGCTATTGGGTGATGCTTATGGCGATTTAGGAAAAAGTGCAGAAGCTTTGAGTTATTACAAAAAAGCCGCACACCATTTTGAAGAAGATAAAGATGCTTCGGCTGATGCTTTGTTTGATGCCGCTTATCTAGCCGACAGAGTGATGAAGGATTCCAAACAAGCCATAGAATTATACAAAGAATTAAAATCTAAATTCCCGGAAACTACTGCCGGCCGAAATGCAGATAATTATTTAGCACAGTTAGGCGTTACAGATTCCGGCAAATAAATTTGTTTCAGATTATTTTTTCAACAGGCATTCTTTATCGGATGCCTGTTTTGTTTTAATATTGCTAAAACACTTTAGATTGAACGTACAATTGTTTATCCCTTGTTTTGTGGACCAACTCTATCCTCAAACCGGTTTCAATATGAAACAGGTGTTTGAGAAAGCAGGGTGTACCGTTGGCTACAATCCCAATCAAACTTGTTGCGGTCAACCCGCTTTCAATGCAGGTTTTTGGGACGAAGCTAAAAGTGTAAGTACTAAATTCATTAAAGATTTTAAAGACAGTGCTTACATTGTAGCACCCAGTGCCAGTTGTGTAGGTTTTGTAAGAAACTATTATACAAAGCTATTCGATAATTCATCCCTTCACAATGAGGTAAAAGAAATAGGAAAACGAATTTTTGAATTCTCTGAGTTTATGGTGCAGGTTTTAAAGGTAGAGGATGTAGGAGCTACATTGAATGCAAAAGCTACTTACCATGACTCCTGTGCCGGTTTGCGTGAGTGTCATATTAAAACTGAGCCCAGAAAACTGTTGGCACATGTAAAAGGATTGGAGCTTATAGAAATGAATGACGTAGAAACCTGTTGTGGATTTGGCGGCACTTTTGCCGTAAAGTATGAGCCCATTTCTATTGCAATGGGAGAACAGAAGGTTGAAAACGCATTAGCCACCGGAGCCGATTATATCATTTCTACCGATCTATCCTGTCTTATGCACCTGCAAGGTTATATCAATCAAAAAGGATATAAATTAAAAACATTGCATCTGGCTGATGTTTTATCGGGAAATACGAATTAGGATATTGATAAACTTATAACTGAATAGTGATGGCTTATTGGCTTTTAAAATCAGAACCGGCGGTTTATAGTTTTGATGATTTGGTGAAGGAAAAACAAACCTGCTGGAGCGGTGTTCGAAACTATGCAGCAAGATTGCATTTAAGAAACATGAAGAAAGGGGATGAAGCATTTTTTTATCACAGTAATGAAGGAACTGACATTGTTGGCATTGCAAAAATTTCAAAAGAAGCTTATCAGGATCCTACCACTACTGATGATCGTTGGGTAGCCATTGACATCAAACCGATAAAAAAACTGAAACAACCTGTTTCACTCGCTGAAATTAAAAAAGTAAGCAGCTTGGCTAATATGGCTTTGGTAAGAATCGGGAGGCTTTCATGCCAGCCCGTGACGGATGATGAATGGAAAATAATATTGCAAATGGCCGGTGAAAAATTATCATAACAAACATTAAGCATTTCAAATCTTTCATGTATCAACAAACTAAAAAAAAGCTGGTTGTGCTTACTGGTGCCGGCATTAGCGCCGAGAGCGGTATTCGTACTTTTCGTGATAGTGGTGGACTTTGGGAAGGATATGATGTAAACGATGTAGCAACACCGGAAGCATGGATAAAAAATCCTGAGCTGGTACTTCGATTTTACAACGAAAGAAGAAAAAATGTAGCTGCTGCTGTACCCAATGCGGCTCATATTGGATTAGCTGCGCTTGAAAAATATTTTGATGTTACCATCATCACACAAAATGTAGATGACCTGCACGAAAGGGCAGGCTCTACAAACATCATCCACCTGCATGGAGAAATTTTCAAGATGCGCAGCGAATATGATGCGTCCATTATAAAGGAAATTAAAGACGATATTCAAGTGGGAGACAGGGCAGCAGACGGGCACCAGTTTCGTCCTCACATTGTATGGTTTGGAGAAGAAGTACCCATGATGGAAACAGCAACTAAAGTAGCTTATCATGCTGAAATTTTTGTCGTAGTAGGCACTTCGCTGGTCGTGTATCCTGCAGCAGGTCTTATCAATTATGTTGCTATGGAAGTGCCCAAATATGTTATTGATAAATCGATTCCGTCTTTACCGGCAATGAAAAATCTTACACTGATTGAAAAACCTGCAACTGAAGGAGTAGCGGAACTTAGCGAATTGCTGCTGATGATGGCTTAAGATATTTTTCAAAAAAGCCGGCACTGGTTTGTACATCTATCTCCGCAAAAAAATAATCAGTTACATCTTCTGTAATAATGACATCGCATTTTGAAGCCCGGGCCGCATAGAATTCCAGTCCGTATTCAAAATCAGTAATTTTTTTATTGGCGATGGTTTGTAGTACTTCATCTGCTCCCGTTTCTACAATTCCAATATGTGATACCAATGTTTTTATTTTTTCTTTAGCGGTTTTTCTTCCACTCTTTTTCTCCGAAAAATAAAAGGCAATGGCTAAGCAGACAGGAGAAGTGTAAATTTTATACCCTGGTTTATCAGCCAGACTCATTATACGGGCTGCAAATGTAAATACCGGGTACTCTTTATTCAATACAGCTACTAATATATTCGCATCTAAAAATATTCTCATTTCCGCGATTCAAAGAATTCTTTCTTAATCTTTTTTTTTTGATTTCCTTTTTGCAGTTTGGTAAGTGGCTGACCCTTCTGCTACTGAATTAACCCAATCGGATATTTCAAAATCTTCCAGACTGGAATAGTTGCCGGAAGTGATTTTTTGATACAAAAACTCCGTAAGGCGGCTCAAGCTCATATTATGTGACTCGGCAAATCGTTTTGCTTTTTCAATTACCGATTCCTCAAAGCTCAATGTGATTTTTGTATCCATAATCTGGTTTTTTACAAAAGTAGTATAAGTTACGTACAAAATAAAAAAATTATACGTATAGATTGAAGTTACAAGGTTTGCTCTGCAAATTTCACGCCCAGTGTTTCCAGTTCTGCAAGTACCGGCTCATAAATCTCTTTTTGTGTAGGTATATGCAATCCTGTCATTTTAATTTTCCCGTTTAAAATAAGTTTGGCTGCAATGCCTAAGGGTAAGCCAACAGTTTTAGCCATGGCTGTACGCAGATGGTTTTCACCTTTTACGATGAGTGAACTTTTTATTTCTGCATGCTTGCCCTCTTTTTCAAAACCAATTTCATGCAGCATTACAATCATATCTTTATCGTAAGGTCGTAGCGCAAGTTTTTTCTCCATGGCAAATTGTAGCAATGTGGACGCACTGCAAAAGCCCTGATTCACCAGTGTATCTGTATCATCCATACCTAAATAAAACAGCTGTTTGAGGGTAAGGTTTGCTTCATGCATTTTTGCAGCCAGGTATGCAGCTGCATCATTTTTAACTGTATCTATTTCAATTTCTTTTAAAGTGCCGGTTTCATCAGCCGCCAGAAATGTCTGCGGCATTTCTTCTCCTGCTTCATTTGCATCTTTTTCAGTTTCTGCCAGTTTTATCAGATTGTCCAACATAGCACGGGTAACTACTAATTGATTATTAAGTTGCTCACCCAACCAATCTCCAAAATTATTTTGATCCATGTGTTCTTTAAAAACTGCTGACAATGTTTTTCCATCTGTTTCATATCGGGGCTCTTCATCTGTCAGTTTAAGTGCAAGAATATTTTTCCAGCCATACATAAATTCGGAATGCCGCAGCGTAGTTCGTAAAAAAGTTTGGCTGTTTTCCAATCCATAAAGCGGCGCATAGCTCAGCGAATCTCTGTTTGGATACCATCCCAATACACCCAGTTCGGGAACAGTTACCAACCGGTCGGTATTAAACAAATCTTCATAGCGTTCTTTTACTTCCGTTCCATTAAGTTTGTAATGCGCACCCGCTTTACCTGCCAATACTACATTTCTCGGGTTCCAACTTATTTTATAATGCCAGGGATTATCATCACTTTCGGGTGCTACCAATCCGCCGCAGTGCGATTTAAAAGAAGTGATATAGCCTCCATTATTTCTTATGTCGTCTATCAATTTCATGGCACTCATGTGGTCAATGCCCGGGTCAAGCCCCATCTCGTATAGAAATAAAATCTTTTGATCTTCTATTTCCTTTTTTAAATCCTGTATAACCGCATCCGTATAAGAAGCCGTAAGCAGATGTTTCTTTAAAGTGATACAATCCATTGCCACATTGATATGCAGAGCCGGTGGCAGCATAGAGATTACCAGACTTGATTTTTTAATAAGTGTTTTGCGAAGCACTTCATTGTTGATATCAATTGAAACCGCTTCACCATGAGGCGAGTTGCCAATTTTTGATGCTGCCAGATTCTGATCAGCATCAGCCACTATTAATTTCCAGTTTTCAGCTTGGGCATTTTTTAGCAAATAGTCAATTAAAACCGTTGTTGATTTTCCTGCGCCAAATAGAAGTATTGTTCTCTCCATAAGGCCTGAAAATTAGTACGAAATTCTCAAAAAAATCAAGGAAATAAAACCCTGGTAAAAGCCCTTATTTGTATCCACAACGGTGGAAAAATCAAGTCAAAAAACAAACATTTTTATCAGGTTTTCAGGCTATAAAAAAGTAGATTTGCAGGCTTTGTAATTGGGGGTAAAACAACACCACTATAAAACTAAAATTTAAATTTCAGAACGACTACAATCAACGATGGAAGAGAATCAAGAACCGCAGGAAACACAAGACAATAACAGGATCATTCCCGTTAATATTGAAGAGCAAATGAAGACTGCCTATATCGACTATTCCATGTCGGTAATTGTGGGCAGGGCATTGCCTGATGTAAGAGATGGGCTAAAACCCGTACACAGGCGTATTCTATTTGCCATGGATAATCTGGGGCTTCGTCACAATCGACCCTTTAAAAAATCGGCAACCATTGTGGGTGAAGTATTGGGTAAATACCATCCGCATGGCGATACGGCTGTTTATGATTCGCTTGTACGTATGGCGCAGGAATGGAATATGCGATACGAGTTGATTGACAAGCAGGGAAACTTTGGTAACCAGGATGGCGACGGGCCGGCAGCCATGCGTTATACAGAAGCAAGATTGAAACAGTTATCCGAATTTATGCTGGAAGATTTGGATAAGGAAACGGTGGACATGCAATTGAACTTTGACGACTCTTTGGAAGAGCCCACTGTATTGCCCACTCGTATTCCACAATTATTGGTAAATGGATCCAGCGGTATTGCCGTAGGTATGGCTACCAATATGCTTCCACATAACTTATCGGAAGTAATTGACGGATGTATTGCCTATATCGACAATAAAGAAATCGGTATAGATGAACTGATGCAATATGTAAAGGCCCCCGATTTTCCAACAGGCGGCATAATCTATGGTATGGAAGGTGTAAAAGCAGGAATGCATCTGGGCAGGGGAAGAGTAGTACTGCGTGGAAAAGTAACAATAGATACCAAACCCAGTGGCAGAGAGCAAATCATCATTACCGAAGTACCTTATCAGGTAAACCGCGATGCACTTACCAATAAAATTGGCGAACTGGTAAATGAAAAAATAATTGAGGGCATAGCCCATGTCAATAACGAATCAAACAACAAAGAAGGTACAAGGGTTGTTATAGATTTAAAGCGAGATGCTATTGCAAATGTCGTTGTCAATCTGTTATACAAGCATACCGATTTACAAACCTCTTATGGAATTAATAATGTAGCCATTGTAAAAGGCAGACCCAAAACACTGAACCTAAAAGACCTCATAAGTGAGTTTGTAGAATTCAGACACGAAGTTGTCGTAAGAAGAGCAAAATACGAACTGCGCAAGGCAGAAGAAAGAGCACATATACTGAATGGTTATCTTATTGCACTAGATCATCTGGATGAAGTAATCGCTCTCATCAGAAATTCTGCAACACCGGATATTGCAAAAGAAAATTTGATAAATGCCGGATGGGGATTAGATGAAATACAGGCAAAAGCCATTTTGGAACTCAGGCTTCAGCGATTAACCGGAATGGAGCGAGATAAGATTAAAGAAGAGTATGATGAATTGCAAAAACTGATAGCACACTTGAATGAATTGTTGAGCAATGAAGACATGAGGTTTGATTTGATTAAAACAGAACTGATTGAAATCAAAGAAAAATTTGGAGATGCCCGAAAAACAGAAATTACTTATCTGGATGATGAAGTAAAAATGAAAGACCTCATCAAAGAAGAAGATGTGGTAATTACGATTTCACATTTAGGTTATATTAAAAGAACACCTGCAGATGAATACAGAGCGCAACGCAGAGGCGGTAGGGGCGTGATGGGAGGCAAAACAAGAGAAGAAGATTATATTGAACATCTTTTTGTAGCATCTACCCACCATACAATGTTATTCTTTACTGAAAAGGGCAGATGTTTCTGGTTGAATATCTGGGAAATTCCGGAAGGAGAGAAGACCGGCAAGGGCAGAGCCATTCAAAACTTAATACAACTGCCGACAGACGATAAGGTAAAAGCAATAATAGATGTGCGGGACCTTAAAGATGAAGTATTTGTAAAAGCTCATAATATTGTATTGTGTACACGCAAAGGCATTATTAAAAAAACTGCATTAGAAGACTTTAGCCGGCCACGCCAAAATGGAATCAATGCAATTACCATTGTAGAAGGAGATGAATTGTTGGATGCAAAATTGACTGATGGCAATTCCGAAATTATGATGGCCGTAAGAAGTGGCCGGGCTATTCGTTTTTCTGAAGAAAAAGTAAGGGCAACCGGAAGAGGAGCCATTGGCGTTGCCGGAATTGAAGCAGATGCTGAGGGTGATGAAGTGGTAGGCATGATATGTGTAAATGAGGACGACAAAGCAAACAGAACCGTGCTGGTAGTAAGTGAACAAGGATTTGGCAAGCGAACACCTATTGATGAATACCGCTTTACCAATCGGGGAGGTAAAGGTGTAAAGACTATTAATGTAACAGAAAAAACAGGAAGCCTGGTAGGGATATTAGCTGTAGCTGCATCAGAAGATTTGATGATAACCTGTAAGAGTGGTGTTACGATTCGTATGCCGGTAAGTGGCATCAGCGAGCAGGGAAGGGCTACGCAAGGCGTAAAACTGATAAGACTGGATGAAGGAGATGAAATAGCGGCGATAACCCAATTAACCGATCAGGATAATAATGGAAAGGAAGAAATTGAAGCCGAAGGAAATCAACAACCTGATTCCGGTAGTGGTAACGCAACCTCTGATGATTCATCTTCATCTTCAGAAAGCGAAACCGAATCTTAAGAAACTGAACGCATGTATCTTTTTGGTCACTAAAACAATAAAATCTGATGAAAAAAATTATGCTCATTATTGCTACATCATTCGTGGCAACAACTCTGTTTGCCCAAAAGTATGAAGCCATCCGCAACACAGCACTTTTGCAACAGTTTCAAAAGGCAAAAGACGATTTAGATAAAGCAATGACAAATGAAAAATTTACTTCTAAAGCCGAAGCTTTCATTTTAAAAGCTTACGTATATGCCAGCCTTGCAATGGACCAGTCAAAAAAAGACACTCCCGAAGCAAGTACTTTATTGAATGAAGCCGATGCTGCTTTTAATAAATATAAAACAATGGACGCTTCGTTAGCATTGGTAACAGACCAGGTGTATCAAAATGGCGCCGTTAATCTTTATTCAGGATTTTATACACTTGGATACAATGATTATAAAAATAAGAAGTGGAGCGAGGGTTATGATTATCTTAAAAAAGCAATGTCTTATTCCGACTTGTTGATTGATAAAAAATTACTTTCATCACCCATTGATACCAATCTATTGATATTGGCTGGTATAACAGCGGAAAACGCAAAGCAAAAAGATGATGCAGCGCAGTACTATGGAAAACTGGCAGATAATAAAATAGGAGGTGATGGCTTTGAAAGTGTCTATCGTTTTCTGGTAAATTATTATTTTACGAAAAACGATTACGCAGCATTTGAAAAATTTAAAACACTGGGCGGACAATTATATCCCAAAAGCGAGTTTTTTAATTATGATAAAGTGGATTTTGCTGTAGGGCTTCAAGATAATTTTGAAGGAAAATTAAACGCAATAGAAAAAGTATTGGCAACTGAGCCAAACAATTTTAAGGCAAACCAGGTACTGGGCGAAATTATTTATGATACACTCAATCCTCGTGATGAAACAGCCCCATTACCATCCAATGCTGATGTATTGGAGCAAAAAATGATTACCGCTTTTCAAAAATCATCTGCAGCTAATCCTGATAATGAGTTACCATATTTATATATGGGCGACCATTATATCAGCAAAGCTGCCAAAGCCGGTAAAGAAAGAGAAACACATCAGGCTGACATGAAATCTCGTGCAAAGCCCGGTAAACCCGATTCTAAGGAAGATGTAGCCAAACGTGATGCACTTGACAAAAAATATGGAGATATTTTGGAACAGGCAAAATCACCTTACGAGAAAGTTGCTGCTTTGTATGCCAAAAAAGCAACACTTGATTTAAAAGACAAACAACAATACAAGAAAGCCGTTGGCTACCTGGCAGATATTGCAGCTTTTAAAAAGGCAATGGCCAATAAAGTAAAGAATACAACTGAGGCAGCTAAATATGCGGCAGAAGAGAAGAAGTGGAACGACCTGTGGGAGACACTTTAATGAATTTAAATAAGGCTATCATTTGAGTAGCCTTATTTTATATTTATTCAATTTAACATAATATAAATTATAAGAATAATATTTAAATCATTAATGGAATCATTTTAAATTGGCGTAGCTTTAAAGTATTAAACCTAAACAAAGATCAGATGAAAAAAATCAGTATAGCTTCTGTAGTTTTTACAGTTGTGTATGCAATTAACTCCTGCGGTACTGCCGAAACTAAAGCCGATATTTCCGATACCTTAAAATCAGAGAATGTTGGTACCAAAACGGCTCAGGCTGTTGATTCTGCAACTACACCCGTTATAAACAAAAACAATACAGTAACAGTAAACAATCCGGCAACCGAAAAAAATGGAATTTTGTCGCAGGTTGACAACTATCTAGTTTCGCATATTGATCAATCGCAAGGCGCATTAGTAATTGAAAATAAATTGTCCAATATTTTTATTCAAAAAGCAGTTGCCGAAGTCGTTTTTACTCGCAAAGATGGTTCTGAGGCTGCAAGAGATTATTATATTATTGAAAACATTGAACCTAAATCCACGAAGGCTGCCAAATTAAAAGTAAATCCCGAAAGTGTAACGGCAACAATTCATATCGTAAAACTTAAATGCGATGAATTGACAGATGGCGCATTAATATTAGTAGGTGCAAAATACAGCCCTAAGTAGTTTTTCCAGGCCTCCGGTCTCTAAAAATCAGTCTTAAGTTCTGATCTCTGGTTATATAGTTATCAAGCCAGTTGATAAATATAAAAAAACGATTTTTTACGCCCAATATCAGCATCAGGTGCAAACTCATCCATATCATCCATGCAAAAAAGCCACCAAAATGTAATTTTGGTTTGGGTATATCCACAACGGCCAGATTTTTCCCTACGGTAGCCATGGCCCCTTTATCACGGTATTCAAATTCAAAAAAACCGGCCTCGTCCGATTTTCGTTCCATTAGCCTTAAATTATGTGCCAGCACATCTGCCTGCTGTATGGCTACAGGCGCTACCTGAGGATGCCCTTTTGGATATTTTGGCGTTTCCATATAAGCAATATCTCCAATGGCATAAATATTTTCGGTGTTTATTAATTTGCAATACCTGTCAGTAATAATGCGATTTCCTTTGACAATTAATTCCTTAGAAACGCCATTTGGAATATTTCCTTTAATGCCGGCAGCCCAAATTACGATGGAAGATTCAATCTGTTTACCATTTTGTAAAGTCACTTTCTCTCCATCATACTCTTTGACCAAGGTATCTGTAAGCACATCTACGCCCAGCCTTTCTAAATATTTTTTTGACCGCAATGATGACTTTTCGCTCATGGCACTTAATAGACGGTTACTGCCTTCCAGTAAGTAAATTTTCATTTTAGAAAAGTCAAGCTCAGGATAGTCTTTGGGCAGTACAAATTTTTTCATTTCGGCCAATGCACCACTTACTTCCACTCCAGTAGGCCCACCTCCTACGACAACAATATTCATCAGCCTTCTTACTGCTGATTCATCATTAGCAGTAAGTGCTTTTTCAAAATTTTGAAGTATTCTGTATCGTAGTTGCAATGCTTCTACGGTTGTCTTCATGGGAAATGCATTTGCCGCCATTTTTTCATTTCCAAAAAAATTAGTGTCGGCGCCTGTAGCCAGCACCAGCACATCATAACCTATCTCCTCTTCCTGAGTTATAATTTTGTTTTCTGCTTGAATAATCTCCTTTACTTCTGCCAGTCTTATTCTTACGTTTTTGCTTTTATGAAAAACCTTACGAAGCGGAAATGAAATATTGCTGGCATCTAATCCGGCAGTGGCTACCTGGTAAAATAATGGCTGAAACTGATGAAAGTTGAACCGGTCAATTAATATTACTTCAAATCCGGGTTTGTTATTGAGCTTGCGTGCCAGCCGAAGGCCACCAAAACCGGCACCTACGATTACAACTTTCATTTGCTTTTCATTTAGGTTATTAGCAAAAAGTTAACCTCAGTACAAAGTTATGATATTTTCAAAATTTATTGAAAGTATAAAAAGATTTTCCCTTTTTAGCAAAGACGGATTACTTAGTACAATACTCGCAATTTGATGGTTCCTTTTACTTCTTTCAGCAATTGAATGGCATTGGCTGAAATGTTTTTATTTACATCGAGCACCACATAACCAATGTCATCATTGGTTTTCAGGTATTGGCCCAGAATATTTATTTTATGTTGGGAAAGACGGGTATTAATTTCGGACAATACACCCGGAATATTGTTATGAATATGTAATATGCGATGACTGCCCTCTTGTGGCGGCAAAGCAAGTGCCGGCACCGTATGCGAGCCAAATGTAACGCCCTTCTCCAAAAAGTTGAACAACTTCACACTCACATCCTCTCCAATATTTTGCTGCGCTTCTTCGGTACTGCCGCCTATATGCGGGGTTAGTATCACATTCGGGCAATCCTGCACAGGGGTACGAAAATAATCCCCATTTTTTTCAGGCTCTACAGGAAAAACATCTAAGGCTGCACCACCAATATGTCCATCCAATATATATTTTCTCAATGCTTCCAGCTCTACTACTTCTCCCCTTGCATAGTTTATTAATATGGCCCCCTTTTTAAAATTCTTCAGATTGTTTTTATTAATCAGATTTCGCGTCTGGTTAATTTCAGGCACATGCAGTGTTACAATATCTGATTTTGAAAGCAGATTTTTCAAGGACTGAGCATCTGCAGCATTTCCCAATGGAAGTTTAGTCTCTACATCGTAGAAAATTACTTTCATTCCCAAAGCTTCTGCCAAAACACTCACCTGACTTCCTATATTTCCATAACCAATGATTCCTAAAGTTTTTCCTCTCAGTTCAAAACAACCACTGGATTCCTTTAACCATAAGCCCTGATGTGCAGCTTTATTTTTATCAGGAATGCGCCGAATGAGCATAATGGCTGCACCTATTACCAGTTCTGCAACTGAACGTGTATTGGAATAAGGGGCATTAAAAACAACAACACCATTTTTTGTTGCAGCCTTTAAATCAACCTGATTTATACCAATGCAAAAACAACCTATTGCCTGTAATTTTTTGGCAGCTGCCAGCACGGCGGCAGAAATATGTGTTTTTGACCGAATACCCAGAATATGAACATCTTTAATTTCATTTATCAATTGAGCTTCGGTTAATGCTTTGGATATTTTTTCAACTTGACTATATCCCTGTAATTTGAAATTTTTTACAGCAGCATCACTGATATTTTCCAAAAAAAGAATTCTGATTTTTTCTTTGGGATAACTCGTACTTTTTATGATTGCCATTTTGCAATATTAAGATTTTTACAGAGGTGGGGAAAACTTATGCAACGGTTACTTGTGTTAGCCTCTATTTTTGAATGAATACGAAAAGATATGAGGAAAATGAATTTATTTATTTTCATGCTCGCTTTATTGTTTTGGGGTTGTAGGTATAATGCCGGTAATAAAAATGAAACAGATGACTCTTTAGAATACTACCCTCCCACTCCTGCCGAATTGGGAAAACAGGAATTTCGTCATTACCATAGATTACTTCAGAATTTTCTTGATACCTCACTACTCAAATCAGGGTTCAATGGCGGCATCTTGATAGCCAAAAACGGCAGCCCGGTTTATGAGAAATATTCAGGTTTTATTGATATCAGAAAAAAAGATTCCATAAACGAAAATACTTCCTTTCATGTAGCATCAACCAGTAAAACTTTTACGGCCATTGCCATTTTACAATTAGTACAACAAGGGAGAATATCATTGCAGGATTCACTTCAAAAATTTTTTCCCCGGTTTCCATACAAAGGCATTACAGTAAAAATGCTGCTGAACCACCGAAGCGGATTGCCCAACTATCTGTATTTTATGAGCAATTTTAAATGGGGAATGAATGAAAAGGGAAAATGGAATCATCAATATGCTACGAATGAAGATGTGTTGAAAATGATGATTGAAAAAATGCCAGACCCTACCGGCAGTCCCGATACAAAATTCAATTATTGTAATACCAATTTTGTTTTGCTGGCATTAATTATTGAAAAAATTACCGGAAAATCTTATCCAGATTATTTGCAGCAACTGATTTTTGGCCCACTACACATGAATCATACTTATGTTTTTCAGTTAAAAGATTCGTTGACCGCTATACCTTCTTTTACAAATAATGGGACTCTTTGGAATTTTGATTTTTTAGATGCCACCTACGGCGACAAAAATATTTATACTACTCCTCGTGACCTTTTAAAATGGGATCAGGCACTTTATTCGAATTTTCTCATAAATACATCGCTTCTTGATTCCGCATTTGCTCCTTATAGTTTTGAAAAGCCCGGCATACATAATTATGGTTTGGGCTGGCGCCTTCAACTATTGCCCAATGGCAAAAAAATTGTTTATCACTTTGGTAAATGGCATGGCAGCAATGCTGCTTTTGCCAGACTCATTGATGCAAAAGCTACCATTATCATCATTGGCAATCGTTTCAATCGGATGATATATGATGCAGCCCTTCTTTGTTACGACTTCTTTGGCGACTATCAGCAACGAAAAATTGAAACAATTGAAGAGACAGAATCTGTATCAAATAAAGAACAGCTTATAAAGGAAACAAAGGGGAAAAAGAGAAAAT
>JAKIZK010000110.1:0-817 GCA_022708055.1 Bacteroidota bacterium
TGATCCTTGTAGTGAAATAAACTATACACAAAAAGCAGAACAACAAGCCTCTGACATAAATGGATATGGTTCATGGACTCAGTTTTTCTCTGAAAAAGTAGATAAAAAATTACTTATTAAATGGTACGAAAGTTATATTAATGGTCAAAAAGCGCTTTTTGAATTTTGTAAGAATGAAGGTAATCTTGCTGATGCGCTGATTGCAAGTAAAAATCATGCGCAGGCAACTGAAACATTGACAAAATTGAAATCAGGTGCCCCAATTCCGGCTTCTGATTTAACAAAGGGGTTAGCCAAACTTGGGTTTGCATTAAATGTTGTGGATGTTGGTTTCAAAGCAAATAGCTTATACAATGCTACCTATGCCAACGACCCTGATGGGACACAACTTGGAATGGCTCAGGCGAATTTTATTCAGAGTATTTGCGGCTTTACACCCCACGCTTTCGTGCCTCAGTGTCAATACTCGTGTAGCCAGCTGCCTTCGCAATTGGTGTTCTATGTCATATCTAAGCATTTCACCGCTACATGACATATTCCGCCGACCTCCACGGTATTCAAGACTGATAGTATCAATGGCAGTTCCCAAGTTAAGCTCGGGGATTTCACCACTGACTTACCAACCCACCTACGCACCCTTTAAACCCAGTGAATCCGGATAACGCTTGCACCCTCCGTATTACCGCGGCTGCTGGCACGGAGTTAGCCGGTGCTTATTCATATGGTACCGTCAGACGACTTAGAAAAGCCTTTTTTCGTCCCATATAAAAGAAGTTTACAATCCAGAGGACCTTCATCCTCCACGCGGCATGGCTGG
>JAKIZK010000110.1:827-6476 GCA_022708055.1 Bacteroidota bacterium
TATTCCTTACTGCTGCCTCCCGTAGGAGTCGGGCCCGTGTCTCAGTGCCCGTGTGACTGGTCGTGCTCTCACACCAGTTACTGATCGCAGGCTTGGTGGGCCTTTACCCCGCCAACTACCTAATCAGCCGCACAGCCATCTTCGAGTGATAAATCTTTAATAATAAAGTGATGCCACTTCATTATACTATGGGGTATTAATCCAAATTTCTCTGGGCTATTCCCCGCTCAAAGGAAGGTTCTGTACGTGTTCCGCACCCGTTTGCCGGTCGCCAGCATCTGTATTGCTACAAACCTGCTGCCCCACGACTTGCATGTATTAAGCCTGCCGCTAGCGTTCATCCTGAGCCAGGATCAAACTCTCCATTGTAAATGATGTTTGATACTGACATTTAAAATTCTCAAGAGAAAATTAACGTGTCAAATCTAAATTGTGTTTAGCTTGACTTACCTTTTGTTTTTCCCGATGGCTTATCGGGAAAAGTGCTATTGTTTCCTAACTTTCAAAGATCTTTCCGGCTTTTACCAGACCCCGTTTTTGAACGGGAGTGCAAAGGTAAGGGCCTTATACTTTCTACCAAATTTTTTTGACTTTATTTTTAAAAAAATTTCGTCGTTTGGCTATGAAAATCAATTTGTTTGATAAAGAACTGCTGCTCCTTTTTTGAAGCGGACGGCAAAGGTAAGGGTATTCCTTTTACTGGCAAACTTTTATACTCCAATTTGTCCACATTTACCCTTTTTAATGTGAATCAAATATCAACCTTGATTGTTTTTAGTCAGGAAATGAGTCATTGAACTTGAGACATAATAGTGTGTAAGTGTCTGATATTTAGCAAATTAATTCAATCTCATTTGCCAAAATAATTAACATCAAAGCCGACCCTTTCCAAAAACAATCCCTTTGAAGGAACTGAAAAAAAAGCTTTTGTATTATCTCTCGCTTCTAAAATACTGCTAAACTGTTGCATACTTATAATACCTCGTCCTACTTTTAATTGCGTAGCCACCATCGCTTTTACCATACCTCTTAAAAAACGATTGGCTTTTACATAGTAAACCAACTTATCATCATCTATCTCCCATTTACTCTCTATGATATTACAAATGAAAGTTTTCACCTGTGTATTTCGCTTTGAAAAGGAAGTAAAATCATTTACACTTTGCAATAGCAATGCAGCCTGTTGCAATAGTTCAATATTTAATGTGTATGGATAATAATATGCGCTCTCTTCCAAAAATGGATTCTTACGCTGGTAAATATAATACCGGTATTCTCTGCTGATTGCATCAAATCTGCAATGAGCATCTTCATTCATTAATGTGATACTTTTAATGGCTATGTCGCCCGGTAAAATGGCATTAAGCTTATATACCAATTGTTTTTCAGATTTAATCCCTTTCCATCGTTCTACCGACGACACCGTATCAAAATGAAAATAGTTTTGTAAAGCATGTACACCTGCATCAGTGCGTGAGGAGCCTGTCAATTCAAAATCAATTCCTGATATTACTTTTAATGCTTTTGTTATTTCTGCTTGTATCGTATTTGCATTATGCTGTACCTGAAACCCACTGTATGCTGTTCCTTTGTATGCGAGTTCAATAAAATAACGGTACATAAAAAATTAATTGCGAAGCATAGCTTTAAATCGATTTAAATAATATTCATCTTTAATCTCCGATTGTAAAGTTTTAAAATTCTCCACATCAACTACATGCGTATATACCTGATCAAAGAATCTGTATTTTCCTTCGTCATCCAAAAACAAGAAACTCAGGTTTTTTATTTGCACTACGGTAAAACAACTTTTCTTGAAATAATCAGATGCTACATTAATCATTTGTTGATTACCATCCGCAGCTGCCATTTGCTTTCTCAAACTAAAAAAATCCTGATCGGTAGCAACAGCTACACATTTATTTATGCCTTTATTTATAGGGGCAGTAGTTACCGTTTCAGCCGCAACAACCATTTGCGCATCTTGTATTTTTTCAGATTCCTTTTTTTCAAGAGTATCAGATTTCAATTCAATAAATTTTTTATCCTCCTGTTGATTTGAAGGTGTATTACTTTGAAAAACCTTCGGTGCGTTTGGTATTAATAGCTTGATGGTATCGGTATTTCCATTTGCATATTGATCCAGATATACTAAACCAAATCCCTGTGTTGTAGAACTTTCTGACTTTCGAACAATCACTGTTTTTTTATAACCTCCGGCATCGTTTGATTCAACTTTATTAACCACCGGCAAAACAGGCTTGGTTTTTTCATCTGTCTTCGCAAGGGTATCGGAAATAATGACTTCATTTTGTTGATGAGCCGGGTTTGCAACTATCTCCTTTTTCTCAGCCGGCTGCACCACTTTATTTTCCAATACTGTTTCATTCTTTACTAAAGGTATTTCTGCTTCATTTTTCTTTTCTGCCACAGGATTAGCCGGCTTTTCTTTAAGTGTTGGATCATTTGATGCTTTTGAAAGTATGTCTGAAAAACTTTTAGAATTATTACTGACGTTTGATGAAGAAACTTCCGTATTCACTTTACTATTTACCGGCTTCAATAATTCCAGCGTCTGCTGATCAAAAAGACCAAGTCCCTTTTCTCCCATGTTTTTAATTAAATACCCTCGATCCTTTTGATTTAACTTTATCTCAAAATTATAGGTAAAGGCCTGATCAGTTTGAGAACCTATTCCAAGTTGATATGTACTGTCTGCCAGTTTGGGAATAATCAGATATCCGTATGAAGAGGAATTAATCTTAGCATTATTCAACTTTACAAAAAATGGTTGTTTTGTTTCTGATTGCAAATAAATAAAATATTGACGTTGAGCATGCATGTTGAAAAAACAAAGAGTCAACATCATTATAAAACAAATTTTCTTCATACTCATTTTTTGCATTTATAGAATAAAATCTTCACCCGTGCCTGATCCTCGCTTTCCCTTATTGTTTTTAAATACTAAAAAATTATTAAGCACTACTCTTACTATGCTACACCCGTTTTTAGTACCTATACAAAAATACTTTAATCTCATTAATAATTAAGCCAAAAAGGGCTTGTTAAATTTTTTGCCATTCATCCTTATACTTTCTCAGCGAAAGCCTGTGACGATTAATTTTGCCCTTCTAAAATTTATAAAATGAAATTTATCCCCCTTGTAGCTTTCATGTTCTTTATTTCCATTTCGGCTACTGCACAACACATGCCACAAAAAGATACTTCCTGGAAAAAGGAATACAGAGCCACAGCTACCCGAATAAACGATTTGGTGCATACTAAACTCGATGTAAAATTTGACTTCAACCAATCTTATCTAATTGGAAAAGCATGGGTCACGCTAAAACCTCATTTTTACAACACCGACTCACTTTTGCTGGATGCCAAAGGAATGGATCTGCATAAAGTAGCAGTCGTAAAAGGCGCTAGTATTAAAGATTTGAAATACTCATACGATGGCTGGCAAATTAATATCAAACTAGACAAGGAATACAAAGGCGGAGAGGCTTATACCATTTTTGTGGACTACACTTCAAAACCAAATGAAGTAAAAGTAAAAGGAAGCGCTGCCATTAATGATGCAAAAGGGCTGTACTTCATCAATCCAAAAGGAGAAGATAAAACCAAACCCACACAGATATGGACACAGGGAGAAACGGAGGCAAACTCTGTTTGGTTCCCCACCATTGATAAACCCAATCAAAAAACAACTGAAGAAATTTTAATGACCGTACCCGCAAAGTATATTACGCTTTCAAATGGTAAACTGGTAAGTCAGAAAAAAAATGCAGACGGAACTCGCACCGATTATTGGAAAATGGATTTACCACATGCCCCCTATTTGTTTTTTATGGGTGTAGGCGATTTTGCTAAAGTAACTGATAAGTGGAAAGGCAAAGAAGTAAGTTATTATGTAGATAAAGAATATGCCCCTGTTGCCAGAAAGATTTTCGGACTAACACCTGAAATGATTTCTTATTTCTCAAAAATTACCGGAGTTGAATATCCCTGGGTAAAGTATTCGCAAATGACCGCACACGATTATGTAAGCGGTGCAATGGAAAACACGACTGCCACCTTACACTCCGATGCGGCACAGCAGGATGCCCGCGAATTGGTTGATGGCAATGCATGGGAATCAACTATTGCGCATGAATTATTTCATCAATGGTTTGGCGATTATGTAACTACCGAAAGCTGGAGTAATATAACCGTAAATGAATCGTTTGCCAACTATAGCGAAACATTATGGAATGAATATAAATATGGTAAAGATGCAGGTGACGAACAAAATTATACAGACATGCAGGGTTATCTTTTCAGCAATAGCAACAAAAAAGATCTTGTACGATTTTATTACAGCGATAAAGAAGATGTATTTGATGCGGTGAGCTACAATAAAGGCGGCAGAATCTTACACATGCTCCGCAACTATGTTGGCGATGCTGCATTTTTCAAGGCTTTAAATTTATACTTAACTACCAACAAGTTTAAGTCGGCCGAAGCTCAGCAATTACGTCTTGCCTTTGAAGAAGTAACCGGAAGAGATTTAAACTGGTTCTGGAATCAATGGTACTATGGAAGCGGGCAACCTGCATTGGATATTAAATATGGTTACGATGCAGCTACTAAAAATGCAAGTGTAATTGTAACCCAAACGCAAGCGGGTGATAAGATATTTAAACTGCCTGTAGCTATTGATGTATATGAAGGCGGACAAAAAACAAGGCACCAGGTGTGGGTAGAAAATAAATCGGATACTTTTTATTTTAAAAGCGAAGAAAAACCTGATTTGATAAATTTTGACGGCGACAAAGTGTTGCTGTGTACAAAGAAAGAAAATAAAACACTGGATGAATATATTAACCAATATAAATATGCCGGCAACTATTTGGACAGAAGAGAAGCTATTGACTTTGCCGCAAAAAATCAAACTGACGAAAAAGCCATCGGACTATTAAATGCAGCACTGAAAGACAAATATTTTAAACTGCGTCAATATGTTATTCAAAAGATTGATTTAAAGAAAAAAGATGTCGCCGCATTAGTTGAACCTTCTTTAGCCGATATTGCTAAAAAGGATGAAAAAACTGTTGTAAGAGCTGACGCCATTGCAAAACTGTCTACTTATAAAAACGAAAATTATATCCCTCTCTTTAAAGCTGCTGTTTCCGATTCCTCTTACTCCGTTTCCGGCAATGCCCTTTCTGCATTGTTTGAACTGGATAGTGCAGGCGCAGTAAGTGAAGCGAAAAAATTATCTGCCTTACCGGCAAAAGGAAGTCTTTCAGATGCTATTACTGACATCATGATAGCTTCCGGTGATGAATCTTATGCTGAAGTCATTTTTTCTGAATTTGAAAAACTAGGATTGACACAGAAGAAATTTGGCTTAATGCAATCTATTGGAAGTTTTGTTGGTAAATCCAAAAACTTACAATTGGTAAAAAAAGGAATTGATGCTATTGTAAAATTCAGAGATGCTATTCCTGAAGCCTTTAAAGTACAAACTGATCCATTCATCAATGGTATGTTGTTGAAAGGTTTGGTAAATCAAAAAAAGGAAGCCGGACTTATTGAACAGGCAGATTATATTTTATCTATGTTGCCCGAAGCTGATAAAAAAGGTTTCTGATAAATGTACTC
>JAKIZK010000111.1 GCA_022708055.1 Bacteroidota bacterium
GCCCCTGAAATCATGCTGGCTGCCTTATCAACTGTTACAAAAAACATTATTCTCTCCAGTGGCGTAAATGTGCTCAGTTCTACCGACCCTGTGAAGTTGTATCAGGATTATGCCATGATTGATTTGCTTTCAAGCGAGCGGGCAGAAATAATGGCCGGGCGAGGAAGTTTTATTGAATCCTTTCCAATCTTTGGCCAAGACCTAAATGATTACAATGAACTATTTACAGAAAAATTAGACTTGCTGCTCCAACTAAAAAAGAATGAACCCATCACCTGGGAAGGAAAGTTTCGTCCGGCTTTGGAAAATCAAACCATTTATCCGCAACCCAAAAGAGAAATTCCGGTTTGGATAGCTGTTGGCGGCACTCCTCAATCTGTTCAGCGAACAGCATTATTAGGTTTGCCGATAATGTTTGCCATTATCGGAGGAGAAGTAAATCAGTTTTTGCCGCTGGTTGAATATTATAAAGAACTATACAAGAATGCGGGACATGATATAAACAAAATGGAAATCGGTATTCATTCTCACACTTACGTAGCAGGAACCGGAGAAGATGTGATTTCGGATTACTATCCAGAATATTCAAGGCACATGAATAAATTGGCTAAAGAAAGAAACTGGGGCGGTGGGCCTTTTACCCAATCAAAGTTTGAAGCCGGCATGAGTAAACAAGGCGCTTTGTTTATGGGAGCGCCTGAAGCAGTGGCAGAGAAAATTATTCAAAGTATTGATCTATTTGGATTGACCCGTTTTGTAGCTCATTTAGATGTAGGTGGCCCATCGCACAAGGAATTAATGCGGACAATTGAATTGTACGGAACGAAAGTAATTCCAATGGTTAAAAAACATTTTGGAAAAAAATAAATTAGGTTTTATGAATAATGCACAATCACCGGAAGATATTCCAAAACTATTTGTAGAAAATTGGAACCAACGCAGGCCGGATTTAATGGCAGCACTTTTTGAAGAAGATGCCGACTTTATCAATGTAGTCGGGTTATGGTGGAACAATCGTAATGATATTTTAAAAGCACACGATTACGGATTAAAAGTAATCTTCAAAGATTCTGTATTATCCATCATTAATCTTAAAACAAAGATGTTGTCTGATACTTCAGCCGTGGTGCACGCCAAAATGAAATTAGAAGGACAAACACCAATCGCCGGTGAAAAAGGTGGTGCAAGAAAAACTGTTTTTTCTTTTATCGTTAGAAAAAAAGAAGATGGGATTTGGTGGGCTGTATCTGCACAAAATACAGATATTGTTGGTGGAGTGGAAACCTATATCCGCACAGCAGATGGAAGTCTAAAACCAATAGATTACCGCAAAAAATAAATCAGCGGCATTGGAAATAACCATCATAACTTAAAAATTACTGAACTTATTTGTTTGCATGAGTACTAAGGCATCTTCTATTACAAATTCCCCCTCGCCCCCTGCTCTCTTTCCAATGCTTCAAACAATGCTTTGAAATTGCCTTTGCCAAAACTCTTTGCGCCTTTGCGTTGTATGATTTCAAAAAATAGTGTAGGCCTGTCCTCTACCGGCTTACTAAATAACTGAAGCAAATAACCTTCATCATCTCTGTCAACCAGTATGCCCAATTCTTTTAATGGCTCTATATCTTCATCAATATGCCCTACTCTGTCGAGCAAATCATCGTAATAACTATTGGGCACTTTTAAAAACTCCACTCCGCGGCTTTTTAGTTCCGTTACTGTTTTTACAATATCATGGGTTGCAAGCGCTACATGCTGACAGCCCTCACCATCATAAAAATCCAGATACTCTTCAACCTGACTTTTCTTTTTTCCTTCTGCCGGTTCATTTATCGGAAATTTTACATACCCGTTTCCATTGCTCATTACCTTACTCATCAGTGCCGAGTATTCGGTAGAAATATCGTTGTCGTCAAATGAAAGAATATTTCTAAAGCCCATTACGTCTTCATAAAATTTTACCCAAGGGTTCATCTGGTTCCATCCCACATTGCCCACACAATGGTCAACATATAAAAGCCCTGTTTCCGCCGGGTTGTAATCGCTTTTCCATTCTTTAAACCCGGGCATAAAAACACCTTTGTAATTTTTGCGCTCTACAAATACATGCACCGTATCGCCATAAGTATGAATACCGCTGAGTACCACTTCGCCGGATTCGTCATTCAATACAATCGGTTCCATATATGATTTGCCGCCACGCTTAGTCGTTTCTGCATAAGCACTGCGAGCATCATCTACCATTAGTGCCAGCACCTTTACACCATCGCCATGTTTGTAAATATGATCGGCTATTGCATTGTTGGCCCGCAAGGGTGTAGTAAGCACAAATGTGAGTTTGTTTTGACGAATAGCATAGCTTACCTTGTCCTTTACACCGGTTTCGGGTCCGGCATAGGCCAGGCTTTGAAAACCAAATGCTGTTTTATAAAAATGAGCCGCCTGCTTGGCATTGCCCACATAAAATTCTACATAATCCGTTCCGTGCAAAGGCAGAAAATCGGCTTGTGATGTTGTTGTATTTTTTGTTGCTGTAGCGGTTGACATATTGAATATTTTGAAATGAAAAATATAAAATCGGAAAAAATGAAATGTAGTGGCATTTCACCTGTCAGATACTTTCCATAGCCAATGCTTCCATCAGCAAGTAGAAACCACTTCTTTGGTCTTCAAATATTTTATGAGGATAATCGGGAAGCATAGAGCAAACCTACATGAAATTTTTCATACATAAAATACACAATAGCCGAATGAAAATTTTTTTGGACATTCATCCCGGCTAAAAAAAATATTCAAGAATGTATCGGCACCTGTGGGCTGACTATCTTTGCCCGGTGCAAAAAATAGGAATACTCGGCGGTGGCCAACTGGGCCGGATGCTACTACAAGCAGCAGCAAATTATCCGGTAGAAACGTATGTATTGGAAAATGATGCTGACTGCCCGGCTGCACATCTTTGTCATCATTTTTCGAAGGGCGATATCAAAGATTTTAATACGGTTTATCATTTTGGGCAATCGCTGGATGCAATTACCATTGAAATTGAAAATGTAAATATTGATGCGCTTGAAATGCTGGAAAAAGAAGGCAAAAAAATATTTCCCCGGCCTTCAGTGCTCAAAACCATCAAAAACAAAATACTGCAAAAGGAATATTATCAGCGTTTTCAAATTCCAAGTTCGGCCTTTGTGGTTACACATAATCTTCATGAATTAAAACAACAGGAAAATTTTTTACCGGCTGTACATAAAATTGCCGAAGGCGGATATGATGGTAAGGGAGTGCAGGTATTGAAAACAGCTGAAGAATTAACGAATGGATTTGATGCGCCTTCCATTTTAGAAAAAATGGTGGATATAAAAAAAGAGGTTGCCCAAATGATTGCGGTAGATGCAAATGGGAATACGGCGCTTTACCCACCTGTGGAAATGATATTTGATCCAGTTCTTAATTTATTGGATTATCAACTATGCCCTGCCGCATTAGAAACCAAAGTGCTTTGGAAAGTAGAGGCCATTGCACTTGCAGTTGCCAGAAATTTTAATTCGCCTGGACTGTTTGCGGTAGAGTTGTTTATTGATAGAAATGATAATGTGTGGGTAAATGAAACGGCACCCCGGGTACACAACAGTGGTCATCATACCATTGAAGCGCATTATTGCTCGCAGTTTGATATGCTTTGGCGCATTATGCTGGGCTATCCGCTTGGTAACACAAAAGCCATTCTTCCTTCTGTTATGGTTAATATTATTGGTGCTGAGGGTTTTCAGGGCCATGTTGTTTATGAAGGATTGGAAGAGGTTTTACAGATTGAAAATGCATTTGTGCATATCTATGGAAAAAAGGAAACAAAACCCGGACGCAAGATGGGCCATGTTACCATTATCAGTGCCGAAAAACAGGAGCTCATACACCAATCCAATAAAGTAAAACGTTTGCTGAAAGTAAGGAGCTAATCCCTTTATCCACTACCGCAGCCATTCATAATTTACAATCTTTTCGCTGCAAGTTTTTATTCCTATTTTCGTCTTAGTTTCATCTCTTTTATCTGCAATTTTTCTGCTTTTTAATTCAAAATTTAATTAATGAGAAAAATTTATTTATATATTTTTATCATCGCTCCCTTGTTTATTGCGGCTTGTGGCGGAAAAGATAAGAAAGGCAAAGGTGCAAACGCAAATAACGGCACTCCACAAAAACAACCACCGCTTTCAGTAGAGGCAATGATTGTAGCTTCAAGTACATTGAATGCACAAATAGAAATACCCGGAACCATTTTGGCAAATGAGTCAACAGAAATTCATCCGGAAAGCTCGGGGCGTTTGGTTTTATTGAATGTAAAAGAAGGTGCACTGGTGGGCAAAGGAACCTTACTGGCAAAACTTTATGATGGTGATATGCTGGCGCAGTTAAACAGTTTGAATGTGCAAATAAAAAAAGCAGAAGTGCAGTTGAAAATTGCACAGCAATCAGAAGATCGTTCAGCCAAATTATTGAAAATACAAGGAATCAGTCAGCAAGATTATGATATGTCATTGCTTCAGGTAAATAATATAATGGCCGACATCAATGTACTAAGGGCGCAGCAGGGAGTTATCAAAGCCAATATGACCAAGCTGAATGTATATGCACCTTACAGTGGAAAGCTGGGTTTAAAACAGGTAAGCCCGGGTGCATTTGTTACGCCGGCTTCTATAATCACTACCATCAGCCAGGTAAATCAATTAAAAATTCAATTTAATATTCCTGAAAAATACAGTGCACAGGTTAAAAAAGGACAGGCAGTTGATTTTACAATTGATGGTGTCAATAAATCATTCACCGCAACTGTACTTGCAACCGAAGATGCTGTGGAAGCCGATACCAGAAGTTTGGCTGTAAGAGCCGTGATAACTGGTAATGACCCTGCACTGGTGCCCGGTGCATTTGCAAAAGTAAAAATGGTTTTAGGAGAAGATAAGGATGCATTGTTGATTCCAAATGACTGTGTGATACCGCAGGGTCGTAAGAAAATGATTTTTTTGGCAAGGGGCAACAAGGCGCTGTCCACCGAAATTACAACCGGTGTAAGAGATTCGGCTAATATTCAAGTGCTCACCGGCATTCAGCAGGGCGACACGGTAATAACTTCGGGTCTGTTATTTTTAAAACCGAATGCTGATATAAAAATTTCTCAGATCAAAGCTAAAACGGCAGAGTAAGATTTTTTTTGACTTTTTAATAAAATAGAAAAACCCGCACTGGGATTTAATTATAATGAATCTTTCAGAACTTAGTTTAAAACGTCCGGTATTTGCAATGGTTTGTTCCATTGTAATTATCATTTTTGGTGCTATTGGTTATAAATATTTGGGCATACGTGAGTATCCGGCCATCGATCCGGCGGTTATCAATGTTCGTACTTCATACACAGGTGCCAATGCTGATATAGTAGAACAACAAATCACTGAGCCACTTGAAAAAGCAATCAGCGGTGTGCAAGGCGTTAAAAATATCACTTCCAATAGTGCGCAAGGCTCCAGCAATATCACCATTGAATTTGAATTGGGTGTTGATTTGGAAAAAGCTGCAAACGACGTAAGAGACAAAGTATCTCAAGCTTCCCGAAGCCTACCGCAGGATATTGATGCAGCGCCTACCGTTATAAAAGCGGACTCCGACTCAGATCCAATTCTTTTTATACAAATACAGAGTAAACACAAGAGCCTGCTGGAACTTACAGATTATGCCGAGAATGTGGTTCAGGAAAGACTGCAAACCATTTCCGGCGTCAGCGGTGTCAATGTTTTTGGAAGACGCTATGCCATGCGCATCTGGATTGATCCTGCAAAACTGACGGCCTACAAACTTACCATCAACGACATCAGACAAGCATTGGATAAAGAAAATATTGAATTGCCCGGCGGAAAAATAAGAGGCAATACCATGCAGCTGATTGTAAAAACTTATGGCAAACTCACCACTGAGGAAGATTTTAATAATCTAATCATACGTGAAAACGGAAGTTCTATTACTCGGTTAAAAGATGTAGGTGAAGCTGTATTGGGAACCGACAATGAAGAATCTGCTTCCAGAAAAAACAATGTGCTGTCGGTAAACATGGGCGTGGTAACACAACCCGGATCCAATCAAATTGAAATAGCAGATGAAGTATATAAAAGACTGGAAGATGTAAAAAGGGATATGCCGGAAGACATTACACTTGAAGTAGGATACGACAGAACACAATTTGTACGTAAGGCAATTTTTGAAGTAAAAGAAACGCTAATCATCGCAGTCTTCCTCGTTGTACTTATTATTT
>JAKIZK010000112.1 GCA_022708055.1 Bacteroidota bacterium
GAAGGTGGTGTCTCAATATCCGGTTGGCCAATATTGAGATGAAATACTTTGATACCTTTTTGTTTGGCCGCCTCTGCATAAGGCACCAGCTTTCTGATGGGTGAAGGTGGCATAAGTTGGCCACGTTGTGAAATGTTTAGCATGGGGCAAAGTTATTTGAGAATTGCTAAAGTTTGTAACTTATTAAGCAATTCATTTCTGACAGAAAGGAATTTTGAGAAAGCAAGTTTACTATTTGTATATTGCTGTTATGAAATCGCTTATTCTTTCTTTTTTACTGTCATTATCTGTCATTTTAAATGCTCAAATCAAGCCTTTCAAATTTGCATTTGTATCTGATGTGCATATCGGATCTCCAAACGGCTCATCGGAAGAAGACCTGAGAAGAACTGTTAGAGATATTAATAGTTTAAAAGACGTTTCATTTGTAGTACTTACAGGAGATATAACTGAGTTTGGTACAAATAAAGAAATAAAGCTTGCAAAGCAAATATTGGACAGCTTACAAATTCCCTGGTACATCATTCCCGGCAATCATGATGTAGGCTGGAGCGAAAGCGGTGGTGTCATGTTTAAAACGGTATTTGGAAATGATAAATTCAATTTTACATACAATGGAATTACTTTTTTAGGCTGTGCATCCGGTCCTTATGTAAGAATGAGTGATGGCCATATACCCAGAGATGCAGTAAACTGGCTGGATACTACTTTGAAAAATTTGAAAAAAGGCCAGCCAATTATTTTCTTAAACCATTATCCTATTGATAATAGTCTGGATAACTGGTATGAAGTAACCGACAGACTAAGAAAATTTAATACATCGGCCATTCTTTGCGGACATGGCCATGCCAACAAGGCTTTTAATTTTGAAGATATTCCCGGTGTAATGGGAAGGTCAAATCTTCGTGCTAAACAAGATGAAGGCGGTTATAATCTTGTAGATGTTACCCATGATTCCATTTTGTTTACTACCAGAAAACCGGTTTCGGGGCAAGAAAAAACATGGACCGGGATTAAAATTAATAAAGATGGATACGATCAAAATAAAAAATTTGCAAGACCTGATTATTCCGTCAATAAGAAATATAAACGTGTAAAAGAAACTTGGACATTTTCTTCAGATGCAAATATTATTTCCACTCCTGCCGCTAATGATGATATGGTTTTTGTTGGAAATCAAAATGGGGCAATGTGTGCATTTGATTTAAATAATGGAAAATTGTTATGGAAGTTTCAAACGGAAGGTGCAATATTTTCTTCACCTGCTATAAGTAATGATAAACTAATCTTTGGCTCCGGCGATTCAAATGTTTATTGTCTGAATACCAACAACGGAACTTTAATTTGGAAATACACTACAGGTGCTTCTGTTTTAGGTTCTCCGGTTATTAATGGCGATACAGTTTTTATCGGCGGCAGCGATCATTCTTTTCTGGCATTGAATAAAAATACAGGAAACAAAATCTGGAAGTTTGATGGATTGGAAGGACCTGTGGTCAGCACTCCTGTTTTGTATGAGGATAAACTCATCTTTGGTGCATGGGACAGAAACCTGTATGCAGTAAATCGCAATAGCGGCCAGTTAATTTGGAAATGGAGTAACGGCTCCCCGGTTAGAAATTTTTCACCTGCATCCTGCATTCCTGTTATTTCAAATGATGCTGTGTTTATTATGGCTCCGGACAGGGTTACCAGCGCTATTGATGCACAAACAGGTCGTACACTTTGGCGAAGCAAGGATGGAAACATACGAGAGTCTATTGGCATTTCTGAAAATGGAAAATGGATTTACGGAAAAAGTATGCAGGATTCAATTGTGGCATTTGCAGCAAACAGGGAACCGCAAACTGCTGCATGGAAGATGAATGTTGGTTTTGGATACGAACATGTACCATCTATGTTGATTGAAAAAGACGGACTGTTGTTTTTTGGTACTAAAAACGGAGTAGTTTATTGCATAAATCCTGAAAAACAAAAAATTGTATGGGCTCATAAGATTGATAATTCAATGGTGAACACGGTACATGTGCTTAGCAGTAAAAAAATATTATTGGCTACTATGGATGGAAAATTATCATTGCTTCAAGTTGTGAAATAATTATCAGAAGCTGAATGGCTGCAATGTTTGATACTCTTATTTATTCCTTTTCTTTGTACTATGATCACTTCAATAAATGATTTCAAGAATCCTTTTTTTATTGGTATAGCTGGCAGCGGCATGAGTGCAATTGCACAATACCTGAAAGGGATTGGTAAAAACGTGTCGGGCAGTGATCGGTTTTTTGTAGTCGGCGAATACAATGAAACAAAAGAAAAATTGGAACAGGAAGGGATAGCCTGTTTTCCACAGAACGGGGATGGCATTCTTGCTGAGACCGATCTTATCGTAGCATCTACTGCAATTGAAGACACGGTTGTAGAAATACAAAAGGCAAAGCAATTGTGTATTCCTATTTTGAAGAGGTCTGAATTGCTGGCGATTATTGCATCAAGCAAAAAAACAATTGCAGTAGGAGGCACCAGTGGCAAAAGCACAACCAGTGCCATGGTATATGAGGTTTTAGAATATGCGGGACTAAAACCGGGCATCATCAGCGGAGCAGGACTTACTTCTTTGATAAAAAAAGGAAAAATTGGAAATGCCATAGCCGGCAGTGGTGACTGGCTGGTGATAGAAGCAGATGAGAGTGATGGTTCTATTGTGCAGTATAAACCCGAAATAGGATTGTTGTTGAATATTGATAAAGACCATCAGGAGATAGATGAACTGATTCGCATATTCGGAATTTTTAAAAACAACTCACGCATATTTGTTACAAATCAAAGTCATTCACTTGCAAAACAATTTTCACAAAATATAAAACTGGATTTTGCAACCGAGGAAAATATAAATGCAGGATATGTAGCTGACGGTTTTTATCAAAATGGTTTTGCCATTCAGTTTAAAGTGAATGGAGTTGATTTTACTTTGCAAAGCCCCGGGCGGCATAATATGGAAAATGCAGTGGCTGCAGTTGCTGTTGCGAACAATATTGGTGTTAGCCTTGAAACTTGTGCAGCCGCATTGAAAAACTATGAAGGAATTTATCGACGCAATCAGATTTATGGACAAAAACATGGCGTAATTTTGATTGATGATTATGCACACAATCCCGTAAAATGCGCAGCAGCCATCAATGCTAATAAGCCAATAGCACCTAAGCTTATTGCCTGGTTTCAGCCACATGGATACAAACCGACTAAATTTTTGAGAGAAGATTTTGTAAAGGAAATTGCCGCTGCACTGCGCGACGATGATGAAATATGGATGAGCGAAATTTTTTATGCAGGGGGCACGGCTGTTAAGGATATTTCAGCGGCCGATTTAATTAATGATATAAGACAACTTGGGAAAAAGGCATTTTTTGTAGAACACAGAAATGATTTTCTTAATTCAGCAAGGCCACATTTCACCGATGATTGTGTTTTGCTGCTTATGGGAGCCAGAGATCCTTCATTGGAAAGTTTTGCAAAACAGGTATGGGATAATTTGTAACTTTAATAGTGAAAAATATTTTATGATTAGCGAAAGAGATAAAAAATTTTTGGAAAGAGCAATAGCGCTTTCACGCAAGGGCATGAGTGGTGGTAAAGGCGGCCCTTTTGGTTGTGTGGTAGTGCAAGGAGATGAGATAGTAGGTGAGGGCTGCAATGAAGTAACCTCTTCAAACGATCCTACGGCACATGCAGAAGTAGTGGCGATTCGAAATGCTTGTAATAAACTCAACCGTTTTCAATTGAACGACTGTGAAATTTTTACAAGTTGCGAACCTTGCCCAATGTGTCTGGGAGCTATTTACTGGGCAAGGCCCAAACGAGTGGTATATGCCAATACAAAAGACGATGCGGCTGCAATAGATTTTGATGATGATTTCATTTATACGGAGATAGCAACCCCCATGTCTGACAGGAAAATCCCATTCATACACGAACCGCATCCTGAGGCAAAAAAAGTTTTTGAAGATTGGAAGCATTGGGAAGGCAAAACGAAATACTGATTACTTGCTCAGCAAGCGATGAATGACAATATAGGAAAGCACAATCAGCAGTATGATTATCAGAACAGAAATGTAAAGCCAGGGTTGGTCTTTCAATTTCATTTTTTCTTTTAGCTTTTTCTTTTTTTCTGTTTTCTTCTTTAGATCCCGGTTGAGCATATCCACCATGTACTGTATCTGTTCTTTGTCTTTAATTGCATCAAAGCCTTCTACAGCGTCATTTTCAAAGTCATCATTCATCAGCTTTGATTCCACTTCATGCTTTTGCGCTTCCGATAGCTTGCCTTGCAGGTAAAGCAACAGTGTTTCCTGATCAATATCGGTTGATAAATTGGATAATATGTCTTTTAAATTTTGAGACATGAATTATTTGTGTTCTTTTAGTTTTCTTTCTATCAGTATTTTTAAATTCCTTTTTCCGTTTTGAATATGGCTTTTTACCTGCAACATACTATATCCTGTTGCTTCACTCACTTGCTGATAACTCATTTTTTGCAGGTAAAACAAAGTTACACATTGTTGTTGCTCGGCATTTAATTCCTTTAACGATTCATTCATTAGCTCGTAGGCTTTGTCATTTTGTAGCAAAGCAGATTTATCAGCTTCTTCCTGTTGGTTGGTATCGATCATCCGATCTGAAATGGGAGTAGTTGTTTTCCCGTGTTGATCACGCAGCCGCATCAAACAATGGTTTTTGGCCACCATATAAAGCCAGGATTTGAAATATTCCACTTTATACTTGTGCAATTCCTGTATCACTTTCAAAAAAATTTGTTGCACACTGTCTTTCGCTTCTTCCTCATTTTTCAAATATTTCATACATACACCCAGTAGCAATAGCGTATAACGCTGCAATAATATGCCCAGCCACTCATTATTATGATCGCTATAAAACCGGGCAAGTAGTTCCTGGTCAGGTATATGGTCGTAAGTGTCCGACTTCACGGGTGAAAAATAATCAATTGTTATTAATCAGATGCAAAACAAAGTGGATTCAATAAGTATTGGAATTATTTTTTATTTTGACACAAAATTTTAGAATGCAAAGTGCAATGGTAACAGTGGCTGCCGCCTCGATTAGAAAAAAAGCATCGCATACTTCCGAAATGGTAAATCAACTTTTATACGGGGAAGTAGCGAGAATTATAAAAACAAAGGATGAGATATGGGTAAAAGTTCGCAGCATACACGATGCTTATGAGGGCTGGGTGCAAAGATTGATGTTGCGGGAGCAAATACAATCAGATTCAAAGGAGTATGACATTTTTGCTGTGGCTGATTTATTTGCCGGTTTACAAAACAAGGATCAATCCTTACAAGTGCCTGCGGGGTCATTGATATCCGGCAATGATGTTTTTGGAAAGCAAAGACAGGAGATGAAGATAAAAGGCAATTTGATAAACATCAGCAAACAAAATCCTTCAGTGGCTTTATTAAAACAAATAGCAATGCCTTGGGTGCATGTTCCTTATCTCTGGGGTGGACGTACGCCTATGGGTATTGATTGTAGCGGACTGGTGCAGGTTATTTATCGGTTGATGGGCATAGTACTGCCCCGGGATGCATGGCAACAGGCTCAGTCTGGCTTACCCATTCGCAATCTTTCAGAAATAAGAGCCGGCGATCTTGCTTTTTTTGAACGCAATAAAAAAATAACGCATGTAGGAATTATTTTACCGGGAAGGAAAATGATACATGCATCCGGAAAAGTGAAAGTAGATAAAGTAGAGGGAAGTAATATAATAGACGCAATAACCGGAAAAAAAATACTAAGGATTAAAAAAATTGTAAGATTGTTTTGATTAATCCATGATTATAAATGAGCTAAAAAGAAGTCTGACGGAAAGGCACCAACTGGCCTTGTCCTGATAATATTTACCAAGCGATAAAACAAAATTCAGATAAGGTAAGTTCATCCTTTCGGGAATCGGAAATTTATTTTCAGCTATTGCCCGATTGAAATGAAAAGGAATGAAAAATGAAGATTTCCTCGGGTCTTTTTTCTTCAGACTTGTTGATGGCGATTCACTAAGACATTTTATAAAATCAGATCTAAGCTGATTAAAAATTGAAAGAAGTTGTTTGTAGCTTTCTTTACTTCCTTCGCCCAATAATATTACTTCCATGGTAAGCGAAATGTCTTGCGGTGGGCTTTCATGCCCTATTCTCTTTTTG
>JAKIZK010000113.1 GCA_022708055.1 Bacteroidota bacterium
TTTGACTCGGGACCCAGTGTATCTCCACTATAATCGTATTCCATATAATCGTTAACCGTTCCGGTTCCTTGGTCTGTGCCTTGCCCTGCAGGATCGGGCTCGTATTCATCCATTTCTAAATCGGCGCTATTAATTTCGTTATCTACATCTGCCGGTTTAGTAAACTTTGCATCTTTTTCTATACCTAATCTTTTATCCGCCAATACCTTCCTAAAAAAATATTCAGGAATGGGTCTTGCAATTGTATTACCATCGCCCTGATTGCGCATAAAATTATATTCAAAACCCACCCATGCTCCTGCCAGCAGTTGAGGTGTATAACCAATAAACCAGGCATCGGCATTATCATCTGTTGTACCTGTTTTACCAGCCATTTCTGCAGCGCCTACTCTGTTTCTTAGCCCACGAGCCGTTCCTATATCAACAGTTCCTTGCATCATACGAGCCATGGTATAGGCTGTTTTTTCTGTAAGTACTTCTTTTCTGTTTTCGCTGTAGTCAAATCTTTTAATCACATTCCCATTTCTGTCTTCAATTCGGCTGATACAATAAGGCTTGGTAGAAAATCCATTGCCTGCAAACATGGTATAACCCCAAAGCATTTCATACAGCGAAAGATCGCAGGTACCCAATGCTATGGATGGATAAGGTTTTACAGGAGTGGGTATGCAAATTCGTTTCAAGAAATCGGCAAACTGCTGAGGCCCCACTTGTTTCATAATATAGGCTGTTGCACAGTTTTTGGAATGTGCAAGTGCACTTGCCATGGTCATTGTGCCGCCACCGCATCTTTTACCGGATGGTACCCAGCCACTACCGGGGAAAAACTGAGCCACATTTTCAACTTCAGTTTTTGGTTCAAACCCTCTTTCTTCCATTGCTTGTGCATATAAAAAAGGTTTGATAGTAGAGCCTACCTGTCGTTTGGTTCTCAGGTTTACGTGGTCATTTTTATATGTTTTAAAATTAATACCACCCACCCAGGCTCTTACTTCACCCGTTACAGGATCCATAGCCATAAAGGCTGATTGTTCCATTTGTAATAAATATTTTATGGAGTCACGAGGCGTCATCACCGTATCTCTTTCTCGTTTTGCATTCCATGAGAAAATTTTCATAGGCACTTTTACATCAAAACTGGCTTTAATTTCTTTTTCAGTCATGCCGTCTTCTTCCATATTTTTCCAGCGGTCTGATTCTTTGATAGATTTTTCTATTAGATTTTCATGTCCTTTCCAAATAGAACCCGTTTTCATATCCGATCGTGCATTGATGCCTTTTTGTAACATTGACATTTGTTGTGCCATTGCCTCTTCTGCATATTGCTGCATAATGGGATTGATGGTGGTATATACTTTTAAACCGTCATCATAAATATCATAACTGTCGCCATTTGGTTTTTTTAAAGTTTTTAAAACATCACGCAATTCTGTTTTTAAAACCTCTCTGAAATAAGGAGCATAGCCTGTATTCTCATCCATTTTTTTATACCGGCTCATGTCATTGGGAATAATTTTTAGCTTTGCTTCTTCGGCAGCTGATAGTTTTCCGGCTACTACCATTTGATGGAGTACTACATTTCTTCTGTCAAAAGCCTCGCTTGGATTTCGCAATGGATTGTAAATCGTATTCCCTTTCAACAAGCCTACCAGCATGGCAGCCTCGTTAACCGTAAGTCTGTCGGGCTCTTTTTGATAAAACGTACGGGAAGCATTTCTGATACCGTAAATATTATTTCCAAAGGGTACTGCATTCAGATATAGTGTAATGATTTCTTCTTTTGTAAAATTTCTCTCCAGTTTAATTGCGATGATCCATTCTTTTAGTTTTTCAACTACCCGCCAGGCTTTGTTTTTACTTCCCTGATCCAGCAATGCTTTGGCCAGCTGTTGTGAAATGGTACTGCCGCCTCCCTGACTGCCCAGTGTACTGAGGGCTCGAAGGGTAGATTTAAAATCAATCCCGCTATGATTGTAAAAACGCACATCTTCAGTAGCTATCAAGGCATCTATAACATGTTTTGAAATATCGCGGTATTTTACATTGCTCCGGTTGCCTCGATCTCTGTAATATTTTCCCATCAGTGTGCCGTCTTGTGCATAAACTTCAGTGCCTTGCAGAATGGATGGGTTTTCCAGGTCAGAGAGAGAAGGCATTTTGCCAAATACACCAAAATTGGCCATCATTACTAATGCTATAAATACAGCAAATCCTATAAAAAATATGCTCCAGAAAATGCGAACAGTTCTTTTCATGTAAAATGGGTTAATATCAAACGAGCTAATTGGAAACTAATACCGAAAGTAAGAAAATCCATTTCAGCAAATATTGAGAAAGGGATTAATTTTTTGCCAAAAAATCAATTTGTTAAAACTTGCCCGGAAAATGCTGATTCAGGAATGATTTATACAATTCCAGGTCTTTTGAAGCGGTAAGTATATTCAGGTTTTTTTCAGTTGCAATGATAAAAGAATATTTGCCAGCCTTCATCCAAGGTACAATTTCTGAGGAAACTTTTGACTTTGTTTTCTCAACATAGTCCAAAGCTTCGGCTGCATTTTTAAACGGACTGATGAGCAGTAACTTGTTTTCGGTATCTAATTCTGATAAAACGGCAGTCATGGGTTTATTGTAATAAGTTTCCCTGTTATACCTTGCAAATGCATTTTTAGATTCATTGACATAAACAGGATCTACTTTATTTAAAATAAATATCACCAAGTGTGCATCAGCAGCATTAAAAGTATAGTTACCTATTGGTACATCGGGCTTTTGATTATTATTGTTTTTGTTATTGTCAGTCGTTGGCTGATTACCGAGATTTAATTTTTGTGTAGTATCAGGCTTTGGTTGTTGTGTATTTACCCAATAAATATCAGGTGTTTTTGTGGCAACGGTATCTTCATTTCTGGTAACAACTAAGTTCTTAAGCTCTTCTTCTATCTGCGCCCGACGAGCCAGAACACTTCTCAGGTTGGTAGCTTTTATGGCCAAAGGAGTTCCATCAAAACTGCTGATTAGATCGCTAAGGATAGAATGTGCTGTAGAATCTTTTCGCTGCTTTATGTAGTAAACAGCTTCTATATACATTAACTGTGGTGTCCAGTAGTTTTTGCCATACTGGCTATCTGCCAGTTTTTTATCTGCAATGGCCGCTTCAAAATTTCCTTCAATGAATTCATCATAAACTTTTTCATAAGCCTTGGTTGCATCACTTTGATTGCCTTTGGCTAGTGGATCTTTGCCTGTGGTCACTATTGTAGTATAGTTGCTTGCAGGAAAATTCGTTTCCATTAATTTTTTTATATCAGCTGCTTTTGTTGTTGCTCCATTTTTTTGATAACAGAAATAGAGATTGAATATTACTTCGTCCATCTTTTCAAACTTCGAATAACGTGAACGCAATAATTCCAATGTTTGCGTACCTTGATTGCATTCTTCCAAATCCTGTATATAAATTTTACCAGCGGCAAATAATGCGTTGCTGATAGAATCATTTGCTTGTATTACCTGTGGTTCTGTTAAAGGAAGATTGGCATACAAGCGATCAAAAGAAATTTCGGGAGTGGAGCCGGAAATGCCTTGTTGATTGTTGCCGCTTTGTTGCTGGTTATTTTGATTGCCTGCTGCAATATATCCTGCAATGGCAGCAGAGCGACGCCAGTTATCAATGTTGGGCCGGTTTCCCCATCGGTTTTTAAATGCTGCCAGCCCTCTTGTTTTTGATTCTTTATTATAAAAATACCATTCACCTTTTTGGGTTTCCGATTGAAAAAGTAAAGGTGGTGGTGCATTATTAAAAGGAGAGGAGGAGGGATCTTCGCCTTTCAGCCCCTGGCTTTTTCTTAAATCTTTTACAATCTTTTTTACAAAATCTTTTCTTTCATTTTCAGGCATTGAAGCAATGCGCAATAAGCTGTCCTGCCGGTCTATCACTTCCAGATTGGAAGCGAGTTTGTTTAAAATCACTTGCCGGCTTTTTAGTTCCTCAGGGTTTTTTAATGAGGGATCGGAAAAATTGAGGCTGTCAAAAAATGCGGCTGCTTTGCGATATTCTTTACGACTATAATAAATAGATGCTACTTCCAAAAATGCTTTATTTCGTTGAGATGGATCGTTGCTGGTATATTTTGTACTTTTTAACAGTAGGGGAAGCGCCGCATCAATATTGTTTCCTTCCAATTGCATTCGGCCGGCCATATAATAGATAATATCACGATATTCTTCATAACGGTCTTGCTTTGCCATTCGTAAAAGCTGTGCTACATTTTTATCAACTGTATTGTCGCCACCATCACGGTTTACTCTTACTTTAAAAAGGCGTGCATAAATATCCAGAATGAGATCGGTTGTATGTTGAGATACTTTACTATAATATTTTTCTGCTTCTTTATAATTTTTGCTCATTTCAAAAAGCTGAGCAGCTAAAAATTCCCATCTGGCCTTTTCTTGAACATTAGTTGCGCTACTTAAAGCTTGAACCAAATGAGTGGCCGAGCTGTCCCACATATTTTGTTTGTAAAACCAATAAGCCTGCACTTCGTGCAAATCATTTTTCAGTCTTTTGGGAAAGTTGGGATCGTTTTTTAATGTAACGATCAGGCTGGCCGCTTCTGCCATATCATCTTGTGCCAATGAATTTCGGATTTGCCAGATGAAAGCATCATTGCGGCTGGGTGGCTCGGAAAAGATACGGCGTGGCAGGCTGTTTTTTTCTTTTGTAGATACGCTGTAGGCCGAATTGCCATCTCTGCCACTACCTATCGTTTTTAATGTACCGTCTTTTTCTTTTGGCGAGAAGGCATAATTAATAAACTGAAACATTAAATATGCTGAGTCAAATTTCTTTTGCAGATAATAAGACGCTCCCCATAGCAGGTACATATTATCTACCCAGTCATTTCTTAAATCGTGCAACGCAATGGCGGTGGATGATTTGTAAGTAAGCGAATCTAATTGTATTGAATCGGCTGCCGTGGCATCCAATGTATAGTTGTAAAAAGGTAATAATTGAGAATAGTCATCTTTAAAAGATTGCTTGGCACGATTCAAAACATCATTCAGCTTATTGTTGGCATTAAAATAATAATTGTAATGAGTGGTTGTGTTTTGAACGAAGCGACGAAGCAGTGTAAATTTTTTGTCTTCTGATTTCTCAGACCTTAGTTGCTGGTCTTCATATTCCTTAGGCTTGTTAAGATTGAAGCTAAAACCCAGCTGTGCATGTACCGGCACTGAAGCCAGTAAAAAAAGCAAAAGGAATAAGGCAGTTAAGGTATATCGTGTAACTCTCATTTTCGGTCGCAATCTAAAGTCTTATTAACTGAAATTCAAATATTTTAGTATAAAAATAGGCCATTTTTTTTGGAGCAAATTTTATAAATGTCATCGTAGCATTGCTTACCTTTAAAGCCCAAATTGTATAAATGGCAAAATTGGATACAGATTCAACCTTAAAGCGCCTGAGAAATCGATACAGACTGGTGGTGATGAATGATGATACTTATGAAGAAGTAACCACTTTTAAGCTTTCCAGATTGAGTGTTTATATCATGTTGAGCACAATATTTGTAGTATTGGTGGGGCTTACGGTAGCTTTAATCATTTTTACACCCTTGAAATATTATATTCCCGGTGCAAAATCTGACTATAAGTCGGTGCAGGAATACAGACAATTAAAATATCAGGTGGATGCTACAAATGAAGAAGCAAGAAAACTGAATCAGTATCTGGAAGCATTAAAATTGGGCCCATTAAACTCAAGTGCTGCCATAAAATTAGATACCGTACAAATAGATGTACCCAAACCCGAAGAAAGCAACGATTAATTTTTTTACAATGTTTAATAAAAAAAATAATACTGAAATGCAACAATCTTCAGGCGCCGGCAATGGCACTACTATCATCAGTGCAGGTACTACCTTGAAAGGAGATATTAGCAGCAAAAATGATTTACGCATTGATGGAACTATTATAGGCAATATTTCCAGCACGGCCAAAATTGTTATTGGGAGTAGCGGCGTAGTTGAAGGAGACCTAAATGGTAATCAGGCCGATGTAGTTGGAAAAGTATCAGGGAATATAAAAGCAAAAGAGTTATTGCAGTTAAGAGGAGATGCGGTTGTCAACGGAAATCTGTATGCAGGTAAACTGCAAATAGAACCTACTGCTACTTTTAACGGGCAATGCCACATGGGCGCCAATA
>JAKIZK010000114.1:0-326 GCA_022708055.1 Bacteroidota bacterium
CCAAAGCGGTTGATCATTACATCTACAAATGTGCGGGATTTGATGTACATAGAATTCGAATAAAGCACTTTGTCGCGGTTTTTGTTGCCGCCAAAAATATCCCAGCCATTCCGGCTTCTTTTTTTATACACTTTTATCGTGTGATAACCGGGCCTCAGGTTGTCAATCATTACCGTATTATCCCGGTCAGTGTACTCACGTCCATCCACAGATATGCGGATGTCATCATTACCTGCATAGGTAATGGAAAGTTTACCATCGTCATACCCATTTCCGGCAAACGACAGAAGGCTCATGAATGAACCTGCTAAAATTGTGTAGATTTT
>JAKIZK010000114.1:336-6113 GCA_022708055.1 Bacteroidota bacterium
CTGCCACTCTCTTTTTCCAAACCCGTGCCACAAATTCAAAATAAAATGAAATAAAAAGTTAAAGGGTAGTTTGTAGATATATGAAATATTATTCCACACTGCATCATATTGCCGATACAATCAATTACTTTGTAAAAAATTCAACAGCATGAAATTTTTCACTATTAAAAAGCTGTTTCTTTTCATCACTTTTACCAGCTTTATTGCCATGAACGCAAATAGTCAACAACCCGTCAAGAATTATGAAAACCTGTGGAAGAAAGTAGAATCATTTTCCAAAAAAGGATTGCCCAAATCGGCCATGGGTGAATTAAAGAACATTTATGTATTGGCGAAAAAAGAGGGACAAGATGCACAGGTTATCAAAGCCATGACCTATGGCATCAGCCTGCAAAATGAAACCCGGGAAGACAATGGTATTTTTTCTATTTCTGATGTTGAAAAAGAATTAGCCGCTACCGGAAAGAGAGAGCCAACAGCATCAATATTAAAAAGCTTGCTGGCTGATATGTATTGGGATTACTTTCAACAACACCGCTGGCAGATTTATGATCGTACAGCCACCGATAAGTTTGATAAAAAAGATATAGCTACCTGGACGGCTGCCGACTTTCATAAAAAAATCACCGGCCTGTATCTGGAATCAATCACCGAAGAAAACATTCTCAAAACTGCTAAACCCGAACCTTTTGATGCAATCATCATAAAAGGAAATGTCAGACATCTACGGCCAACACTTTATGATATTCTTGCACATCGTGCTCTTGATTATTTTCAAAACGACGAAAGAGATATTACCAAGCCGGCTTATGCGTTTGAAATCAATACAACGGATGCATTTGCACCGGCTTTGGATTTTGTTCCCAAAAAATTCACGACCCAGGATAGTGCATCCTTGCAACATAAAGCACTGCTGCTTTATCAAAAATTAATAGCCTTTCATTTGCATGATACAAAACCCGATGCATTAATAGATGTGGACTTAGCCAGATTAGCATTTGTGAATAGCAATGCCACCGTAGCTGATAAAACAAAACTTTATTTTGATGCGCTTACTCAAATAACTGAAAAATATAAAAACCTCCCGGCTGCTTCACAGGCCTGGTATTTAACGGCATTACAATATGTAGAAACCGGTTCTACTTATAAACCTTTCGGCGATACTACCCATCGCTACGATCTTGTAAAAGCTAAAGAAATCAGTGAATTCATTCAACAACAAAAAGATTCATCCGAAGGAAAAATTAACAGCTACAACTTACTCAATCGGCTGAATAGTCGTTCTTTTACTTTTACGATTGAAAAAGTAAATGTGCCGGCTCAACCTTTTCGTGCATTTGTAGAATATAAAAATGTAACGACGCTGTATTTCCGTATCATAAAATCGGATGAAAAACTAAAAGAGCTGCTTTCAAAGCGTTATGATAATGAGTACTGGAACACACTCATCAACCATACCGCATTCAAAACTTGGGAACAAACACTTCCGGATACAAAAGATTTACAGCAACATACTACTGAAGTAAAAATTGATGCCCTCAGTTCGGGTGAATACATATTACTGGCTTCCGACAATAAAAATTTTTCAAATGCGAAAGCCCTGTTAGGTGCTCGATATTTTTATGTAAGCTACATCAGTTATGCAAGCAATCAGCAGGACTACTTTGTACTCAACCGAGACAATGGACAACCCATTGCCAATGCCAAAGTGCAGGTGTGGAAGCAACAGTACGACTACGATGTTTCTAAGTATATAAAAGTAAAAGACAAGCTTTATACTACCAATGACAAAGGTTATTTCAAAATGGAAGAACCAAAAACAGAAAAGAATCGATACAACAATACCTATCTATTTGAAATCAATTCAAAAGATGATCGGCTTTTTTTGGATGAAGGTATCAGCTCCTATTATTTCTATAATCAAAAAACGGAGGCTCCAAAAGAAATCAATACTGCATTTTTGTTTACCGACAGAAGTCTTTATCGCCCCGGACAAACCGTTTACTTTAAAGCCATAGTGCTCAAAGGAAATACACATAGCAAAAATTCAATGGTTAATACCAATTTTTCTACCAAACTGGTGCTGAGAGATGTCAACTATCAGGTAGTGGATACACTTAAACTTATCACAAATGAGTTTGGCTCCGTAAATGGAAAATTTCAATTACCACAAACAGGCATGAATGGACAATTCTCCATTTCCATTGAAAAAGTAAATGGCGGCAATACACAATTTAGGGTAGAAGAATACAAGCGACCCAAATTCTATGTTGATTACGAACCCATCAAAGGCACATATAAAATAAACGAAAAAATAACAGTAACTGGAACCGCCAAAGCATACGCCGGAAATAATATTGACGGTGCAAACGTGAATTACAGAGTAGTGCGCCAACCCCGGTTTATTTACGACTGGTTTTTCTGGCGCTGGTGGATGCCGCCTACCGAAGAAATGGAAATAACCCATGGCGAAGTAAAAACGGATAAAGATGGTAAGTTTATCATAGCATTTAATGCTATTCCCGACAATAAAATCGACAAAAAATTTGAACCAGTTTTTGATTACCGGGTTTATGCCGATGTTACCGACATCAATGGCGAAACCAGAAGCGGCGAAACATCCGTTTCCGTAAGCTATAAATCAATGATGCTGGTAGCACAAATACCTTCCACGTTACCTGCAGATAGCTTAAAAAAACTGCACATCACCACACAAAACATGAATGGCGAATTTGAACCATCAACCATCCATCTTTCAATCACTAAACTTAACGATGAAAAAAGACTCATCCGCAAACGGTTTTGGGAAAGACCCGATCAATTTGTAATGAGCAAGGAAGCGTATATTTCTTATTTCCCCTACGATGAATACGACAATGAAACTGATTATAAAAGCTGGGCCAAAGGTCAAACCCTGGTAAACAAACAAGACACTGCAAAAAAAGATGGAAGCTTTGCCGTAGGTACTTTAAAATTTTCTCCAGGCATTTATATTTTAGAAATTAATGCGAAAAATAAATCGGGCGAGGAAGTAAAAGATGTAAAATATCTGGAACTTACTGATGAAAGCAGCAAACAGCTCAATCGTCCACAATATTTATGGACAGGCATCAATAATACGTTAGTAGAACCGGGCGAAACCGCCAAGATAGAACTGGGAACAGCTGCCGACAATTTATTTGTAGTGCAATTATTAAATAAACAAAAAGCCGACAGACAGAATACAACCGATTATTCTTTCCTTACACTGAATAATCAAAAACAAACATTCAGTTTTAATACTACTGAAGCTGACCGTGGTGGTTTTGGAGTTGGCTGGATGTTTATCAAGCACAATCGTTTCTATCAGCAAAATCAAACCATACAGGTGCCCTGGACAAACAAAGACTTGAACATTGAATATGCAAGTTTCAGAGACAAGACACAGCCCGGCAGTGATGAAAAATGGAAAGTAAAAATCAACGGATACAAAAAAGAAAAACTGGCTGCTGAAATGCTGGCCGGTATGTATGATGCCTCACTCGACCAGTTTTACCCGCATAGCTGGAACAAACCTTATGTTTGGAGCAACTTTTATTCCAATATCCGATGGAATGAAAATTCAAACTTCACCACAGTCAATTCACAAACAAAATATGTTCAGGAAACCGAATCAAAAAACCTGTATAAGGTTTACGATTTCTTATTTCCTGCTGTCATTCTTTCATCAAATTATCGTGGAAGCATTGAGCCGCTTTGGTGGCGCAATCCATTGGACTATGCTTACAGCGAAGTTAGAAATCCACGACTGATGCGATTGCCAAAAGACGGTAAAATGGAAATGATGAAATCGGCAATGCCGGCACCTGCAGAAGCAGCAGGCATGGTCGTTACAGATAGTGTGTCTCGAGAGGATAAAGAAGTTACAGAAAGTAAAGGCGATTATATTAGTAGTGGTTTTATAAATGAAAAACAATCGCAACAATCCGGCGATGTAAAAATTCGTAAAAACTTTAATGAAACTGCTTTCTTCTTCCCCGATTTAAGGACGGATAGTACGGGAGCAATAGAATTTTCGTTTACCATGCCAGAGGCATTAACAAAATGGAAGTTCATGGCTTTGGCACATACCCAAGATGCCGCTTTTGGTGCAAGCACAAGGGAAATCATTACGCAAAAAGATCTGATGGTACAGCCCAATGCGCCACGCTTTCTGAGAGAAGGTGATAAAATGGAATTCAGCAGCAAGATTGTAAACCTTACTGATAAAGAAATCACAGGTTCTGCATCATTACAATTGTTTGATGCCACTACCAATGAACCGGTTGATGGATGGTTCAGCAATATGGCAGCCAATCAGTATTTTACAATAGGCGCCGGACAAAGTGGAGCCGTAAAATTCCCAATTGAAGTTCCATATTTGTTCAATAAAGCACTGGTTTGGCGCATCGTAGCTACTTCGGGCAACCTGAGTGATGGTGAAGAAAATATGATGCCCGTACTTTCAAACCGTATGCTGGTTACCGAAAGCCTGCCCATCAATATGCGTGGCACCGGTACCAAAAATTTTACATTCAATAAATTGTTAAGCTCCGGCAATTCGTCCACGTTGCAGCATCAATCTATTACAGTAGAATATACCGGCAACCCTGCCTGGTATGCTATACAGGCTCTGCCCTACCTCATGGAATATCCTTATGACTGTGCCGAGCAAACCTGGAACCGCTATTATGCTAACTCACTGGCTACTTATATTTCAAATGCATCACCAAAAATCAAACAAGTATTTGAAAAGTGGAAAATCAGTGACACGGCAGCCTTAATGAGCAATCTTGAAAAAAATCAGGAACTGAAAGCCGTATTGCTGGAAGAAACACCCTGGGTGCTGGATGCCAAAAACGAAGCACAGCAAAAAAGAAACATTGCATTACTGTTTGATATGGTGAAAATGAGCGAACAATTGAGCAGTGCTTACAACAAACTAAAACAAATGCAAAGCAGCAATGGCGGTTTTGTATGGTTCACCGGCGGACCCGATGATCGTTATATGACTCAATACATCGTTACCGGTATTGGGCATTTGAAAAAACTAAACGCAATTGCAAAGGATCAGAATGATAAACTCAGGTCGATTCTTCAATCAGCCATTCCATACTTAGACAGAAAGATTAAAGAAGACTATGACAACCTGATCAAGTATAAAACAAATCTGAAAACTTACACTCCGGGATATACAGAAATACAATACCTGTATATGCGTAGCTTTTTCCCTGAGTATGACATAGCCGCTGCTTCAAAAACAGCATATAATTATTTCAAAGGTCGCATACAAAAAACCTGGGTGGGTCAATCAAAATATATGCAAGGTATGATAGCGCTGGCCTTACATCGTGCAGGCGATGCAGCTACTACTGCGGCCATATTGAAATCATTGAAAGAAACTTCCATTACAAATGAAGAAATGGGAATGTACTGGAAAAATCAACGTACCGGATGGTTTTGGTACGAGGCTCCCATTGAAACCCAGGCATTATTAATAGAAACTTTTCAAGAAGCAGGAAAAGATCAAACAACTGTTGACAACCTGAAAACCTGGCTCTTAAAAAACAAGCAAACCAATAACTGGAAAACAACAAAGGCAACTGCAGAAGCCTGCTATGCACTATTGCTGCAAGGTAGCAGTTGGCTGAGCGAGGAGCCTTCAGTTGAAATCAAATTGGGCAATAATATCATCGTATCTTCCAATGGAAAAGAAGATGCAGAAGCCGGAACAGGTTATATCAAAAAAACAGTGGAAG
>JAKIZK010000115.1 GCA_022708055.1 Bacteroidota bacterium
AGTATGGGGTAGCCAAAATGGAAGCGGATGGGGTGTATATGGTACAGCGCCATCTGGAATTGGTGGTTATTTCAACACAAATTCTGGAGTTGGTGTTTGGGCCAATTCTGCATCTGGAATTGGTGGCCGGTTTACAACCACTTCCGGTCAGGCATTATATTCAACCGGGGCCGTAAGATTAGAAGGTATCAACGAAGCAGCCAACAGAATATTGGCTACCGTACCCGGCGATGGTACTGCCACCTGGCAGGATCCTGCTGCCGTAGGTATTGTATCGGGTAGTGGCACTTTGAATTATGTACCAAAATGGACACCTAATGGAACTACATTAGGTAATTCTTTGATATTTGATGATGGACAAAGAGCTCAGGTTGGTGATAATGTTATTACCGGCAGTTCATTTGGTTTAAATCCTACACCCGGCTCAGCTTTACCATCTATTACCTGGTACAAGAATGCTACAGGTCAAGCTTTTAATATCCATGAAACTGACGATGGAAATTTACATGTTGAAGCAAATAATACAGCTGCCGGTTTAGGTACTAAAATTATGACCTTTGATGATGGTAGTTTCGGCGTAGGTATAGGTACAACCACACCGGTTGCAAAAATGGAATTAAGAAACTATAACTCAACGTTGAATAATTTTACAACTCCTTCAGGCTTTACAGGTGCAACTGGAATTGGAGTAGTAGATGCAACTGTTGAATCAAGTTTTAAATCAAGCATTTACGCATTTGCTGATGGCGCTACCGGTAGTAATATTTCTGTTTGGGGAGATGCTGGTACTACTTCCAATGTTGCAAACAATGGTTTATTTGGTCGTGTATCTTTAGCGCCCACCGGAACTGGTTTTTCAGCAGGTTTGCTTGGTATTGATGTGGTAAATGGTCCCAATACCTGGGCTGCTATCATTCGTGGTCGCTTACAATATCAAGATGGTACACAAGGTGCCGGAAAAGTACTTACCAGTGATGCAAATGGTAACGCAAGCTGGGTTGGCAGAGTTGCATTTAGAGCTATTGGGTATAGTGGTGGAGCAATTACTTCGAATACTGATTTGATAGTTGATAATGTAGTATATGATGATGCTTCTGGTTATAATGCTACTACAGGCCAGTTTACTGCACCTGTTGCAGGATTGTATCATTTTGATGCAGGAATGAGAGGCAGTAATGCAAATATCGGAAGAACCAATTTTTGTTTCATTTCGAATTTGCAAGGATTTTTTAGTTGTTCATCAGTTGATGTAACAGCCTCTAATCAAACTTATTCGGCTATTAATATAAATGGCGACATTTTACTAGCAGCGGGAGAAATTGTTACAGTTAGAGTGGAGCCAATTTCGGGCAGTTACACACCTTTGAATAACCCAAACTATATTTATTTTAATGGACACAGAGTACATTAATCCTAACATTTAAATCAAAAAAGTATGAATAATTTAATAAAATTCGCAGCTGTCTCACTATCACTGGCATTTTCATTATCAACGAATGCTCAGAGTTCAGAAGACATGCCACCTGCAACCAAAAAAGCAGTAAATACTACTGTAGTGGCAAAAAATGAAAATGTAAAACCCTCAGTAAGCGACCCCATGTCATCCAATGCAAAAGGGCCTGATTTTAACAAGCCGGTTCAGCAAAAACCTGAAGTGCAAACAAAGCCCGAGAATCCGACAAAACCGGTAGTGGCACCTGCTGATGTGGTTACAACAAAAAAGGTTGAAGCCAAAACAGCAAAGGTTGAATTGCCAACTCAAGGAGGAATGACCGCCGATGCAAACGAACCTGCTCCATTAAAATCTAACGGAACTATTGTTCCTGTTGCCGGCAATACAGAGCCTGTAAAATCGGAAGTGGTAGTGCCAAATACGACCAATCCCGATAATAAAAACAGCAGTACAACGCCTGTAAAACCAGTGGAGGAGAAGAAAGCATCAACTACTGATACTAAACAATAAGCAATTGCTCTCTCAAATCATTTAAGAAGGCTTCGGCCTTCTTTTTTTTGCATTAAATACGCTGTATCTTGCTTTAAAGATTGTAAATGAAGAAAATTTTACTACTCAGTTCCTTGTTTATCTCTTATGCTGTACCGGCTCAGCAGTTTGGCGGCAATCCGCCCTCCGTTAGCTGGAAACAAATAAACAATAAAGCCGTACGAGTGATATTTCCTACAGGCTTGGATAGCCAGGCAATGCGCATCGCTTCCATAATTGACTATCTGGCAATTAATAAACCGGATTCGCTTGGCAATAAGCTAAAACAAATAAACCTGATATTGCAAAATGAAACTGTAATACCCAATGCCTATGTAGGTCTGGGTCCGTTTCGCAGCGAATTTTTTACCACACCACCGGCCAATAATTTTGAACAAGGCAGTACGCCCTGGATTGACCAACTGGCCTTGCACGAGTACCGACATGTAATGCAGTACAACAATTTTAACAGAGGACTTAGTAAAACACTACATACATTACTTGGCGATGATGGACTTTCAATAGCAACCAATGCGGCCATTCCCGACTGGTTCTTTGAGGGCGATGCCGTATTCAGCGAAACAATTCTGAGCAAGCAGGGCAGAGGACGCCTTCCCCTTTTTATGAATGGGTTTTCTGCACTTTGGCAGGCGAATAAAAAATATTCGTGGATGAAACTGAGAAACGGTTCTTTAAAGGATTATGTGCCTGACCATTACCAATTGGGTTATCTGCTGGTAAATTATGGCCACAAAAAATATGGAGATGATTTTTGGAAAAATGTAACGCAGCATGCTGCCTCATGGAAAAGCCTGATATATCCGTTTCAATCTGCCGTTAAAAAATATGCCGGAGTGGATTATAAAACATTCATGCAGCAGGCATTTGAATCAGCACAAAACACTACTAAAAAACTAAGTGCAGATGAGCCGCATTTCATTTTTCCTGTCAACAATAAGTATGTTACCAACTACTATTCACCTTATGCAGCCGGTAACGATTCTTTAATCTATCTGAAAGCAAGCTATCGCCAACGGCCTGCATTTTACATAAAAGATAAATCGGGCGAACACAAAATAAAAACCCGGGATATTTCCATTGATGAACAGTTTGGGTATAAAAACGGAAAGATTGTATATGCAGCTTATCAAAAGGAACCTCGTTGGGGCTGGGTTGACTATAGTGTAATCAAAATACTGGATATACGATCGGGTGAAGAAAAACAACTAACTCACAAGTCAAAATATTTTTCTCCCGATATAACTGAAGATGGAACAATAATAGCCGCAGTTCAAAACGAACCCAATGGCAAAAGTGAAATTCATATTTTGAATACTGCAAATGGTGATTTGATTCAAAAAATTAAATCAGCTGCCATTATTCAGTTTGCAGATCCAAAATTTGTCGATGATCAAAATCTGGTAACTATCGTTAAGCTTAAAAACGGTGAAATGGCAATAGCCTTAGCCGAAATTTCAACCGGCAATACCATCAGGCTCACCTCACCGTCAGTGAGTGTATCCGGATCGCCTTTTGTAAAAGACGGCTATGTTTATTTTACAGCCGGCTATGATGGTAATGATAATATTTATGCATTACGGATGAATGATAAAAAAATCTTTAAGCTCACAACAGGGCAGGCAGGCAAATATTTTGCAAACACAGGAAATGGAAATTTAACCTGGTCCGAATTTACGGCAGCAGGCTATCAACTCAGGCAGGAGAAATGGGTTATAAGTAAGTGGGAAGAAATAAATGCTGATGATATAGATTCGCATGCATTTCGCTTTCCGGTGAATATGCCAACGGGTGTTAACAATATACTTACTGAAAAGTTGCCTGTCGGCTCATATCCAGTTAGTAAATACAAAAAAGGAACACGACTGTTCAATTTTCATAGCTGGCGGCCCTATTATGAAGATCCGGTTTTCAGTTATTCTGTTTATGGAGAAAATGTGTTAAACACTTTTCAGTCTGAATTGTATTATCAGTACAATCAAAATGAAAAAACACATGCCACGGGAGCTAATTTTATTTATGGAGCCTGGTTCCCGCAATTCAGTGTGGGTTCGCAATATACTTTCAACCGCCATACTTTAACAGGTAACAAAACCCGCTACTGGGATCAGTTGGATACTTATGCAGGACTCAATATTCCACTGCATTTTGTAAAAGGAAAAACATTCAGGAATTTTAATATCGGTACCAACTATGTTTTTCGCAATGATTATAACAAAAGGTTTTTTAAAGATTCATTGGGAAACACACAACTGCAATACCTGCATCATTTTATTTCGTGGAGTGAGTATGTGCCGCAAGCAAGGCAACATATATTTCCCCGCTTAGGTTATGTTCTTTCATTGGCCGACAGATATGCGGTTTCGGGTAAAAAAGGAAATCAAATGCTTGCTAATGCAACAGTCTATCTTCCCGGATTTATTCAGAACCACAGCTTGGTACTAAATGCTGCATTTCAGCAAAGAGATACTTTGGGTCAGGTAGTTTTCAGCGATCGTTTTGCATATTCAAGAGGATTTACCGGCCGTTATTTTTCAAGAATGTGGAAGCTGGCAGTAAATTATCATTTTCCATTACTTTATCCCGATTGGGGATTTGGAAATATTTTATATATCAATCAAATAAGAGCAAATACATATTTTGATTTTACAAAAGTATATTCAAAAGATAAAACCCAAAACGTAAATCAAAGAAGTGTGGGAGGTGAAATTTATTTTGATACCCGTTGGTGGAATCAATATCCACTGACTTTTGGATTTCGTATCAGTCATTTGCTCGACAGAGATCAGTTTGATCTTTCAAAAGGCAGTTTATTTGAAATAATTTTACCGGTAAGTATTATTCCACGTTAGTCTTTTGGTTTTTTTAGTTTCTTTTTTTCCGGGTGCATCCACTTGTTTAGTTTGTAGGTAAGATAAGCGCTGCCGGCTCCAAGGAATGCACCTCCAATAACGTCGGAAGGATAATGCACACCTAAATACATTCTGGAATAACCTACCAGAGAAGCCCATGTATAAGCAGGTACGGCTATATACCATTTCTTGGTAATAAGGGTAAGTGAAGTTGCCGTTGCAAAGGCTTCTGAAGTATGCCCTGAAGGGAATGATCCATTCTTCGCATTTCTTAAAGCTATTAGAGTAGGGTCTGCTTCATGTGGCCGGGGTTTATTTACAATGGCTTTGATGCCAAATGTAAGTGCTTGAGACATTGCAAAACTTTCTAATGAAAATAAGGCATCTTTTTGAAGTGCTTTATTATTACTTACCATGCCTGCAATCCATAAGCTAAAAGGTGTAGCTAAGCTAACTGGAGTAGCGGAGCCGGAGATAAATTTATTGAATGAATTTTTGCTCTCAGTTCGTTTATCTTGTAATTTATGAAGGTAATCCAAACCAGCATATTTTTTCTGTTGTGCAATTCCAGGCGTTTGTATCATTATTAATGCAAGAACAAGCAAAGTAAAAACTGGAGACTTCATACAATTTTTTTTGTGGATTTGAAATGAATAAGAGATAAATGAACGAACATAAAATAAGAAAATTAGAGAAAGTTTTGCAATTAACGAATTAATAACTAAATATTTGAAAGGCTAACTTAGCATCAATTAAAAAAAGTTGTCTATGCTAATCACTTTAATGATGTTAGGCTTTCCAATACCGCTTTAATCTTTAATTCCGCATCTTCCCTTTTTTTTCTTTCCATTGCAATTACTTCAGGTTTTGCATTTTGTACAAATTTTTCATTGCACAATTTCTTTTCTACCGAAATCAAAAAACCTTTCAGATATTCAATTTCTTTTTGCAACTGTTGTTTTTGTATGGTAGTGTCCACTGCTGTTGTGGATTGTATGTAAAACTTATCCTTTCCTACGACTAAAGTGATAGCTCCGGTAACAGGTTCTTGTGTATAAGAAATGGATTCAGCGTTTACTTGTTTAGCTAATAGTTTCTCAATACTTTGATAGGTATTTGTATCATCTGTTTGAATAAACAGGGTTACCTCATCTTTCGGCTTCAATTGATTACGGTTTCGGGTATCTCGTATTGCTGTTATCGCTTCTTTCAATTTTTCACCGGTTTGTAAAAT
>JAKIZK010000116.1 GCA_022708055.1 Bacteroidota bacterium
ACCAATGACTTTGAACATGTAGTATTCCCGTTGTATCCTGCATTAAAAATGATAAAGGAAAAATTATACGCAATAGGTGCTCTGTATGCATCATTAAGCGGAAGTGGAAGTACCGTTTATGGCATTTTTGAAAAGAGCGCCGATACTGAAAATGTAGATTTCTCCGGTTGCTTTGTATTTCAGTTTTGATTCAAAAAAAAGGCTGCATCATGATTTGCAGCCTGGTCTTCATTACTTTTCTTAGAAACCTCAACCATTTCCCTGTAAATCATCATCCCATTTTTTTTCCTCTACAACTGTTTCTGCTTCATCTGGTGCATCACTAATGACGATGGTTTCCACAACCAATGTTTCTTCAGGTGCTGTATAAACTTCTTCAGATCTACTCACAACTATAGGTGTGGGTTTTTCCTTCAATGTCTTTTGCTTTGCAGCCGCCACCGGTTTCTTAGGTGTAGTCAGCTTCACTGCCTTCTTCTTTGTTACTACTTTTTTACTTACAGTTGCTTTCTTTTTGGCAACTTTTACTTTTTTCAGTGCCCTTTTCTTTACAACTTTTTTCTTTGCTGCCTTTTTTTTGTTTGCCACAGGGCGCACTGTTGCTTTCCCTTTTTTCTTTACTGATTTTTTAACCGATTTTTTTCTTTTAGTGGAAGGCTTTGCCTTTGCCAATTTTTTCTTTGATGGTTTGGCAGCTTTCTTTAATTTTTTTTTGATTGCCATAGTTGCAGGTTTACTTGTTTAACAATGAGTTTAATTAACTTAATGGGGATAATAAAATTAGTATATCAAACTATTAAAACAAATTTCAAAACTGGGTTTTGACGAAAATCATCTAAAGTTTTTTATGCAGCACTCTCCTAACTTTGCTTTATGGCAGAAGACTTAACAATTGTTTCGGGTCAAAAATCTGAGCAATACGAATCATTGATACCACAAATAAAAGGGCTGCTTGAGGGAGAAGCCAACCTGATAGCCAATATGGGTAATGTAGCAGCCGCACTCAAAGAGCAGTTTGGCTGGTTGTGGGTTGGGTTTTATTTGGTAAAGGGAGATGAACTTGTGCTGGGCCCATTTCAGGGGCCGGTAGCTTGTACTCGCATAAAAAAAGGCAGAGGCGTATGTGGCAGTTGCTGGTCGCAAGGAAAGACATTAATAGTTCCTGATGTTGAAAAATTTCCCGGCCATATTGCTTGTAGTAGTTTGTCAAAATCTGAAATAGTAATTCCTTTATATAAGAATAGTGAGTTAATAGGTGTATTGGATGTTGACAGTTTTGAATTAAACAAATTTGACCATACCGATCAAAAATATCTGGAACAAATTGTTGGACTGATTCAATTCTAATACGGGTTGAAAAAAACAATTTCCATATTCGTGAGCGGCAAAGTACAAGGTGTTTGTTATCGCCAAAGTACAAAATCAAGAGCCATAGAATTTGGTATAACGGGTTTTGTACAAAATCTAAAAAATGGAAATGTTCATATCATTGCTACAGGTACAGATTTGCAACTGTCACAACTGATTGAATGGTGCCGGCATGGGCCTGATGCTGCAATTGTACAAAACGTAGAAGTAACTGAAATTCCGTTACAGGAATTTGACAGTTTTAAAATAATCAGATTTTGATTTAAGGCATCTTTGGAAGATTTTCCAGCATATCCTTTGTCATAGCTGACAAATCATATTCTTCCTTCCAGTTCCAATCTCTCCTGGCAACGCTGTCATCTATACTTTGTGGCCAGCTGTCTGCTATAGCCTGCCGGTAATCCGGCTTATAAGAAATACTAAAATCAGGAATATGTTTTTTTATTTCGGCTCCAATTTCTTTGGGCGAAAAACTCATGCCTGAAATATTATAAGAGGTGCGAATTGAAATTTTTTCAGCTGGTGCTTCCATCAGCTCAATCGTTGCCCTAATGGCATCTGGCATATACATCATAGGCAAGTAAGTGCCTTCGTTTAAGAAACATTCGTATCTTTTTTCTTCCAGTGCTTCATGAAAAATTTCAACCGCATAATCGGTAGTGCCACCACCGGGAGGAGATTTATAAGAAATCAACCCGGGATAACGAAGACTTCTTACATCAACCCCAAAACGCTGATGAAAATAATGACACCAAAACTCACCCGCATATTTACTAATTCCATAAACAGTTGTGGGTTCAATAATGGTTTGCTGAGGACAATTTTGCTTGGGCGATGTGGGACCAAAAACCGCAATAGATGATGGCCAGTAAACTTTGTGCAGTTTTTCTTCACGGGCTATATCCAATACATTCAACAAACCGGTCATGTTGAGGTTCCAGGCAAGTGAAGGATTTTTTTCGCCGGTTGCGGAAAGAATGGCAGCCAGCAAATAGATCTGTGTAATGCCCTGTCTGATGACCTGCACATGCAACATTTCCTTGTTCATTACATCCAGACTTACATAAGGCCCGGTTCCTTCCAAAAGCGGGTTTTGCTCTCTCAAATCAGAAGCTATCACATTGGCATTTCCATAAATATTACGCAGCGCCATAGTAAGTTCAACACCTATTTGTCCGCTGGCACCTATTACCAAAATTTTTTCCTTTTGCATATAATATTTAAAAGTGCAAGATACAGTAAACAATGAATAAACAGCCTTCTGAAAGCATCCGGCTTCTCTCCTATCTTTGCTATTATGAAGCAGTTTTTAAAAGAATTATTTGCTCGCCAGCAATATAATGATCAAAATTTCTTTTTAATGGCCGGCCCCTGTGTGGTAGAAAACGAAGCCCTGGTTTTTGAAGTTGCCGAAAAAGTATCGGCAATATGCAAACATTTACAAATTCCTTATATTTTTAAAGCCTCTTATCGCAAAGCCAATCGTACCAGTGGCAATTCATTTACAGGCATAGGTGATGTTGCCGCACTTGAGATATTAAAGAAAGTAAAAGAAAAACTTTCGCTTCCGGTGGTAACGGATATACATACAGCCGAAGAAGCAGCAAGAGCCGCTGAATATGTGGATGTATTACAAATTCCTGCTTTTTTATGCCGGCAAACAGATTTGTTGATCGCTGCTGCACATACAGGAAAAATCGTCAATGTAAAAAAAGGGCAATTTGTAAGTGGCGAAGCCATGCAGTTTGCCGTCAATAAAATAAAAAATGCGGGCAATGAAAAAGTGTTGCTGACGGAAAGAGGAACAACTTTTGGTTATCAGGATTTAGTAGTGGACTATCGCAATCTGCCCATCATGCAGCAGTATGCACCCGTAGTGATGGATGTTACCCATTCATTACAACAACCCAATCAAACCAGCGGTGTAACGGGAGGTCATCCGCAAATGATAAGCACCATTGCAAAAGCAGCCATTGCTGCTGGTGCTGATGGATTGTTTATTGAAACGCATCCACAACCAGCAAAAGCATTGAGTGATGGTGCCAATATGCTACAGTTAGACTTGCTGGAATCTTTATTAGAAAATTTGACACTCATCAGAAAAGCAGTTCTATAATTCAACTCAACTTTAAAAGTATTCTTCTTAAAAATGAAATCTAAAATGAATTTTGTAAAATCGCTATTGCTGATTTTAATATTGATATGTCATTCAAACGGGAATACGCAATTGCATACCGACTCATTGCCACAGTATGATTCATTTACAATTGCATCAAAACAGGTTTCGGAAATAAGAAAAATAAATGTATGGACGCCGGCAGATTATCAAAGCAGTCAAAAAACCTATCCGGTTTTATACATGCTGGATGGTGGCACACAAGAAGATTTTCCACACCTTGCAAATACCTTAGCGGCATTGATTGATGCTCAAAAAATTAAACCCATTATTTTAGTAGGCATAGAAAATACACAAAGAAGAAGAGACCTCACCGGACCTACAAAAGTAAAACAGGATAAAAAAATAGCACCGGTAGTAGGTGGTGCCGAAGCTTTCAGAATGTTTATTAAAGATGAATTGATTTCTGAAATTAATACACGATACCGAACAGAAAATGCAAAAGTGATTATTGGCGAATCTTTAGCAGGTCTATTCGTAACAGAAACTTTTTTCATAATGCCCGGCTTGTTTGATGCTTATATAGCTTTTGATCCTTCTCTTTGGTGGAATAAACAATACCTGATAAACCAGGCATCCGCATACTTAAATAATATCCAATCCAAAAAAATATTCTGGTTTGCTGCATCAGGTGAACCATCCATTTCGGAACCAACGAATCAGCTTGCAGACATTTTAAAATTAAATACCTTACAAAATATCATCTGGCACTATTCTCCCGAGCCTAATGAAAAGCACAGCACTATTTTCAGAGCAGCTAAAGAAAAGGCATTGATCTGGACTTTGAATAAATTATAAATAAAAAGGTTCAACCATTTTCCAATTGAACCTTTTTATTCTTCAGGCAAATTCTTGTTTTATTTTAAATCTTTCAACACTTTTCGGCAGCCTTCCTGCAAGGCTTCGCCAGTGGCTGTATCTATTTTACCATTATACTTTCCGCTTACCGTTGGTTGCGATTTTACCAAACCATCAGCCAACGAACGAAGTGTAAAGCCGGCCTCAATATTAAATGACTGCGAAGAAGATGGATCTGCATTTTTTATTGCTTTCAACAATCCGCCTACTTTACTGGCAGCTTTTGCTTTGGTTATCTCGCTACTCAATGTATAGTCACAATTATATTTTCTGGCCTCCGCTTCATCCGCTACCGCAATGGCTTCTGTTTTTCCACTCATCAACGGAGCCAGCATTTGCTTTTGCAACAGTTCCGCCTGCACTTCATCATTTCCGGTGGGTGCATATACGCCAATACGAATGATGCCTTCCTTTTTTTGTTCACTTGTAACGGAAACAGGATTGGGAATGTCATTCATCCCTTTCATCGCATCATTCATCATGTCCATTACATTTATTTTATCCATCAGATCATCTTCATTCTTCGTTTCCGTATAGCCCGGCGGAATTTCAAATAACATAGAATCCAGTTTAGCTGTTGAAAACTCAATGGTGTTCATCGTAGTCGTCATTTCCTGTCCACCTAAGCTTCCCATAATGATGGTGGTTTTTTCTTCCAATGGAAAGCCCAACTTTCCTTTGCCTTTGCGATGGGTTACCATTCTGTCTTTACAATCAGGCTTTATTTTTTCTTGTTTGTCTTGTGGCTTGTTATATTGTGAATAATGAACGGGACAGTTGAACTGAGGCAGGTCAATATACCAACCATCGGTTTTGATTATCATACTATCCTTCATATAACAGGCATTAGCTGATGGCTTCATTTTTTGATAGGTCCACACATGACGGGCTGTAAATCCATACATTTTTTTCCTTTCTCCGGTATCCGTAATGGTGTACCACATTTCAATTACGCCTCCGGTTTGTGTTGTTGTGGGCTTCGTTTTAGGAGCAGGTTGTTTGGTGGGCTTTGGTGCATCTTCATCAATTATCTCTTCCTGCTGTTTCGCAAATGGCTCAATAAAATATAGTTTCTTTTTGTCATTTATCTTAATAGTTCTTTGCAAGTCGCATTGCTCAATGGTGATGGGTTGCTGCATGCCCATCATTTTGCCGGGTTCCGTTCTTTTCCTCATCCCTTTTACATAGATCGTGGGTTCACTGTTCATCCCCATCATACCGGATGACTGACGTATTTTATATTGTTGTGCCAGTGAAGTATCAGAAAATAACAAAGCAATAAACAGGGCAAAAACAGAAAACCGAAATGTGTTTTTTTGAATCATAAATTAAGGTTTTGAAATATAAAGTTATTACAGAAGTTTTACTGACGGCAAGAAATATTTTTAAGTTGGCAGCTGATGCCTAAATCAAAAAATAAACTTACAAACCCTTTCTGATGCTAACCATGAGAAAAATCAATAATCAACGATCAGCCCTTTAAAATTCTTCCGTTTAAATCCAGATGATTTGCTTTCGCTGTTTCTATTGCTTGTTCATAACCCGCATCGGCATGACGGATAACTCCCATACCCGGGTCATTGCGAAGCACTCTTTGTAGTCTTATGCCAGCCTCCTCCGTACCATCTGCTACGATCACCATTCCGGCATGTATGCTGTAGCCCACGCCTAC
>JAKIZK010000117.1 GCA_022708055.1 Bacteroidota bacterium
CCGGGAGTTACGGTCAATCGATATTGCGCATCAGGACTGGAAACCATTGCCATTGCAACTGCTAAAATAAGAACGGGTATGGCATCCTGTATCATTGCAGGAGGTACCGAAAGTATGAGCCTGGTGCCCACTGCCGGATGGAAAACCGTACCTTCTTATTCTATAGCCAAAGATGATCCCGATTATTATTTAAGTATGGGGCTTACGGCTGAAGCCGTAGCAAAAGATTATAACATCAGCCGTGAGGCGCAGGATGAATTCTCATTTCAATCACATCAAAAAGCAATAGCAGCCATACAAGCGGGGCATTTTAAATCGGGTATTTTGCCTATTAATGTAGAAGAAGTATATGTAGATGCAAAAGGAAAAAGGCAAAAAAAGAATTATGTGATGGACACTGACGAGGGACCCAGGGCTGATACCTCTATAGAAGCACTTGCAAAGTTAAAGCCTGCATTTGCACAGGGTGGCGTTGTTACTGCGGGTAATTCATCTCAAACATCTGATGGGGCTGCCTTTGTAATTGTAATGGGAGAGAAGATGATGAATGAACTGGGTCTGAAACCTATGGGCAGACTTGTAAACTGTGCGGTAGCTGGTGTGCCGCCTCGCATTATGGGTATAGGACCGGTAGCTGCCATTCCCAAGGTAATGAAGCAAAGTGGCATGAACCTTTCTCAAATAGATTTAATTGAACTCAATGAAGCGTTTGCCTCACAGTCGCTGGCAGTAATACGTGAAGCCGGGCTGGATCCGACTAAGGTGAACATAAATGGTGGCGCCATTGCGCTGGGCCATCCATTGGGCTGTACCGGTGCCAAACTTACCATTCAGAACTTGCACGATATGAAGCGACTGGGTAAAAGATATGGTATGGTAACTGCCTGTGTAGGAGGCGGGCAAGGAATAGCTGGCATAATTGAGAATCTTTGATTTTAAGTATAAGTTTTATTAAGAAAATACAAGTCAACTATTTTTTTTAAAATAAGTTTTAGCTCTTTAAACTTATTTCTATCTTTCTGGTCATTAAAGCCGCCAAACCCATTCCACCCATGTGGAATTAATAAATAGCTTATGGACAGAAGAGAATTTCTTACCGCTCGCCGCAAAAGACATAACTCCGATAATGAGTCTGGTTCCGGTCAGCCATTTCGTACGCTTTCAGGTATTAATCCTTACACAGGATCCTGGACGGATACTGAAGTCATTCATTTGTTGAAGCGAACGATGTTTGGCTCCAAAAAAGCTGACGTTGATTATTTCAAAACAAAAACCCTTTCTCAAGCAGTAGATGAATTGCTGAGCCCGGTAAGCCCAAATCCTGCGCCCCCGGTAAAAGAATATACTACAGCAACAAATGCAACTACACCTGATGGCAATATTGCACAAGGCACCACCTGGATAAATGATTATAACAGCGATGGAACTGTTCAATCGCAAAGACGTGCATCCTATAAAAAATGGTGGACGGGTGCCATGATAAATCAGGACAGAAGTATCCGTGAAAAATTGATCATGTTTCTGATTGATCATTTTGGAAATGAATCAACTGATGTAGGAAATGCTAACTGGGTTTACAAGCAGCATGATTTAATTCGTCAGTATGTATTGGGCAATTTTAAACAATTGGTAGATGCAATTACAAAAGATGTGTGCATGCTTCGTTACTTAAACGGATATTTAAATAACAGAAACGCACCCGATGAAAATTATGCCCGAGAGTTGATGGAACTTTTTACTCTGGGCAAAGGACCGGGATCGCAGTACACCGAAAACGATGTAAAGGAAGCTGCCAAAGTACTTACAGGATGGCAGATCAACGGAACTAATTATACTTCATTTTTTAACCCCAATAGACATAGTGTTGTAAACAAAACCTTTTCTCCTTTTTTTAATAATACTGTGATAACCGGCAGAACAGGTCCCACGGGTGGGCAGCAGGAGCTTGATGATTTGCTGAATATGCTATTTGCACAGCAAGAAGTAGCAAAATTTATTGTAAGAAAGGTGTATCGCTGGTTTGTATATTATCAGATAGATGCAGCTACCGAAGCAAATGTAATAGTACCCCTTGCCGAGGTTTTCAGAAATAATAATTATGAAATAAAGCCCATGTTGGCTACACTTTTTAAAAGTGAACATTTCTTTGATGTACTCAACAGTGGATGCTACATTAAAACACCGGCCGATCAGGTAATTGGTTCACTAAGAGAAATGAATACACAGTTTCCGGTGCTTACCGATTGGGATTCTAACTACAGATTTTGGAATGTGTTTTATAACTGGATGGCCAATATGGGGCAGGTATTGCACGACCCTCCCAATGTATCAGGTATGCCGGCTTATTATCAAGAGCCCAGTTTTCATGAAATATGGATTAATTCAGATTCATTGCCTAAACGCAATCAGTTTACCGATACGATGATTAGTTTTGGCTATACAGCAAATGGAAACAGGGTGCAGTTTAATTGTGTAGCGTTTGCACAAACACTCACCAATCCGGGTAATCCAAATGACCTGATTGATGAAGTATTGAAATATTTCTTTAGAAATGAATTATCGGCGCAATCAAAAGCACAGATTAAAACTCAAATTCTTTTGACCGGTCAGCAATGGGATTACTATTGGACCAATGCCTGGGCAGCATGGGTATCGAGCCCCACAACTGCCAATTTCAACGTCATCAATACAAGGCTTAGAAACCTGTTTCAGTATTTTTTCAATCTTTCAGAATATCAATTATCATAAAACAGTTTTCACTTTTAAACAAGGAAAATGAAAAGAAAAGATTTTTTATTCAGCACTTTGCCGGCAGCGGCAATCTTGCCCGAAATGATAAACGGGTATTCTGTAAAAGCGCTCAATCAAAATTCGCCATTGGTACAAGCGTTGATGCAGGGACTTACTCTTACCGATCATGTATTGGTCATCATACAGCTATCAGGCGGTAATGATGGGTTGAATATGGTGATACCCATAAGCGATTATTCCAATTATTATAATGCCAGAACCAATATTGCCATTCCGCAAAACAGAATATTGACACTTGCCGGTGTAAGTGGAACAGGCATACATCCGGCTATGACGGGTTTGCAATCTTTATTTAGCGACGGTAAAGCAAAAGTGGTACAATCCGTGGGTTATCCGCAGCCCAACTTTTCGCATTTCAGAGCAACTGATATATGGATGAGTGCCAGCAATAGTAATCAAGATGTGTATAGTGGATGGGCTGGTCGATATTTGAATTATGAATATCCAAATTTTCCTACCGATTATCCCAATGCAGATATGCCTGATCCATTGGCTATTCAAATAGGATCTACTACCACATTAACTACGCAAGGGCCAAGTGTGAATATGGGAATGAGCATCACGAACCCTACTACTTTTTATAATTTAATTACAGGAGTAACCGACCCTGCACCTAATACACCTGCGGGCAAAGAGCTGAAGTTTATCAGAACCATCAATCAACAAACACAGAAATATGCAACTGTAATAAAAAATGCTGCAAATGCAGTAACGCAGCAATCTACTTATCCAACAAATAATACACTGGCCGATCAGCTCAAGATTGTTGCCAGATTAATAAAAGGCGGACTAAGAACAAGAATTTATATGACGAGCATAGGCGGTTTCGATACTCACTCCGTACAGGTAAATACTACGGATACCGCTACGGGTGCACATGCCACACTTTTGGGAAGGGTGTCAGATGCTATTAAAGCATTTCAGGATGATCTTAAATTTTTACAAGTAGAAGATAGAGTTGTAGGTTTGACCTATAGTGAATTTGGAAGAAGAATAAAATCAAACTCAAGCACGGGTACCGATCATGGTTCAGCAGCACCGATGTTTTTGTTTGGTTCGAAAATAGACCCGGGTATGCTGGGCACCAACCCTACCATTCCGGCTAATGCCAATGTGAATGACAACGTACCTATGCAGTACGATTTCAGAAGCGTGTATGCCACTATTTTGCAAAACTGGTTCTGTCTTGATAAAACGGTAGTTGATGGCTTATTCCCATCCGGCATTAATGCACAACTGCAAAATCTGCCCATATTAAAATCTGGCGCTTGTAATAGTACACCACCACCGCCGCCCACAAGTGGAGCCCGATTGGTATGGAATAGCCCGGCCACCTTCTCCAATAGCACCGTTGTATATTTTAAAACACAGGGAGGGCACACTTTACTTCAAATATTTGATACACTCGGCCGACTGGTTACTACGTTGATTGATAAAGACTATAATGCAGCAATGCAGGATCAGGTTAGCTTTAACGCAGAAAGATTGCCAACCGGTATTTACTATGCCCGATTGCAAAATGGCATATCGCAAACCGTATGGCCAATGCTAAAAGTGAGAGACTAATCTTAAGAAAGTTTTTTATTGTTTTAGAAACACTTCAGTAAAGTATTAGTTTCTAATGGGTCTTCCACTTTTTAGAACGCTTTGAATACGCTCCAGTGTTTTCTTTTCGCCGCATAGCGAGAGGAATGACTCTCTTTCAAGATCGAGCAAATATTGTTCGCTTACTAATGAAGGCTCACTAAGATCGCCACCACACATTACAAAAGCTAATTTCTTTGCAACAAGTGCATCATGTTCAGTTGCATAATTAGCTGTTTTCATTCCGTGGATACCCGAGTACAATGTACCCAATGCAGAGCGACCTAATACTTTTACATCTTTTCGTTGAACAGGAGCAACATAACCACTGTCAAAAAATTCAATAACTGATTTTTTTGCCTCAGCAATTCTTCTTCCCTGATTCAGCACTACTTCATCCAGCCCTTTTCTGTAAACGCCAATATCAAAACCTTCATATGCGGATGTGGCTACTTTTGCAGTAGCAATGGTTAAGAAACGGTTTTTTAAAGTAATAGTTTCCGGTTCATCAATATGCATTTCATCGGATGCCCGCAATGCAAATTCTTTTGTGCCACCACCTCCGGGTATTAATCCTACACCCAGTTCTACCAGACCTGTATAAGTTTCTGCTGCGGCACAACATTTATCGGCATGCAGGCTCAACTCGCAGGCGCCACCCAGGGCCAGCCCATGCGGTGCTACAATCACCGGTACTGAAGAATATCTGGCTCTCATCATTGTGTTTTGGAAAAGGCGTATAGCCATATCCAGTTCATCATATTCCTGATCAATGGCTAGCATAAATATCATACCCACGTTTGCGCCTGCAGAAAAATTGGGACCTTCATTTGCAATGACTAATCCTTTATAATTTTTTTCAGCTTTTTCAATAGCGGTGTTGATGCCGCTTAATACATCGCCTCCTATGCTGCCCATTTTAGTAAACCATTGAAGCCCCAGCACATCATCTCCTAAGTCATAAAGCTGACAACTTCCGTTTTTCCAAACTTCTTTTCCGGAATAGTTGCTCATTACAATAAAAGCTTCGCCACCCGGTAATGGTTTGTAGGTTTTACTATTAGGCTCGTAGCAATATTTTTTTCCACCCTCAACTTTATAAAAAGTTTTATTGCCGGAGGCAATCATTTCATCTACCCAGGGTGCCACTTTATATCCGGCTTCTTTCATGGCTTTAGTCATTCTTTCCACGCCCAGTACATCCCAGGTCTCAAATGCACCAATTTCCCAGCCAAAACCAGCCATCATCGCATCGTCAACACGATAAAGTTCATCACTTATTTCCGGTATGCGGTGAGAGATATAGGAGAATAAGCCATAATGAAATAATCTGTAAAACTCACCTGCTTTATCCTGCCCTGCTACCAGCATTTTCAATCGGCTGTATAAATCTTCAATTGGCTTTGCTGTTTCAAGCGTAGCAAATTTTGGTTTCACTCTGGGTGCATATTCCAATGTATCCAGGTTCAATGTAAGAATCTCTTTTTCACCGCCGGCACCTTTTGTTTTTTTGAAAAAAC
>JAKIZK010000118.1 GCA_022708055.1 Bacteroidota bacterium
CTCGTATTCCCTCACCAACTGGTGCGATTAATATTAGCCGAACAAGTTTACCGTGCCTGCACTATATTGCGCAACGAAAAATACCATCATAGCTGAAATAAAATTCATGAACGATTTTACCAACTATCCCGTTACACTTGTACTTATTGCTGCTAATGTTTTAATTTCTTTAATGGCCTTCAATAATCAGGACTTGTATTCAAAAACTATCATGTGGCCTTATGGGGTAAAAAGATATAATCAATTTTATCGTTTTATTACCAGCGGTTTTATACACGCCGATTATGTCCATTTATTTTTCAACATGTTCACTTTGTTCTTTTTTGGTCAGGTAGTGGAGCAGTATTTTAAAGGACTGGAACTGGGAGGCGCTATTGCCTATCTTGCTTTGTATTTTCTGGGCCTTATCGCATCCGATCTTCCTACATACCTGAAGCAAAAAGATAATTACAACTATCATTGTCTGGGTGCTTCAGGTGCTGTTTCCGCAGTTGTATTTGCCGCTATCGTATTCAATCCCTGGGGCCGTATTTATTTATATGGTGCCTTGGGCATATCGGCTGCTCTTTATGCTGTACTTTATATTGTTTATTGTGTTTCTATGTCGCGACGTGGAGGTGATCATATCAATCACGATGCCCATCTTTGGGGCTCACTCTTTGGTCTGGGATTTACAATTACACTTATCGCTGCCATTCAACCCGGCTTATTTGAATATATTCTGGAACAATTGAAAAATCCGAGTTTATTTGGCAGGTAAATATTGAAACTTCAAAACCGATGTTGTATGTTCCATTATTTTGAACCGATCATCAATACGATAACCCATCACCCATACTATACGTTTATTAGTTTCAAGCACCCACACATTTTCTTTTTCCAACCTGGATAATTTTGAGTCAATAAAAAAACGGGAAAGCTTTTTTTTCTTCTTCATTCCCAATGGATAAAAATAATCACCTGTTTTCCATTTGCGCAACAATATTGGAAAAGTAATATCCTTACCATCTATACATGCTTCAAGTGGTGTGGTAGCATAATATGCAGGTACATGATTTTGGCTGCGCATTTTCAAAACACCGCCACCAAAGTGAATATCGGTATCCAACTCATCAATCACCACAACGGCAGCATCTATTTCCTGAAGAGGAGAAATAATAAGCCAGTTTCTGTTTTTTAAAATACAATGTGTTGTAGAATTAACAAATTTTCCGGAAGCACTATCCAACAGCGAAACTACCTCTTCGGTTTGATGTGCCGTAAACCCAAAAGCACTGATGATTTCATAAACAATTGTATTAAGCGCAATAGCCTTTTTCAATTTCAGAACCGGAATTTGAAAAATGCGTCCTTTCTGCTCTATTAGATTTTTTTTATGTAAATCAATCGCCTGTTGGTAGAGCAAAGCAACATCCGTAAATCTTTCCGTATTATTAATCAGATTTTGGGCAGCAGCAGGATAAACAGATTCAATAAGCGGCAACACTTTGTTACGAAAAAAATTGCGGGTAAATTTTTCATCAGCATTGGTAGCATCCGTTACAAAATCTAATTGATACAATGATGCATAATTCAGCAACTCCTGCTTTCTGGCAAAAAGCAATGGTCTTACAATTTTACCATTTTTGGGCAGCATACCTCTAAGCCCGTTTATGCCGGTGCCACGAAAGAAATGCATGACACTAGTTTCCACGTTATCATCTGCATGATGTGCGGTTAAAATATATTGATAATGATTCTCTATCTGAAGTTCATAAAACCATTCGTATCGTAAATCTCTTGCCGTTTCTTCAATTCCTCTTTTTTGTTGAGATGCGATTTTCTCCGTCTCAAAAATTTTTACATAACTGACAACGCCCATTTTCTCAGCAAGCGATTTTACAAATTTTTCATCACGGTCGCTCTCAGCTCCTCTTAACTGAAAATTGCAATGTGCAATGGCAAATGAAAAACCTGCTTCTTTGCACAGGTGGCACAATGCCACCGAATCCACGCCACCACTCATAGCCAGCAGCAGTTTGTCTTTTATCATAAAAAGCTGATGCTGTCGTATATATTCCTGAAATAATTTTGCTAAGTTCATTTTAAAAAGTTAGTTCTTCGTAAGCACTTCTCAATTCACCAAAAGCATGATTATCGCCAGCCTGCTTTGCTGTTTCCATTCCTTTTTCATACCAATAAATTGCCTTTTCAGTTTCGCCGATTCTTTCATGCAGTTTGGCTATATGATAATAGCTGCCAACATAACCGGGCTCACGAGTGAGCAATGTTTCAAATAAAATTCGGGCCTGCTGATCTTCGCCCAGTTTGATATACTCCAGCGCCAATGCATGGTTCAAAAAACTATCTGTTGGGTTGGCTTCCAGCATTTCTTTTATTTTATCTATCCGGTTCAATTCAAAAAAATTATTTAATTATTAATTGTTCATTATTATTTCCGCAACCTTATCTTTGCATAGTTGCATAAACAACCATTCTTTACATCAAGACTCAATTCAACATTATGAAGATACTTGTCTGCATCAGTAAAACGCCTGACACAACGGCAAAAATAGCTTTCACTGATAACAACACGAAATTTGACACCAATGGTGTTCAATGGATTATCAATCCTTACGATGAGTGGTACGCACTGGTAAGGGCCATTGAATTAAAAGAGGCGGATGCCGCTACTTCCATACACTTAGTAACGGTAGGCGGTGCAGATGCTGAGCCCATTATTCGCAAAGCACTTGCCCTGGGTGGCGATGAAGCAATAAGAGTAAACGCCGACAGCCACGATAGTTTTTTTATAGCATCGCAAATTGCCGCCATTGCTAAAGACGGCAATTATGATCTGGTATTGGCAGGTAAAGAAACAATTGACTATAATGGTTCATCAATCGGTGGTATGGTAGCCGAGTTGCTTGATCTTCCTTTTATTTCATTAGCAACCAAATTAGATGTAGCAGGCGCCCAAGCTACCATTGTAAGAGAAATTGAAGGTGGAGAAGAAACCTGTGAAGCAGCCCTCCCACTGGTAATAAGTTGCCAGAAAGGAATGGCAGAAGCTAGAATACCCAATATGCGTGGCATCATGGCTGCCCGCACCAAACCCTTGAAAGTTGTGGAGCCCGTAGCTGCTGAATCTTTAACCTCTGTAGCCGGATTTGCTTTACCACCTGCTAAAGCCGGTGTAAAACTTGTGGATCCTGAAAATGTGGACGAACTGGTAAGACTACTTCACGAAGAAGCAAAAGCTATTTAAAAAAAAATTTAAACTATTTATATGTCAGTATTAATTTTTATAGATCAAGTTGATGGTCATGTAAAAAAAGCATCGCTGGAAGCACTTACTTTTGGTGCCGATGTAGCAGCCCAAACAGGAACAACAGCAGAAGCTGTGATCATAGGAACAGTAAATGATGATTTGGTAGATTTGGGAAAATATGGTGTTAAAAAAATTCATCAGGTATCAGGAAACGGCTTTAACCAGTTTGACTCACAGGTTTATGTCAATGCAATAGCACAGGTAGCCACTGCAACCGGTGCCACTGTACTTGTATTTTCAAATAATGTAAACGGAAAAGCACTGGCTCCCCGTCTGTCTGCCAAACTGAAAGCAGGTCTTGTATCCGGCGCAGTAGCATTACCAGAAACTTCCAACGGATTTATAGTTAAGAAAAATGTTTTTTCCGGAAAAGCATTTGCAAATATTGCCGTAAACACCGCAGTAAAAATAATTGCACTAAGTCCCAATGCATATAAAACAACAGCAATAGATGGTAAAGCTGAAGTAGTTTCCTTTCAAGCGGAAGCGGCTACACCCAAAGTAAAAATAGTGAGTGTAAATAAAGCAAGTGGCGAAGTGCCCCTTACCGAAGCAGAAATAGTGGTAAGCGCCGGCCGTGGCCTCAAAGGTCCCGAAAACTGGGGCGTAGTGGAAGAACTGGCCAAACTATTACATGCCGCCACTGCATGTAGCCGCCCGGTGGCTGATGCGCATTGGCGTCCACACAACGAACACGTAGGGCAAACAGGTATTGCTATTGCGCCAAACTTATACATAGCCATTGGTATTTCCGGTGCTATTCAACATTTAGCTGGTGTAAACAGAAGTAAGGTGATTGTGGTTATCAACAAAGACCCTGAGGCTCCTTTCTTCAAAGCAGCAGATTATGGAATTGTAGGTGATGCTTTTGAAGTTATGCCAAAATTTATAGCGGCAGTGAAAAAACTAAAAGGCGTAGCGTAATACTCCTTTTTCAACTTTATTCAACCACAAACATTTTCGTTTGTGGTTTTTTATTGCCATCTTAGTCATTCCAATTTATTGAAATGAAACCCCTTTTACTATTACTGCTTTGTTGTTTTTTCACAATTGCTTTACAGGCACAAAAAAATAAAAATAAGAAATCAAAATCCGAAAATTACGATTCCACAGGTGTGGTCAAACCCGCTACAACCAAAAAAGGGAAAAGCAAATCGGTGAATTATGACTCAACAGGAGTTCCCATTTCTTCCAAAAGCAAAACTAAAAGTAAAGGTAAAATTCACCCTTCGCAAGTAATTACCGACTATGTGTTGCCCAATGCCAAACCGGATACTGCAAAAAATTTTACCGGTATTATCAAATACCGAATGACATCAGACGATCCCTCATCCAACGATTCTATTTTTATCATTTTTGGTAAAAATAAAATCAGGGTAAGAATATTTATTCCCGGGTACCGCGAAGGACAATTTTTTGAAAACTCTATGATTGCCAATTTTACAGATAGTAGTTTTATTGAATTAGACACCCGTCAGCATACTTATACCATTGAAAAACTATCCAACCGTAACAACAACAGTGAGCTCAATTTAATGCCCAATAAAAATTTTGTTCCCATATTAACTAACAAATGTGCCGAATACAAAGGCACTATTACGTCAGCTGATTTGGGCGAATCGGAAGCCGCCTGTTTGCTAAGTCCAAATCATTATTTCAATGCAACACCGGTTTTTAATTTTATGGGCATTCATCCCATTGTATTTCGATATCAAATTACGCTGGGCTTTCGATCTAAAGACGACCAAAATGAAAGTACATTTATAATGGCCTACAAAATAGAGCCTGGAAATACAGATGAATGGTTTGACTTAAGCCAGTATAAGCCTAAAAAATAAAGCAGATTAAATGCAATGGCTTAAATTCGTGGCGGTATGAAGAAGATAGAATTGGAAATAGTTGCCCTGTCGCACAGCATTACACAAACCCATTCTTATGCTGTTGTTTTAGGCGAAGTAAATGGTCTTCGCAGGTTGCCTATCGTCATAGGTGGTTTCGAAGCACAGGCCATCGCCGTTGCATTGGAAAAAATGCAGCCCAGCCGCCCGCTTACACACGATTTGATGAAGAATTTTATGAACGCATTTGCAGTTGAATTGCATGAAATCATCATCAACGACTTGCAGGAAGGAATTTTTTATTCCAAATTGGTATGCTCCACCGAAAATGATACGGTTGAAATAGATTCCAGAACTTCTGACGCCGTTGCACTGGCTGTTCGTTTTGGTTGCCCTATTTATACTTATGAAAACATACTGGAAAGCGCAGGCATATTAATGGAAGACAGCGGTTCCGGCAAAAAGAAAAAGACAAAGAAAGAAGTAATTGTGGAAGACGACACACCTACAGGCAAAGAAGATTTGAAAACCATGTCGCTACCCGAACTAAATAACCTGCTGGATCAAGTTTTGGAAAATGAAGATTATATAAGAGCCATTGCTATTAGAGATGAAATAAACAGCCGCAACAAAGGCAAATAATATCATGAATTAATTTCATTCCATTGGTTACATTCCCTAACTGTAAAATCAATATCGGGCTTCAGATTTTAGGAAAAAGAACTGACGGCTATCATA
>JAKIZK010000119.1 GCA_022708055.1 Bacteroidota bacterium
TGACACGCCCCGATTTAATTCGGGGTGACCCGCAACGGTCGTATCGGTTCAACTCCGATCCGGGTATTAATTTTTTAATCCTTCGTTCTAAAATAGTAAACGAGATGATGCTGCATGAATACTTTACTTAAGTACTTTCCATGCTTCATTAGGTCGATCAGTACTCATGATATCTGCCCCCAGATTGCTCCATTTTTTGTAGAGACTATCACTGCGGCTTGCAGCCATCTTATCAAGATTACCTAAGGTACCCAAAATACAACGTATGCCTTATGCATGTAAAGTTTCTAAAAAACCAGCATCCGGTTCCCTGGTACCTACAAATGCCACCATTCTGTTATCGGGTATGTTCAATTCCTTATGCCGGTTATACTCTTCTTGATTTCGTATAGTTACAGAAATCACCACATTTGGATCAAGCCTGTGTACTGTTGCAGCATCTTCGGCAGTATAAGTAATGACGGTTGCAAAATTTTCTGCCTTGTATTGTTGAATCAATGCGATTACTTTCTCAAATGGTACTCCCCTTTTTATATCCAAAGTGTAAGCAACTTTATCTTTTCCCCAATTCAAAACCTGGTCAAGCGTAGGAACTTTGTATTTTGTTAATGTGCCCAGATTGTCTTTCAGCAAAACAGTTTGACTGTATGCATACGATGAGTCGGAAATCTTTCCTTTCCCTGTTGTAGTTCTGTTGTAATTGTCGTCATGCATCATTACAAGTACACTGTCGTTGGTCATACGTACATCACACTCAATAATTACAGGCATTTGTTTGGAAAGCCATGAAAAAGACTCAATACAGTTTTCGGGATACCCAAAATAATCACCTCCTCCCCGATGAGCACTGATGGCCGGCTTTGTATTATGCTGATATTGAAAATAACTTGAAGGTAATTTGTGTAAATAAGTTCCGGGAACACAGGAAGAAAATAATATAAGAATTAAAGAGCCGGCAATGATATTTCGTAAATAAAAATAGCTTCTCATAAAATTATATTAAAATCAAACGTACATGAAATTTTTCATTCATAATAAACACAATGGAAGAATGAAAAATATTTTGCGAGTTCCTATTGGTCAAAAACAAAAATTAAAAAAAAGAGCAGCAAAAATGCTGCTCAGTCCTGTGTGGTGACCCCGTCAGGATTCAAACCTGAAACCTTCTGATCCGTAGTCAGATGCTCTATTCAGTTGAGCTACGGGGCCATCCCTTAATTGGGGCTGCAAATATACTGCAAAATCAATTAACGATTTCTCCAATCAGGAAGATATTTATCCAATAAATCCTGAAAGCCCTTTAGGGTTTTTAAACTTTCAAGGTCGGGGTCGGCCAATAAGGCTTCTTTATTCTTATATCCACGAGCATAGGCTTGGGTCAGATAATCTATTGCCAATTCCGGTTGCTTGTTCATTGCATAGCTACAAGCGAGTTCAAAATAAACTTTTCCCTTAGTTGGCTCTTTTCTAATGGCATGCAAGAATGCCGGAATGGCATCGCTATATCTCGTTAATGCATGATATGTAAGGGCCATGTCACGAAATGCCTGATGATAATTTGAATCTACTTCAATGGCTCGTTTTAAATAAACCAAGGCTGAATCATACATTTCAAGATTCATAAATGCGCTGCCGATATTTCCATAAGCAGGGGCATAATTACTATTTAGTAATGTTGATTTTTTAAAATAAACAATTGATGAATCAAATAGTTTCATGTCTGCAAAAAAATCTCCCATATTTTCAAATGCAGCTACATCTGGTTCACCTCTAAATATCAGGTTTCTCATATAAAATGCAGCTGAGTCAAACTTTTTCAATAGCCTAAAAACATTTGATAGATTTTGAAGCACAGCTCTATTATCCGGTGAAAGTCGATTCGCTTTTTGTAAATTAACCCTTGCAGAATCATACAGTTTTAACCCCTGAAAAGAAAGTCCCAGTGTATTATAATATTGTACATTATCCGGATCTTTATTTACAGCCTTTCTCATATAAAAACGGGCTGAATCATATCTTTTTTGATCAAAAAAAGTTTTCCCCATATCGGCCAAAAATGCCGGGCTATCTTCATCAAATAAAGAAGAACCACGAATGAAATTCGTTACAGAATCCAACTGATTTAACTCACGAAATATTTTTTGAAGATTATTGGATGCCGGTTTATAATCCGGTTTTATATCCAAAGCTCTTCGAAAATATTTTTTTGCAGAGTCAAAACTTTTCTCAATTCCAAACTCAACTCCCAGACTATTTAATATTGAGGGATTACCCGGCTCAAGCCCTATTGCTTGTTGAAAATAAAAATAAGTTGAATCCGATTTCTGCTGCAATTTGAAAACCTTCCCAATATTGATAAAGGCTGCTGCAGACGAAGGATTAGCAATTAATGCTTTTCTGAAGTAAAATTTTGCTGAATCAAATTCATTTAATGATTCACTGATATGTCCCAAATTATTAAATGCATCTTCATAAGTGGGATCTAAATTAGCCGCCATTCTGAAATACACTTTTGCAGAATCGTAAGCTTTCAAATCCCTAAAAAATTTACCAATATAATTATTTACAATTGACTTATCCTTATAGTTTTCAAAAGCTTTTGAATAATATATTCTGGCGGAATCGAACAATCCTTCTTCAAAAAAAGTTTTGGCCAACCCGTTATAAGCGTTTATGAAACGGGGATCAGCAGCTATACTTTTCTTAAAATAATATTCCGATTTAGTAAAATCTTTGCGATCGTGATATAGCCATCCAATATTATTGCTGGCATACACATTGGATGGGTCAAGAGAAAGCGCTTTTTGATATTTGGCAATTGCAGAATCCGTTTTGCCCATGCTATAATAATAATGTCCCAGATCAACCCATGCATCGGCATAAGTGGGATCAAGATCTATTGATTTGTAGTAATACTTTAAAGCTGAATCCTTTTTGTTTAATGATTTATAACAAAATGCGAGTGATACATAAGGATACCTCCATTTTGGCGCAGCAACTATAGCTTTTTTTGCATAATAAATAGCACTGTCTATATTATTATTATCTAAATGTAAGTTAGAAAGGGTATTGAGTATATAAGCTGCTTTCTTATCGGAAGAAAAAGCTGTATAAGCATACGCAAATGCCTGTTTTCGGTTAAACTGTTGGTTACTTCTGTCAAAATATCCCCTTGCCTTAAAAAAAAACATTCTCCCCATTAATGATTTTGCAAAGTCGGGGTCATCTGCTTTTATTATATTGATTGCCTTTTCCAACATGATACCTATTTCACTAAACTCTTGACGAGCCACTTTTTCCATTCTATCCAAACTACTCATTACATCATCCGATTTTTCTTCTTCATCTATTTGTGCTCTTAACTTTTGTATAGATGCCGCATCTCTGCAATCCAGATAAAGATTTATTTTACTCTGCGCAAAATTGATAAACTCAACAGCCAAAGTTGACTGTGCGTCAATTGTATATGCATTACCGGGAAACCTCCTGTTCAAAATTTCATAATAATATTCAGCTGAGCCATTCCCAATCAATCTACTTTCCTTTATTGCTTCATTAAATGAATTATAAATTTCAATTAATAATGTATCCGCATTGCGACCAAGACCTCTACCCTTGGGCGATACATAAGAAGTGCCCCCACCAGCCGCCTGAATTTTTTTCATATTTAACCACTTCCTCAAATATGCAGTATCAACTATACTCACCACTTTACTACTTTTATCATCGCAGCAAAAGAATGGATCCTGCTTTCTTCTAAATCTTTGCTCGGCAATTTCCGGAACATTTTTATCAACATATTTTTTTATTTCTTCAACCGTTATTTTATTATCCTTTATACCTTCGGCATCAGCAAGACCACTAAGACCATCTACCAAATAATAGGTAAACAAACCATGCCCCGAACCAATGCTTGCATCTTCCAACGATTCCTGACCGGCACCGGTTGCCAACATGATAATTTCGCCAACACGCTTTTCAGAAATTGCAGAATTTAAGAAACCTTGTCCTTCCGATCCTCCTGGCAATTCATTACTCCTACAAGCATCCATAATAAAATAAACTTCTACTCCTTTGGCTGTTTCTTTGGCAATTTTAAGCTTAAGATTGTAAAGCTGTACGGCGCCACCTACCAGATAGTTGTTCTTGTCGCCAGCTGGATTGCAATCATAAGTAAGGTAAAAAAACTGTTCTTCATCTATTGCATCGCCATGCCCTGCCAGATAAATAAATAACCGATCACCTTCTTGCAATTTTTTTACTTTCAACCACTGAAATCCTTTTTGATAAAAATTGGCAAGTGTGGCTTGTTCATTTAATAAAGTATAGATATTATCATCTGGCAATTTGCCTCCTGCAGGCGATTGTAAAAAATATCGGAACATTTCTGCATCCTTATCTGCATAAGTCAATGGTCTTACATATTTATACTTGGAAATGCCCATGATCATTGCAAAAGTTTGCGGGCCACTTATGGTGGTATCTCGGGGCTTTGGAGGCGACTGTGCAGTAGCAAACTGCACAGTGCATTGTAAAAGTGCAAAGCATAATAATATGGATAAGGAGCGGTTCATCAAAACAACGTACTAAATTAACAAATTTTGAGAGACAAGCTGTTCAAAATTTATTAAAAAAATGCTTCAGTTAATAAGAAAGTAGGATATTAGCTGACAAAAGTTGTCTGAACCAGAGATAATCAGTAAAAACTTATAAAAAAATGTCTGATCAAAACGAACATACACCTCATCAACCAGATTCTCATCAAAAGCAAAATAAACCTGCTAACAAAAGACCCCTGCACAAGCTTATAGGCCATCATGCTAAAAAAGCAGGTAGCAAGTTTACAAAATATCTTACTGAGCGTGATACCATCTTTGCCACTTTGTGGGTTTTTATTTTTATTGTTTTACTGGGTTCTATTCCATTAAATCTGGGTGTACTCAATCCACTAAAACTGGGACTCAAAGATTTTGATTTTAATGATGTTTACTATTCTCATGTGGGCAACGAACAACGAAATGATATTGACCGAAACATCACCGTAGTTAATATTGGAGCTGCCGACAGAGCAGGTATTGCCATGCTTGTAGAAAAAGTAGCCAGCTACAAACCTAAAGTAATGGGGCTTGATGTTTTGCTAGATGGTGAAAGAGACCCCGTTCAAGATTCTTTGATGCGTGATGTCGTACAAAAAAATAAAAACTTGGTACTTGCCGTAAAATATCAGGAAGACAGCAGCGGAAAATTGATTGGTGGGCATAATTTTTTCAAAACAGACTCTTCTCTATTTGGTTATGTTAATTTCCCTTACAATTCTGAAACAGAAACGATCAGATATTATTATCCCTTTAAAAAAGATGCACACAATCAGCATAATGTGTTGCCCTCTTTTACATCTGCCATATTAAAACTTTATGATAGTAATGCCTATAAAAGGGTAGAAAAAATGGTGGATAAAAAAGTAACTATCGTTTATTCAAGAAGAGTAACAGAAAAGAAAAAACAATACCTGGTGGTAGAACCAGAAACACTGATGACCGACGGTGTGGACACCAGTGCATTGCAAGGAAAAATTGTTTTGCTTGCGTATGCAACCCCCTTTAATCCATTGGACATAGAAGATAAAAAATTTACTCCAATGAATGAAAAGTATGCCGGTAAATCTATCCCTGATATGAATGGAATCATTGTGCATGCCAATATTATTTCCATGGTAATGGAGGATAATTTTATTAAAAAAGTTCCATTTTGGGGCAACCTATTGCTGGCCATTCTTGTCTGTTGGTTACATATGTCTTTCTTTATTCACTATTATCTTGAAAGCCATATATGGTTTCACTTGGCCGCCAAAATAGCACAGGTGCTTTCTGCTATTTTTTTTAT
>JAKIZK010000011.1:0-32224 GCA_022708055.1 Bacteroidota bacterium
CCTGCAGTTCACCCGACTTATAGGCTGGGCTACCGGTAACAATACTGGTGATTTTAATATTGCCATCATCATACTGTAATGATGCCCCAATGCCATAAAAAGTGCCACTCATTTCTTCATCAAAATATCTTTTATCCACCGGCGGAAAAAACTCCGTATGCGGATCCATGGTCGTGGTTATAGCGTTTACAAAAAGATTGAATTTATCATCGTCATTAAACTTGAAGCGATACCTTTCAAACGTACGATCCATAATTTTTTTCACACGGTCCTTTGCTTCCTGCTCCAGTGCTTCATCCGTTTTCACTACAAATCCTTCTTTGCCTTTGTTTTTATCACGGGCATCCAGTAAATCGGCATAACGATCCAGCACCATGTACTTTAGCTTTTTGCGCCATCTTTCATATCGTTCTGCATCATTGGCCGGTGGTGTCAGTTTGTCGCCATCAAGATTTATATCTTCATCTTTTGTAAAGTCAAATGGCTTGGCCAGAATTTCCTGATAAATTTTTGCCGCTTCTTCCATTCTGGTGTTAAAAATTTTTCCTGCAGCTTGAAAAAATTCTACAGGCGCCCCTTTGATTTCATCATCAATTCTGGTTTCATATTTCTTTAAATCATTCCAGTCTGCCTGCAAAAAGAAAGATTTATCATCATCCAATTGTTTCATGTATTTAGCAAATACTTTTTTTGAAAAAGCATCATCCATTTTTTGTGGATCAAAATGTCCTTCTTTCAACATTTCGCCAACAAGTTTCAAAATTTCCTCATACTTAGACGGCGGATTTACATTGCGGGCAGCCGTACCCATTGTTTTAAAAGCAAAAAATGATGCCGCAATTACAGTCAACAACACAATAGGGAGTCTTTTCATATTGAATAGATATTTAATAGCGTTTGCCATTCTCCAAAAATAATGCAAATTGTCAGCTTTAAAAGTCTTTAACAGCATTTAACAACAGTTTTTGATGAATGGAAAACTTAGTCAATCAATGACAATTTATTAGGGCTTACACGTAATGAAAGACAGATATTTATTTCTCAAAAAAATCATTTTTTCCTATTTTTGCCGTCCCTTACACGGTGGCTATAGCTCAGTTGGTTAGAGCATCAGATTGTGGTTCTGAGGGTCGCCGGTTCGAACCCGGTTAGCCACCCCCAAAATTATCACCCTGTTTCTTATTGAAGCAGGGTTTATTTTATTTAGTACAAAATGAATATCTGGGTTATTATTCTTGTTCCTGTTATCTCTGCTTTTATTGGTTGGGTTACCAACTGGGTAGCCATAAAAATGCTTTTTCATCCAAGAGAGCCTAAAAAGTTTCTGGGAATTACTTTTCAGGGAATTTTTCCGAAACGCCAAAAACAATTTGCAGAAAAGCTAGGCAAATTAGTGAGCGATGAATTTCTGTCGTTTGGTGATATTGAAGAAAAAATCAGTAATCCGGAAAATCTTAAAAAGATAATGCCGGTTATTGAAACACATATAGACGATTTTTTGCGCAACAGGCTTAGCGATGAAATGCCCGTCATCAGTATGTTTATAGGTGATAAAACCATCCATAAACTAAAATCCGCATTTATGAAGGAAATAGAAACGCTTTTTCCAAAAGTAATGCGGCAATATGCGGGCAACCTTAAATCTGAACTGGATCTGGAGCATATTGTTATTCAAAAAGTCTCAGCTTTTTCATCAGATAAACTGGAAGAAACGCTTTATCAGATTATGTCTAAAGAATTCCGTTTTGTTGAAGTGATTGGTGCCATCATCGGCTTTATCATTGGAGTGGTTCAGGTTTTAATCACCTATTTTACAACTTAGGGTTTACAAAATTCTTTTTTAGCCACTGATAACCAATTATCTGCCATTCATCCCAATACGATTAACTTTTTTGCGGGTTTTTAGTCAATATCCCGTCTAATAAACACTCAAAATAAACAAATGAAATTTAGTCTTTTAATTTTAGCCTTATCTATTATTTCTTTTACCGGATTTTCTCAAATGCCGGGAGGAGGAATTCAACATGGTCAAAATGCCGGCCGGCAAATGCCTACGGGCAGCTTATATGGAAAACTGGTTGATTCCAAAACAAATAAGCCAATTGAATATGCCTCAGTACAATTACTGCAAAATCGTTTTGATTCGGCAACAAAAAAGAAAATGGATTTTGTCATTGCAGGTATGCTTACCAGAGCCAATGGCGAATTCAGATTGGAGAATGTGCCCGTTATGGGAAAGTTGAAATTACAGGTTACCGTAGTTGGTTTTAAACCTTATGAACAAGCGGTTTCATTTGATTTAAAAAAACCAGATAACGGAGCTGATATGAGTGCGATGATGGGCGCAATGGATAAAGATCTTGGAAATATTAAAATTGATATTGAAGAAAAAGTGTTAGACAATGTAACCGTTACAGCGAATACCAGTACCGCATTAAGACTGGGTATCGATCGCAAAGTGTTTAACGTTGATAAAAATATTGTTTCGGCAGGCGGTTCCGCTGTAGATGTAATGAAAAATGTACCCTCGGTAAATGTGGACTTAGACGGGAACGTAACCATGCGTAACAATGCACCGCAAATTTTTGTAGATGGCCGACCTACTACTATGACACTTGATCAAATACCTGCCGATATTATTGAGAATGTAGAAATCATAACTAACCCATCGGCAAAGTTTGATGCTTCGGGCGGCACATCAGGCATTATAAATGTAGTATTGAAAAAGAATAAAAAGGTAGGATACAATGGCAGTGTAAGAGCCAGCATTGATTCAAGAGGAAAAATTGGCGGTGGTGGCGATTTTAATATTCGCCAGGAAAAAATAAATTTCTTTTCTAATATTAATTATAATCAACGCAAATCCATCAATACCGGACATACCGAAAGAACAACTTTTGGCACACCCAATACATTATTAAATCAAGATGATAAAAGTAATTTTGGAGGCGAATTCAAATTCATTCGCGGTGGTTTAGATTTTTTTGTCAACAACCGCACTACCCTTTCTACTGCTGTTAATATTGCCAGAGGATCAATGAACCCCAACTCGACCAGTATCATGTGGACAGACATAATGGGTACACCCGTTACTTCTTCACTTGCTGAAAGACTATCTAAATCAAATAATAATTTTCGCAGTTCGGGAGTATCCTTAAGCATGAAACACAATTTTCCAAAATCAGGGCAAGAGCTTACTGCCGACATTAACTACCGCAGTAGTAAAAATGACAATTCCAATTTCATTACAACAGACTCATTGGATTATAACACAAAGAATGTTTTACAAAGCAACTCCCAAAGGCAGGATGGTGCCGGCACAAATAAAAACATAGTATTTCAGTTGGATTATTCAAATCCCATTAACGAAAAATCAAAACTGGAAATGGGATTGCGTATGAGCTATCGCAAGGATGATAATAAGAATGATTTTTATTTTATTACTCCTTCCGGAACTGCCGTTTACAATGCTTTGCTATCGGCTAACTATAACAGCAATGATCAAGTATATGCTGCTTATACAACTTACTCAAATCAAATAAAAGATTTTGGTTATCAACTGGGCCTTCGTGTAGAAAGTTCAAACTATACAGGCAATCTGCCAGACAAAAACCAGACTTTCAACATCAAATTTCCGGTTAGCCTGTTCCCCAGTATATTCTTAAGCAATAAGCTGAAAAACGATCAGGAACTTCAGTTGAACTATGCTCGTAAAATTAACCGACCCAATTTCTGGCAGTTGTCTCCTTTTACCGATTACTCAGACTCGTTGAATATCAGTCGCGGAAATCCTGACTTAAAACCTGAGTTTACCAACTCATTTGAATTATCTTACTTAAAAGTATTTAAAAAGAATAAAGACAATTTTCTTGCATCTATTTATTATAAAAACACTACCGATCTCATCACTCGTTTTCAGGTGCAGGAGTTAAGTCCGGTTACCAATAAAACAATTTTAGTGAATACTTATATCAATGCTTCTTCCAGTTATGTTACAGGTTTAGAACTTACTCAAAAAACAAAAATGTCGAAGTGGTGGGATCTTACTGCAAATATGAACCTGTTTACTTCAAAAATAAACACAGGCATTGCAGGTCAGCCCGAGCAGGAGCAATTTGCAAGCTGGTTTGGAAAATTGAACAACACATTTAAGTTGTTTAAAAACTTCACCATGCAACTGTCTGCTGAATATCAGTCAAAAACCATTTTACCTCCGGGGGGTAGTGGTGGCGGTGGCAGAGGTGGTGGCGGCCATGGAGGTGGTGGCTGGTTTGGCCAGGCATCTTCTTCACAAGGCTATGTAAGAAGCAATTATTTTGTTGATGCGGGCTTCCGTTACGAATTCCTTAAAAACAGACAAGCTTCAATTTCATTAAACATCAATGACATTTTGCGCACCCGTCGTTCTGATGTTCATTCCGAATCGCCATATTTCACTCAGGATGTTTTCCGCCGTCGCGATCCGCAGGTATTGCGCCTGAGCCTTAACTGGAGATTTGGAAAATTTGACCCTAATTTGTTTAAACGCAAAAACAATAAAAACCAAGGTGGCGATGGCATGGAGAATATGAATATGGGTGGTCAATAACAGATTACTAATAAATCGTTTTTAAGAATAAGGTTTTGCATATTTGCAAGACCTTTTCTTTTTAAAGCCAAAATATTGAAACGAATCATATTTACGGTAACGAATGATCTTACTTACGACCAGCGTATGAAACGCATCTGCCATACACTGGCAACTGCGGGGTATGATGTAACGCTGGTGGGTCGCCGGTTGCCCTCTTCCGTTGCACTTACAAAGGAAGATTACAAACAAAAGCGAATTCGCTGCAGGTTTCATCGTGGCAAATGGTTTTATGCTGAATATAATATCCGATTATTTTTCTATCTCTTGTTTCGGCGTATGGATGCCGTTTGTGCAATAGATCTAGACACCATCCTACCTTGTCTTCGGGTTTCACAAATAAAGAAAATTCACCGCATTTATGATGCACATGAATTTTTTACAGAACTCAAAGAAGTAATCAGCCGACCATCCATACATAAGAGATGGTTGCAGATAGAAAAAAAATCGGTTCCAAAATTTAAATGGGGATACACCGTAAGTGAAAGCATAGCGCTGGAGTTTAAAAAAAGATATGGAGTAGGTTATGCTACTATTAGAAATGTACCCTTGTTATTCGAAGCAATGGAACCCCGGCCTGCTACTGAAAAATTTATTCTGTTTCAAGGAGCCGTAAATGAAGCAAGAGGTTTTGAATACCTGATACCTGCCATGAAAGAGGTTCCTTACAAATTAGTCATTTGTGGCGATGGCAATTTTATGCCTCAATTGAAAGCATTGATAAAAGAAAACCATCTGGAAAATCAAATAGAACTAAAAGGAATGCTACTGCCTGATGAACTGGTACCTATTGCCCGGCAAGCTACTATTGGCATTGGGCTTGCCGAAAAACAAGGTCTCAACCAATACCTGGCCCTTCCAAATAAATTTTTAGATTATATTCACATCGGGCTGCCGCAAATCAGTATGAACTATCCTGAGTATGCAAAGATTAATCACCAATTTGAAGTTGCTGTACTATTAGACGATTTGCAACCACAATCTATAGCAAAAGCAATAAATGATTTGATGCAGGATGATAACCGCAGAAAGCAAATGCAACAACAATGCATGATTGCCCGCAAAGAACTGAATTGGCAGCATGAAAGCAAAAAACTGATTGATTTTTATAAACAGATTTTTACAGCCTGAAAAAAGAAATACATATCATTTGTTTTGACTGCCCCACTCCTGCCGACTATGGAGGCGCAATTGATATGTACTATAGAATAAAAGCTTTTTTTGAACTCGGTTATGGCATTCACTTGCATTATTTTTCCTATAACAACAGAAAGCCAAATGATGAACTTAAATCCATTTGTCAATCGATACGGGAATATAAAAGGAAAAAAAATCGCAGGAGCATTGCAGGAAAACTGCCTTATATAGTGGCCTCACGAATCGATGAAACTTTGATTGAAAATCTGAAAAATGACAATCACCCTGTTTTGATTGAAGGAGTACATTGCAGCGGGATCATCAATCAGCTTAGCCATAAAAGAAAAATTGTAGTAAGGCTGCACAATGATGAAGCGGCTTATTATAAACAACTAAGTGCAGCGACGGGAAACTTGCTCAAAAAAATATATTTCAAAAAAGAAAGTGTTTTACTAAAAAAATATCAACAAAAGCTGCCACAGCATTGCATGTATGCCTGCATTACCGAAAATGACAAATTAGTTTTTCAAAATCAATTGGGCTTGAAGCAGGTAATTCACCTTCCGGCATTCATACCTTTTCAGAAAATTAGTTGCAATGAAGGCATGGGCAACTATGCGCTTTATCATGGCAATCTTTCGGTAGCCGAAAATGAAAAAGCTGTATTGTGGCTGGTCAAAGAAGTTTTTCAAAAGATGAATTGCAAACTAATCATTGCCGGAAAAAAACCGGGGGCAAAATTGAAAAGAGCAATTGTAAATAAAAAAAATATTGTACTCTTTGAAAACCCTGATGAAATAATGATGAATAAACTGGTGGCCGATGCACACATCAACATCCTGCCATCCATAAGTACTTCGGGTATCAAACTCAAACTGCTGCATGCATTATATTGTGGACGTCATTGTATCGTGAATGAAAATATGATTGCAGGTACCGGCGTTGATGCTGCTTGTCATATTGGAAAATCAGCTAATGCAATGGCTTCAATCATTGTTCAATTACAACATCTGCCCTTTCATGAAGAAGAAATAAAACTTAGAGAAAAAATACTATTGGCAAAATTTAATAACCTGCAAAATTGCAGGATGCTTATACCATACTTATAGAAGCATTGTCTGTTATTTGTCCTTTCTCAGTTCGTATCATTCTTGCCGGAAATTTATTTACCACAATATAATCGTGGGTAGCCATTACTACGGCTGTGTTATAATCTTTGCTGATGCTGAACAGCAGATTCATGATTTCATCAGAAGTTTCGGGATCCAAGTTGCCGGTAGGCTCGTCAGCCAAAATAAGTTTGGGTGAGTTGAGCAGTGCACGGGCTATATCTATACGCTGCTGCTCACCGCCACTCAGCTCAAATGGCATTTTAAAACCTTTTGACTTCAGCCCCACTTTATCCAATACATCCTGAATTTTTTCATCCATCAGTTTTTGATCGGTCCAGCCGGTGGCACGCAACACAAATTTGAGGTTATCATTTACATTTCTGTCGGTAAGCAATTGAAAATCCTGAAACACTACACCCAGATTGCGACGCAGAAAAGGTACTTTCTTCCAATCTAAATCGGCCAGATTGAAGCTGGCTACTACACCTTCACCCGACTTTAGCGATAATTCACCGTATAAGGTTTTAAGCAAACTGGATTTCCCGGTTCCGGTCTTTCCTACCAGATATACAAATTCACCTTTGTTGATGGTAAGATTTACATTTTCTAAAACCAGATTATTTCCCTGATATATGTTTACATTTTTTAGGCTGATGATAGGTTCAGACATTTTGTAAGCTTGTTTTTATGTTTTCAGAAATTGAAACTGCAAAATAAGAAAAGAAGCTTAAGCAGCCACGCAATTTGTGAGATTTAACTACTTATTTATCAATGTGGTTACCCGGGAGATTTGAAAGTAGCAAAAAAAAATAAAACTAATTTTATAGTTTTTAAAACTAAATTCTTAGTTTTACTTTGAAATTCAACAAACACAGATGAAACAACTTACAAAAGCCGAAGAGCAAATCATGCAGGTGCTTTGGAAAAAAGAAAAAGCTTTCTTGAGAGAAATAGTGGAGGCAATACCTAATCCAAAGCCACATCAAAACACGGTAGCCACAATTTTGAAAATATTAGTTGAGAAAGAATTTGTGGCAGTAGAAGTTATGGGTCGTCTTCATCTCTATTACCCATTGGTATTAAAAGAAGAATATACCAAACGTAGCATGAAGCAATTGGTAAAAGGATATTTTGAAGGCTCCTTTAATAATGTTGTATCCTTTTTGGTAAAGGAAAACAACATCAGCATTGAAGAACTGGAAACACTACTCAAGCAAATCAAAAAAAATCAGAAATGAAACAGTTTCTATTATATTTTATTCAGGTAATCATTTCCTCAGGTATTCTTTATGGTTTTTACCATTTTGTATTGCGAAACACCCTATTTCATAAATACAACCGGTATTATCTTCTGGCTTCTGTCCTGCTAAGCGTATTCGTTCCCTTTCTCAATATTCCGATATATTTTTCCGGCAACAATCACACAACTAATGGCATAGTAAATACAATTTTTTACTTTGGAATGGATCAGGGAAATGAAGCTGTGGTGAGTATCAATAAATCCACGACAAAAGTGGACGGCTTTAACTGGTCGCAAATTCTTTTGATTGCGTATATTTTTATAACACTGTTAGCATTTCTTAGAATGATTGTCTCGCTTATAAAAATAACTAATTTAAAAAGGAAATACCCGGTCGAGAAAATTGATTCTATCTCCTTCTATAAAACAAACGAGCCCGGAACACCATTTTCCTTTTTCAATGCATTGTTCTGGAACAACAAGATTGAACTACACTCACCAAAAGGTCAGCAAATTTTTCGCCATGAAATTTTTCATATTCGTCAATTGCATACTGTGGATGTACTTTTTTTAGAAATGGTTTCAGCCTTATTTTGGATAAATCCATTTTTTCATTTAATTAAAAAAGAAACAAAGGCAATTCACGAATTTCTAGCTGACGAATTTGCCATTCAATCTTCAGATAAATGGCAATATGCCGAACTGCTCCTGATGCAGGCATTACAAACCCGACATTCCATTGTCAATCCTTTCTTTCATAACCAAATAAAAAGACGTATCGCCATGATTCAAAATTCAACTACAACCGGCAAACAGTATTTACGTAAATTACTGACACTTCCTGCTCTTGCAATCGTATTGGCATTATTTGCATTTAATTATAAAGCCAGGCGAAATGAAAAACAACAGTTACAAGTAAGCACAGTAACTGATACCCTTCCCAAAAACTTATCGGGGACAAAACTCTTGATTGATAAAGAGAATGAATTTACTATTAAGTCGGATAGTATTGTTATCAAAGACAATGAAAATACAAAAGATATTGATTTCAAAGAAGCATTGATTATTGTAAATGGCAACAGAGTACTGTATCAGGATTTTATTAAAAAGACCTATACAGCCGGCATCATGACCATTTATCCAAAAAATGATGCTGAAGCTATAAAACTGTATGGTGCAGATGCTGTGAATGGTGTTATTGAAATGAAAGCAGTAAGAATCATTAACAATTCCGCCTCTACTACAAAAATTGATACAGAAGCCGGCTTCCCGGGTGGAGATGTAGCCTGGAGAAAATATCTAACACAAAATTTAAACGCGGCAACACCTGTTGAAAATGGTGCGCCTTCGGGAAAATATACTGTAATGATCTTATTTCAAATTGATGCAGATGGAAGTGTAAAAGACATAAAAGCCATTACAAACCATGGATATGGAATGGAAAAAGAAGCAATAAGAATAATAAAGAAAGGCCCCAAATGGGTACCTGCAAATCAAGGTGGAGTAAATGTAAGCTCATACAGAAAGCAACCCTTGACATTTGTTGTTACCTCAAGTTCAGCATCAGATAAAAAAGATTTCAATAATATTTCAAATTTGATAACACAATTGGAAGGAGATACACCACCTCAGTTTCCCGGTGGTACTGCAGCCTGGCGAGAATTTTTGGTAAAAAACCTAAATGCCAATATCCCGGTTGATAGCGGAGCCAGTAAGGGCACTTACAAAACAGAGGTGCAGTTTATAGTTGATGCCGCAGGAAATATTTCAAATATTACTCCCAAAACAAAATGGGGACATGGTATGGAGCAGGAAGTAGTACGACTATTAAAACAAAGCCCCAAATGGATACCGGCCAAAGAAAATGGAAAAGCAGTATTGGCATATACACAAGTGCCGGTTACTTTTGTAGTTGTTGAAGACAATGCGCCGGTAACTAAGAATAACAATTGAATTTAAAACCTGATCTCCTCCTTAGCCGTTTTAATTGTTAACGATTTGGATGCGGCATCTTCTACCCTGCCAATAACCCGAGCATCCACATTAAAAGATTTTGCAACGCCGATAATATTGTCGGCGTTTTTTTCATCAGTATAAATCTCCATGCGGGTACCCATATTAAATACCTGGTACATTTCCTTATCGTCCGACTGACTGGCCTCTTGAATTAATTTGAAAATTTCAGGCGGTGCAAAAAGATTATCTTTTATGATTTGTACATTTTCGGGAATATACTTTAAACATTTGGTTTGCCCGCCTCCACTGCAATGAATAAGCCCTGCAACTGCATCAAAATAATTTTCCAAAATATTTTTTATGATTGGTGCAAAGGTTCTCGTGGGACTTAGCAAAAGCTTGCCAATCTCGGATTTTCCATTTTCAGTTGTTACTTCATCGGTAAGCCTGTGTGGGCCAATGTACACTACTTTTTCATCCAGCGTCGTATCATAACTTTCATGAAAACGGGCCCCATAGGTTTTGTGCAATAAATCGTGGCGGGCTGAGGTAAGTCCGTTACTTGCAATGCTGCTGTTGTATTCGCTTTCATAATTTGATTGACCAAAGCCTGCCAAGCCCACAATAATATTTCCCGCTTTTATTTTTTCATTTGTTATCAGTTTATGCTTAGGCCAGCGGGCAGTCATTGTTCCGTTTACAGCTATGGTTCTAACTACATCTCCCACATCTGCCGTTTCGCCACCCATGTAAGTAATGTTTACTCCCAGTTTGTTCATAGAGTCAAAAAACTCCTGAGAACCATTGATGATTGCTTCCAGCACTTCGGCAGGAATCAGATTTTTGTTTCGGTCTATTGTTGAAGAAAACAAGAGTTTATCATAAATACCTACACAAAGCAAATCATCCAGATTCATTACAATAGCATCTTGTGCTATGCCTTTCCATACCGAAATATCTCCTGCTTCTTTCCAATACAGATAAGCTAAAATACTTTTGGTGCCTGCCCCATCGGCATGCATGATGTTTACCCAGCCATCATCACCACAAAGTGCATCGGGGTAAATTTTACAAAAAGCTTTTGGATACAAGCCTTTATCCAGTTTGCGAATAGCCTGATGTATTTCTTCTTTTTGAGCAGATACGCCTCGTTTTGAATACAGACTCATGTATAAAATTGTGCTGCAAAATTACCTGAACATTGGTTAAGGTTATTGCATACTGAATATTTATTTTTGCGACGTTTATGCAAATACACTACAATATAGAAACACTGCCCGTTTTTAAAAATGCCATTATTACCATCGGTACTTTTGACGGTGTGCACATGGGGCATCGGCAGATTATTGATAAAATGAAAGAGGAAGCCAAGGCCAATCAGGGTGAATCGGTCATTATCACTTTTCACCCACATCCCCGCAAAGTGGTGTCCTCTACTATTTTAGGTGTAAGGCTTATCAATACAAATGAAGAAAAATTGGAATTGCTTGAGCAGGCAGGTATAGACCATGTTGTGGTTGTTCCCTTTACCGATGCTTTTGCCAATCAACCTGCCGAAGATTATATCAGCAATTTTTTGATTGACAAATTCCATCCACATACCATTATCATTGGTTACGATCATCGATTTGGCCGAGAACGAACCGGCGATTACCGTTTGCTTGAAAAAAAATCAACCGAATATGGTTTCCGGCTTATTGAAATACCCAAACATATTCTGGAAAATATTTCCATCAGTTCTACCAACATTCGTGAAGCCATACTGCATAGTGATATAGCCACAGCCGACTCTTTGTTAGGCTACGAATTCTTTTTTAGTGGGCAGGTAGTGCATGGAGATAAACTGGGCCGACAATTAGGATACCCAACAGCCAATCTAAAAGTGCTGAATGAAGAAAAAATAACACCCGGCAATGGCATTTATGCCGTTTATGCCGAGCTGCCTGATGTAGATGAATATGTCAATTCTCCTTTGCTAAAACCGCATTCCCGGTTAAAAGGAATGATGAGCATTGGCTTCCGGCCTACAGTGGATGGCAAGAAAAGAGTAATAGAAGTAAACATTTTTAATTTTAATGAAGACATATACGATCAAATGCTCAAAGTATATGTCAAGAAATATTTACGAGCCGAAATAAAATTTGACGGACTTGAAGCACTTATAAAGCAAATTGATCAGGACAAAATTGACAGCCTGGAAGTATTATAAAAAAAATCCCGCTAAAGATGCGGGAAAGAGAATTTAGTACCATTTCTTATTAACCCATTCCCATTGAAAAAGGTGAAGGCATAATGTCGTATTCTTCTGCTTCCATCATTTCAATATTCATTTGAAAGGCTTCATCGGTTTTAATAACAATTTTTTCTTTTGTTACTTTTTTATACCCCGATTTTTCAAAAATAAATTTATAGGTACCGGGCTTTAGCTGGTCAAAATTGAAACTTCCATCATCATCGGTAGATGTAGTTTTTTCTTTCTTGCTTACCAAAATAGCAGTGACACTAACATCCTTTAACGGCTTTTTGGTTTCAGCATGTATTACAGTGCCATTGAGTTCATCCTTTTTTGCGGTGCCGTTTCCGGGATCGCCATCGCTAGCCTGAGCCGATAACAGCCCAAAACTGGCAAATAAAAGCAGGGATAGTTTTCGTTTCATGTTGCGAAATTTTAATAACATTTAAAGTCAATTTCAAAACAACAAATTCAAGCGTTTAAAATTAAAGCATTTTCTTTGTTTCATCCAAACCATTCATAAATTCTTTCCACACATTTTTTACGATATCTCCGGCAGGTAAAATTTCCTTTAACAGGGAACTTACTTGCCCGATTTCCAGCTCACCTTCCTGTAAATCACCTTCAAACATACCTTTTTTGGCTCTGGCTCTGCCCAAAATTGCCATCAACTCCTCTTTTGAAGCTCCCTTTATTTCTGCATCCTGCACCTTTTTAAAGAAATCATTCTTCAAAAGTCGAACCGGAGTTAGTTGTTTTAATGAAAGTTGTGTATCTCCTTCGGCTGCATTTATCACAGCCCTTTTAAAATTTAAATGCGAAGAAGCTTCTTCACTGGCTACAAACCGGCTGCCCATTTGCACGCCTTCGGCACCCAGCACCATGGCTGCCAGCATTTGTTTACCGGTGGCTATTCCGCCTGCTGCTATTACCGGAATTTTTACAGCATGTGCAACAGCAGGTATTAAAACCATTGTTGTGGTTTCTTCTCTTCCATTATGCCCTCCGGCTTCAAAACCTTCTGCCACTACAGCATCACACCCGGCAGCTTCTGATTTCAAAGCAAACTTTGTAGAACTTACTACATGCACAACGGTTATGCCTTTCTGTTTTAATATGCCCGTCCAGGTTTGTGGATTTCCGGCTGAGGTAAAAACAATTTTTACTCCTTGCTCAATCAAAATCTGTACATGCTTTTCTATATCAGGATACAGCAGCGGCAGGTTTACTCCAAATGGTTTTGATGTAGCCGCTTTGCATTTTTGTATATGTTCTTTCAAAACTTCGGGATACATAGAGCCTGCGCCTATGATGCCCAGGCCTCCGGCATTACTTACTGCACTGGCCAGTCGCCACCCGCTGGCCCATATCATTCCGGCCTGAATAATGGGAAATTCAATGTTAAATAACTGCGTAACCCGGTTAGAAAACATAAAAAAGTTTTTATACGAGTCAGCAAATTAGCCAAATAATTTTAACCTAAGTCAATGCTGGTATTATCGCCAATATTTAGTGAGCGGGTTTCGCCTCGCAAATTAGAATCGCTGCCAATTACAGAATCATCTAAAACAATATCGAACAAATTGGAGAAAGAACCTATGATTGAGTTTTTTACTATGCAGGAATCTAAAACTGTGTGCTCGCCAATGGCAACATTGGGGCCAATAATTGAATTTTTTACCTTACAGTTTTCACCAATACTTACCGGAGGAATGATGACTGTATTTTCAAATTGGTTTGCATTTACTTCTTTAGCAAATTTTTTCAACAAGGTGGCATTCGACTCCAGCATGGTTTCCTTTTTTCCGCAGTCAAACCAGTTTTCAACCTTAAATGATTTGAACCTCACCCCCAGTTGTATCATACAGTCCAGTGCATCGGTAAGGCTGTATTCTCCATGGCTTTTTAAACCCTGACGAATATTATTTTCAAGGCACTGAAACATTTGTTCTGTTTCCTTTATTTTATAAATACCTACCATCGCCATGTTCGATTTTGGAATTTGTGGTTTTTCAACCACATGATGGATCACACTATCGGTGTCTATTTCTGCCACACCAAAATCGCGGGGGTCATCTACTTTTCTAACACCAATCATGGAAACCGGGCTCTCCACTACTTCTCTTACATTGTACTCGCAAATGGTATCGCCCAATACCACAAATACTTCATCGTTATTTACAAAATTTCTGGTTAAGCGTATAGCATGGCCAATGCCTTGACGGTCGCCCTGATGAATGTAATGTGCTTTTATTCCGGGATGTTTTGCTTCTACATAATCGTGTATTTTATCGCCCAGATAACCGACAATAAAAACAAATTCTTGAATGCCTGCCTGCTGCAATTGTTCAATAATAATACTGAGAACTGTTTTTCCGGCAAGCGGAATTAATGCTTTCGGTTGTGTATAACTATGGGGGCGCAGTTTGGTACCTGCACCTGCTACGGGAATGATAGCTTTCATATTAAGCTAAGTGGTTTGGTCACTAATCAACAGCCAGCGAAAGTAAGACATTTACTACAAATAAGATTTTTCATAAACTGTACACAATCAGTTTTTGTCTGCTATTTTTGCTTTATGCAAAAAGATAATCAGGTATTTGACCTCATCAAAAAAGAATTGGAACGCCAGCGTCATGGCATTGAACTCATAGCCTCTGAAAATTTTACTTCCTTGCAGGTAATGCAGGCAATGGGCACCGTTCCTACCAATAAATATGCAGAAGGCTACCCGGGAAAAAGATACTATGGCGGTTGCGAAGTAGTAGATGAAATAGAAACACTGGCTATTGACAGATTGAAAAAAATTTTTAATTGCTCGTGGGCAAATGTGCAGCCACATAGTGGCGCATCGGCGAATGCCGCCGTTTTTCTGGCGGTAATGAAAGCCGGTGAAAAATTTTTGGGACTTGACCTGAGCATGGGCGGGCACCTTACACATGGCAGCCCGGCCAACTTTAGTGGCAAAACTTATCAGGCTATACATTATGGCGTAACTAAAGATGGTATTGTGGACTACGACCAGCTCGAAGCAAAAGCGAAAGTTGAAAAACCTAAAATGATTATTTGTGGCGCCAGTGCTTACAGTAGAGATTGGGATTATAAAAGAATAAGAGCTATTGCTGATGAAGTGGGAGCCATTGTGTTTGCCGATATTGCACATCCGGCCGGATTAATTGCAAAAGGATTATTGAACGATCCGTTTGACCATTGTCATATCGTAAGTTCAACTACGCATAAAACTTTGAGAGGCCCACGCGGCGGCATCATCATGTTGCGACACGATTTTGAAAACCCATGGGGATTAAAAGATCCAAAAGGGAATTTGCGTATGATGAGTTCCTTGCTTGACCTTGCCGTATTTCCCGGCAGCCAGGGAGGCCCGCTGGAACATGTAATCGCCGCAAAAGCGGTTTCATTCGGCGAAATACTTGACGAAAGTTTTACAGCCTATGGCAAACAAATCATTAATAATGCACAGGCAATGGCCAACGCATTTGTAATCAGAGGTTATAACCTAATCAGTAATGGTACTGATAATCATTTAATGTTAATTGATTTACGCAATAAAAATCTTACCGGGAAAAAAGCTCAGGAAACATTGGATAAGGCGCATATTACACTCAATAAAAATGCAGTGCCTTTTGATGATAAATCACCTTTTGTTACTTCGGGTATTCGTGTAGGTGTGCCTGCCGTAACCACTCGGGGTATGCTGGAAGCTCACATGGAAACTGTTGTTGGCTTTATCGACAAGGTTTTATTGAATGCCGATGATGAAAAAATAATTTCAGAAACAAAATTGGCCGTAAAAGAATTTATGGCGCAGTTTCCACTTTATCCTGAACTGAACTAACCCGATTAATTAAAAAATATGATACAAAGAAAACAAACGCTTTGGTTGTTATTTGCCCTTACCAGTGCCCTACTCACTTTCTTTTTCCCTTTTTACAGTGGCGATAAATATGTAAGAGAGCATATTGTTCCCAATGGAGAATTTGTGGCTGATGTATCATTCCCTGTTTTTGTATTGACGCTGCTTACAATTTTGTGTACGACTACAGCAATCGGACTTTACAAAAACAGAAAAATACAATTTAGAATCGGATTGCTGGCACTCTTGTTTTCAATATTAGTCATTGTCTTCTATTTCAAAGATATAAAAGTACATTTTTCAAAAGGTCATCTTTTGCTATCCAGCATTTTTGCATTTGTGGTACCGGTTTTTATTTTTCTTGCACTTCGCGGAATAAGACGTGATGAGAAATTAGTAAAAAGTCTGAACAAATTACGATAGTTAAAGATACTTTGCAGTAATACTGGCTTTACACTTTTTTATGTCGGCAGGTTTGCCTGCAAAAACCAATTCACCGCCATCATCGCCTGCATTTGGCCCCAAGTCAATAATCCAGTCGGCACTGCGTAGTACATCGGTATTATGTTCAATTACAATAATGGAATGTCCCTGCTCTATCAATGCGTTAAAAGAATTCAGTAATTTTTTTATATCATTGAAATGAAGACCGGTTGTAGGCTCGTCAAAAATGAAAAGAATTTTTTGCGATGCTCTTCCCCTTCCTAAAAAAGAAGCAAGTTTTACTCTTTGTGCTTCGCCGCCCGATAAAGTGTCGGATGACTGACCCAGTTTTACATAGCCAAGCCCCACATCGCTCAATGGCTGAATGGCCTTGGCTATATTTTTTTCTTCATAGAAAAAAGTGATGGCTTCATCCACACTCATTTCCAATACATCAAAAATATTTTTATCTCTATATTTTACTTCCAATACTTCTTCTTTAAATCTTTTGCCGCCACAGGATTCACAAACCAGATGTACATCAGCCAAAAACTGCATTTCCACTACCTGCTCGCCTTCACCTTTGCAGGTATCGCAACGGCCACCATCTACATTAAATGAAAAATGTTTGGGCTGAAAGCCTCTCATTTTACTCAATGGCTGACGGGCAAATAAATCTCTGATTTCGTCATAAGCTTTAATATATGTAACCGGATTGCTACGGCTTGATTTTCCTATTGGATTTTGATCCACCATTTCAATCTGGCCTATCATATCTACATCGCCTGAAATTTGTTTATGATGTCCCACTTTTTCGCCATACAAGCCTTTCATCTTCAAGAGTGCAGGATATAATATTTGTTTTACCAATGTAGTTTTACCACTGCCACTTACACCACTTACAACACACAGTACATTTAATGGAAACTCAACAGTAATGTTCTTCAGATTGTTTTGTCTGGCTCTCTCCACTTTTATCGCCTGATTCCATTTTCTTACCTGCCTAGGTGGCTCTATTGTCATTTCACCTTTCAGATATTTTCCGGTCAAGCTTTCCGCATTTGTAATAATTTCATCATAATCTCCTTCAGCAACTACTTCGCCACCAAGATGTGAGGCTAAAGGTCCCATGTCGATTATATGATCGGCTTCCCGCATCATCATTTCATCGTGCTCTACTACTACAACAGTATTTCCCAAATCCCGAAGCTCTTTCAACACGGCTATAAGATTTGCCGTATCTCTGGGATGTAGTCCAATGGAAGGTTCATCTAAAATGTAAATTGAATTCGTAAGATTGCTGCCCAGGCTTCTGGTCAATTGTATTCTTTGGCTTTCGCCACCGCTTAGCGTATTGGCCAACCGGCTCAATGTAAGATAACCCAAACCAACTTTGATTAATGTGGATAGCCGATGAAGCAATTCCAGTAAAATCCTTTTTGCTATTTCCTGATCATGTGCCGTAAGTTTCAATTGTTCAAACCACTTCAATAAATCTTTTACTGGCATAGCACTTAGTTCACCAATATGCTTGCCTCCTACTTTTACATACAATGCTTCTTTTCTTAAACGAAAACCATTACACTCAGGGCAATCGGTACGGCCACGATATCGACTGAGTAAAACACGGTATTGCACTTTATATAATTGAGATTCTACATCTTTAAAAAAATCATTAATACCAATTCCTTCCACACCCTCCCACAATTGTTTGTATTGCTTCTCGTTAAGGTCAGCAATTGGTTTGTGTACAGGAAAGTTTACATGCTTTGCTTTCTTAATAAAATTTTGTCGCCACCAATCAAGCTTCTCACCTTTCCAGGGAGCTACTGCGCCTTCATACACACTTAAACTTGTGTCGGGTATTACCAAATCGGGATCGATTCCCAATACCTGTGAGAATCCTTCGCAAACGGGACAAGCACCAAAAGGATTGTTGAATGAAAAAAGATTAGGCTGTGGCTCTTCAAATAAAATGCCATCCAGTTCAAACCGATTATTGAAATTTAGAATCTTTGGCATTGCACTTATACTTCCAGGTTGAATAAATAAGAACACGTCTCCTTCTCCTTCATAAAAAGCAGTGCCAATAGAATCTGTCAGCCGGTGTTTGTCATCATCATCAAAGTCAGCTTGTTGTTTTACAACAATTCTGTCCACCAGTATATGACTGATTTTTTTGGATTTCAAATCTGTATCCGTCAATGTCAGCAATTCTTCTATTCGCAGAGGTTCTATTGTATCTTTTGTAGCGTGGTTTATTGATATCACCCTTACAAATCCTTTTTGAGCCAGAATATTTAATTCTTCTCTTATGTTTCTGTTTTTATGTTGCTTGAAAGTGGCCAGCATAAAAACCCTGTCTCCTTCCTTTAAATTAAGTATCGCATGCAGCACGTCGTCCACATCATCTTTTTTTACTTCATTGCCCGAAACCGGTGAAATAGTTTTCCCGATTCTTGCAAACAATAAACGCAGGTAATCATAAATTTCAGTAAGGCTGCCTACGGTACTGCGAGGTGTGCGGGTTATCACTTTTTGTTCAATGGCAATAGCGGGACAAAGCCCTTTGATATCATCCACATCAGGTTTATTCATTCTGTTTAAAAACTGTCTTGCATAGGCACTCAGGCTTTCTGCATAGCGACGTTGCCCTTCGGCATACAGCGTATCTATCGTTAATGAAGATTTACCCGAGCCTGAAACGCCGGTAACTACAGTCAATTTTTTTCTGGGAAATGCAACAGATACATTTTTTAGATTATGTACCCTTGCACCTTTGATTAAAATATTATCTGCAGAAATTACGGTCTTTGATTTTGCGGATTTTTCCCCTTTAATTACATTTTCCATTATTACTTGCACAAATGTAAACCTATATTATGCTTTGATTTTCAAACCAAGTCTTAACATTTTATTTACATTGCGGTATACAAATATTTTTTACAAATCTTTGGGAATTCGAACAAAAGACCTATTTTTAATTTCCAATAATCCGGAAAATATGAAAAACCAAAAACTTACCCAGCCTATAGCATAATATCTACACATTTTTATTTACTGAATTTACTGCCAATATCCATTTAAACTGCATAGCCAAAGCTGATGCGGGAAACCTAAACTGTTGTAGATATGAAAGCATTGACTAAGAAAACTGATCATGAACTCATCCGCCTTTTTACAGGTGGACAGGCTGAGGCATTAGAAGCACTGGTGCTACGCCATAAGGATAAGCTTTATACTTCAATCCTTTTTTTGGTAAAAGACAAATACCTTGCCGAAGATATTTTTCAGGAAGTTTTTATACGTGTGATAGACACGATGCGGGGTGGCCGATATACCGAAGAAGGTAAATTTTTGCCATGGGCAATGCGTATTGCACATAATCTCTGTGTTGATCATTTCAGAAAAGTAAAACGCACACCTACCATTCGCACCGGTGATGATAAAGATATTTTTGAAGTACTTAATTTTTCGGAAGACAGTGCCGAAACGACTATGATGCGTCGCCAAAGTCATGACCGTGTAAGAGAAATGCTGAATAAACTTCCCGAAGATCAGCGTGAAGTAATCATTCTACGCCATTTTGCCGATATGAGTTTTAAAGAAATTGCAGCAGCTACCGATTGCAGTATTAACACAGCTTTGGGTAGAATGCGTTATGGATTGATTAACTTGCGCAAACTGATGACTCATAAACAAGCACCGGTATAAAGTTCTTGTCATTCTGTATCTCCACCCGGAGAAAAGAAGTTTCTGCTCAACAGATTCCTCTTGCTTGCCATACCGGAAGGCTGGTACAGAATGACACCAAATTGAAAGCCCCCTGACAAATAAAAGTCTGGGGGCTTTTTTTATTTCATCAATAACAATTTATTTCCCGGAATTATGCTTCTTAAATGCATCCAATCCATGCTGCAGCCAGGCCGCAAATTCCTTCGCACTGGGTGTATAAAATTTAGTTCTTACCAATGCCTTTTCATCGGGGCTGATAATGGCATATTGCGGCTGAGAAGTAGCATGAAAGTTTTCAATCTGAAAAGTGGACCATCGGTCGCCCACCGTTACGATTGATTTTTCAATTCCGGATTTGGTTGTATAAACCGTTTGCTGACAGGCAGGCAGCTTTCTTTTTTCATCTACATAAAGTGAAACCAAAATAAAATCCTCTTTCATCATCTTTTCCACTTTGGAATTGGTCCAAACTTTTTCCTCCATTCTACGACAGTTGACACAGGCCCATCCGGTAAAGTCAATCAGTATAGGTTTATTTTGCTGCTTTGCGAGTTGCACTGCTTCATCATAATCAAGTATCGGCTTATCGCAGTTTACAGGATTGCTGTAAATACTATAACAAGCCGGTGGCGGAAACCCACTAATCAATTTGAGCTTGGCAGCCGGTATATTGAATAATCCCGGTACCAGATATGCAGTAAATGATGCAAAAAGTAAAATGAAAAATATTCTGATTGCAGAAAATTTAGTTTTGTTTCCTGCCGATTTCTTTTTGAACAGCCCCAAAAGATATGCTACAATACAAAGGCCAATAATAATCCAGATGGCAACAAAGATTTCACGTTTCAATATTCCCCATTGCTTCACATTATCAGCATTTGCCAAAAATTTTACAGCAAGTGCAAGTTCAATAAAACCAAGCACCACTTTAATATTGGTCATCCATCCGCCCGATTTTGGCATTTTTTTCAACCAATTAGGGAACATGGCAAATAAGGCAAAAGGCAATCCCAAGGCCACGCCAAACCCTGCGGCTGCTACCGTCAATGGCCAGGGACCTTGCTCTAAAACACTTGCCAGAAAAGTACCAAACACAGGTCCCGTGCAGGAAAATGAAACGATAACCAGCGTTAAGGCCATAAAGAAAATGCCCAACAAACTACCAATACCGGCTTTAGCATTCATTTTATTGGCTACAGAAGATGGCAGTGTAATTTCATAAAATCCAAAAAACGAAAAAGCAAAGACAACAAAAATGATAAAGAAGAAAAGATTGAGACCTACACCGGTTGAAATATTATTAAACACATCGGGATTGGTTTGTCCTGCAATGTGAAAAGGAACCGTAAACAATACGTAAATCAGAAAAATAAAAAATCCATACAGCAATGCTTTTCTGATAGCACTTCCCTTGTTCTCTGCCTGCTTGGTAAAGAAAGAAACGGTAAGTGGAATCATTGGGAACACGCAAGGAGTAAGCAAGGCTATAAGTCCGCCTAACAGGCCCAAAAGGAATATCGTAATGTAACCGCTTTTTTTATCTATTTCATCGCCAAATGATGCAAATGGGTTTTCAATGTCAATAGAGGGAACCAAAATTCTTATTTTACAATCTACGCCGCCTTCCAATGCTGCCGAAAACTCAAATGAATTACCCGGTTTAAATTCATCTATGCCTTTTCCATAAGTATAGGTAAAAATGCCTCTTAGATTGGCTGGAATGGTACCGTTTATCTGTATGGTGGCTTTAAATGTTGTACCATTTTCAAAAACTTCAAAAGTGGAATCTTCTGAAAGTGGCGTTTTAATTTTTTTAGTGGGTGCAGTAAGCTCAAATTTCCCCACCTGAGTGATAGATGAATCGGGAAAAATGAGTTCAGAAGTTTTAAAGTCTTCAAAAATAATATTGGGATCATACAATTGCCAGCCATTTAATGCCGGCACTGTAAAGCTTAGTTCATATTTACCATCAGCAAGCTTTTTGGCAGTTGCTTTCCATCCTGATATTTCGGGCGCATCCTGAGCCGATGAATGCAAACCGGCTATTAAAAAAATGAAACAAACAGCAATTGGTTTTAAAAATCTCCGCATGGTTTTGATATTAAAACAAACGGGTTTCACTAAAAAACCCGTTTATAAATTCATATATTAGAAAAATTTATTTTATCGCAACGTTTATGTTTATTTTCTTAGGAGGAAGGCATTTTTTATCATCACAGGTTTGAAACTCAACAGTGCCGGTAAAATTGGTTTTTGCATTGGACTTCAATTTAATTTTTTGCACAAAATCAACTGAACCTGAATATTGATTGGCAGAGACCCCTAAAGTAGCATCTTTCATTTTTTCAATTTTTCCCACTTCCTTTATGGTGCCTTCTTTTGTAAACAATGGATTGTTATTGATAACAAAAGTGGTAGGAATGGCAATTGCATCTTCGGGCTGGTTTTGAGAATATAAATGCCAGCCAGATTGAATGATGGCTTTCATGTGAATCTCATAAGTTTTATCTGCGATTTTTGTTGCAGAAAAGCTCCAGGTAACGGGATTTAACTGAGCATTGCCAGCTAACACAAACGAAAAAATTATAACAAATAGTAAGAATCGTTTCATTCCAGTTTATTTAATTGTTGCAAATGTAGTATTGCCATTTTTAAAATAATGTAACCAAAATGACAAATACCGTTAAAGCATTGATAAGATGCTATTTTGTGCCTGCAAGTTGCGCTGTCATCAACAGGTTTTTTATGATGGAACGTCCATCTGTATTACCTAAATCGGCAGAGCAGGCTCTTTCCGGATGGGGCATCATACCAAATACATTTCTATTTTCATTACAAATTCCTGCAATATTTCTGCTGGCGCCATTTGGATTGGCATCATCTGTTACATTACCGTTTTCATCACAATAATAAAATATGACTTGTTCATTTGCCTCCAGTTGGTTCAACGTTTGCTCATCGGCATAATACCTGCCTTCACCATGTGCTACAGGAATTTTATATATGCTACTTTCATGGTCTTTTATAAATACATTTTTACAAACAAACTGCTGATTTTTATTTCGGAGCAAGGCGCCGGGCAATAAATGTGACTCACACAAAATCTGAAATCCATTGCACACCCCAAACACTTTGCCGCCGGCATTGGCAAATTCTATGACACGCTGCATCATGGGGCTGAAACGGGCAATAGCCCCACATCGCAAATAATCTCCAAAAGAAAAACCGCCGGGAAGTATTATACAATCTTCTGTATTAAAAGCAGATAGATCCTCATCTTTATGCCAAAGCATGGTAACATCCTGCTTTAAATCATATTTTAAAGCATCATACATATCTCTGTCGCAATTGGAGCCCGGAAAAACGACTACACCAAATTTCATAATGAAGATTTATGAACTGCGAAGATAAGCATTGAAATGCAGAGCTGCTTTAATGCCAAACAGGCCCGGCATACTGCCATACAAGAATAAAGGCAACCGAAGCCCAAAAAATAAGAATAGGAACGATGCGATAGGTTGTATATAAATAGGCACAAGCATGAAAACCCGCAAATGGAACAGCGGCTATTATCCAGTTTTCAAACGTTTGATTTTCGCCAGCCAGTGGTATAAATAATGAAACAAGCAAATAGAGCAGTAGAATCGTCCAACCTTTTCTTACCTGAATCAGCATTTTTCGCAGGTTATCCTGCACATAAAAGGCACCCATTAGAAACGGAACAACTATCAAAAAAACACTAATTGCCAGCCATAGAGACTGTGCAATAGATGGCAGTTTAATATGTAATGAAGAAAACAAAGCCCCCCAACTCCACTGATCTCTAATAAAAAGATAAATACCATAAAAATAAAAAGGAGTGCTGATGCCGACAATACATAAAATCCATTCATTTATTTTAAACGGCCTCATTATCATGAGCGCAAGCAACATCCAAATGCCGAATAACAAGGAAGGGAAATATAGAAATACAGCTACCCCTCCTGCAAAGCCGGCATTGAAAATAATTCCTTTAGCTTTTTCATTATTATAAATTTGAAACAAAGATGACAGAATGAAAATGAATATGGTATTGACCAGCAAAGGGGCAGAAAAATAATTCCAGTCGGGTAATAAGGATGTAAGCAATAAATAAGACATTGCCGGCAAAAAGGTTTGCCTTCCTGTCATTTTTTGACGATTGATAAAACTATTAAACATTAAAGCCTGAGTAAACAAAAGCAGTAAGGAAAGAAATGGGTATAGCTTTGGAAAGATCTTAGTTTTTGAATTTAAAAAACTCAATAATGATTGATACAATACATCATCATCCGTTTTTGGCAGGTCAAAGGAAGAGGTATAAAATAGCGGCAACTTTAGCACAATTGCCAATACCAATAGCAAAAAAAAGTTTGCCGGATTTTTTGTTTTAAATATTCCTGTCACAAAATGGGAACAAAGTTGGTTTAATTATACTCAACTTTTGCAAAGCAAATATAATTACGATAAGCACATGGTATGATCAACACTTTGCTGCTAACCTGTTTGCCATATTTTGGCAAAAAATCATAGCCTTTGTCAAGATTCTTCAATGTGGGATTTCTATATAACTGTCCATCGGGAGCAATACTATAATCAGTTAATAAATTATTTCGTCGCTCCTGTAGGTTAAATAAAAAATGAAGAGATCCGCCGGTATTTACCATTTGGTATGACATGAGGTCGTCCGAGGCATCATCAAACTGATTTTTGCCCAATACATTATCCCACTCAGGCATTCCTTTATCGGAAAATGAATTGACAACGATATTATCAGCATGATAACGGACAGACTGATTGTTATTAAATCTGGAATTGTTCATCCAATAATTATTGTAATAAGGCGAATAATAATTATTGCCAAAAGAATTAAAATAGGGCTGCCCGTATAAATAATCCCACCGGTTCCAGTTATTAAATCTTGATGTGGTATAATATGATTCGCTTCCAATAACAAACCCCCCATCTTTACGAATGATGATATTGCGTATAAAGAAATCATTGAATGCACCTTTAAAAGAAGCATCGCCGCGGGCATCTCTTCTTAAATCTTCCGGGAAAGTATAAACCATATCCACATAAGGTGCTCCGATTTTGGTATCCCATACATAGAAATAATATCCATCTATATTTCCCCTTCGTTCTTTATAATAAAGAGATGTCAACAGATATCGTTGATTGGTATTGTCTATCTTGATATGTACTTCATCCAACCAGGTTTTTTCTATATTCAGGCTTGCAACTACAATAGAATCTGAATATGCCGGCTTCATCATCAATTGAGCAGTATTTATGTTATCGTTATTGGCTCGCAAGAATTTGGAAAAGACCAGATTGCCCATATTGTCTAATTGAAATACACCCAGATACTCATTTCGTTCTTCCATTTCAATCGGCAATCGGCTTTCCTTCAATAGGCTCAATTTATTGTCAAATAGTTTTGTACTAAGCAAATAAGACCTTTTATTTTTAGTATTAATTTTAAAAGCCATGATTTTGCTTTTGTCTTCATTGGTAATAACCGAATAAATTTTATTATTAGCAGCAAAGCCCAGGTGGGTAGTATCCATCTCTACCGGATTGCCGGCAATGTTGCCCATGCCATCCACTTTGGCTGCCATACAATAAACCACATTCTTTTTTTGATACTGATAAATGAGATAACAAAAATCCTGATAAGGGAAAAAATCAATATTAATCATTCTGTCACCTCCCGGTATATAATCCTGCTCCACGCTTGCCACTTCTTTCATTTCGTTATCCAATACCGAAACGATATGCCGGTTGGCTCTTGTATTTTTATATATGAGATAATGATTATTTATTTTTCCCATTATTTCAAAAACCATACGGCGGGTGTCGTCTTTATCAGGTTCCGAATACATTATTTTCTGGGCACCGGCCTGAAAAAACAACAGGGCAAAACCCATTATCAACAATAATTCTTTATTAAGTATTTTCATTTGTTTCCAGTAAGTTTTACATCAATCCTTGCATATATCAATTATGTTGATGCAAGATGCAACTAAATTACACTTTTGACACACATAAAACATGCAAAGTTGCATTGTCTTTGTTTTTGTTACAGCTACAAAAGGGCAGTTGCAAAGATTTTGCCATTTATGCCTTGAAAAAAGAATTTGCCTTTACCTTTGAAATTGTGCTTTTTTAAACCCTTTTATTTTACTCAAAAATAAAACCACCATAACCAACCTAAACATCGCCCGTGAAAGTACCAACTAACAGAGTTACGGCAGCAGGATTAATAGTGGCACTTGGCATTATTTATGGTGACATAGGTACCTCACCTCTTTATACTTTTAATGAAATTATTGCGGGACGTGAAGTAACTGAGCAACTCGTTATCGGCGCACTTTCCTGTATTATATGGACACTTACCTTACAAACCACATTAAAATATGTAATTATGGTTTTAAGGGCTGATAACCGTGGCGAGGGAGGCACATTTGCGCTATACGCATTGGTAAGACGCAGAAGAAAATGGCTTGTCATTCCGGCTATGATTGGTGGTGCCTCGTTATTGGCCGATGGTATTATTACGCCGCCTATGTCCATCACATCGGCAATTGAGGGACTAAAAGAAGTGCCTTCGCTGGGTATTGTAGAAGGTAGTAATACAGCTGTTATCATTGTATTTACCATTCTTACCTTATTCTTTTTTCTGCAACAATTTGGTACCGCATCCATTGGCAAGCTTTTTGGCCCCATTATGTTTGTTTGGTTTTTAATGTTGTTTGTACTTGGCATTATTCATTTGGCCGATGATCTGAGCATTCTTAAAGCCTTGAATCCCTACTATGCCATTTCATTTTTAAAAGAATATCCTCATGGTTTTTGGTTATTGGGTGCTGTATTTCTATGTACCACCGGAGCTGAGGCACTTTATAGCGATTTGGGGCATTGCGGCAGAGAAAATATTCGTATTTCCTGGACCTATGTAAAAATTTGTTTGCTGGTAAATTATATCGGGCAAGGGGCTTACCTGCTGGCACACATGAAACCCGGTGTAATACTGACCCCCGAAGTAAGAGACAGCTTTCAGATAAATGCTTTTTATGATTTGATGCCTCATTGGTTTATCATTCCCGGAGTCATCATTGCTACATCTGCTACTATCATTGCCAGTCAGGCTATGATTTCAGGCGCATTTACACTTATCAGTGAAGCCATGCGACTAAACCTTTGGCCCAAATTGCGTATTCGCTATCCTTCGGAAGAAAAAGGGCAGTTATTTATTCCGGCCATTGCCTGGCTCATGTATGCCGGTTGTGTATTTGTACTTTTCTATTTTAGAAAATCAAGTAATATGGCGGCGGCGTATGGACTTGCTATCATCGTAACGATGTTGATGACGACCATTTTATTTTCCAATTATTTGGTATTGAACAGAGCAAAGAAAGGATGGGTGTATATCTTTTTGGTTTGCTTCTTAATAATAGAGTCAGCTTATTTCGTAGCCCTGATGCAAAAATTTGTACACGGAGGTTATATTACTTTGTTTATTGGCTTTGTAATGTTCTCAGTTATGTATATCTGGTTCAGGGCCAGAAAGATTAAAAACAGGTATGTTGAATTTGTGAGGCTGGAGCACTATATTCCAAAAATTCAGGAACTGAGTAATGACAAGTCGGTTCCAAAATATGCTACACATTTAATTTATCTGACGAGTGCAAATAATCCTAAAGAAATAGAACATAAGATCATCTATTCAATTCTAAATAAAAAACCCAAGCGTGCCGACATTTACTGGTTTGTACATGTAGATACACTTGATGACCCCTACACCTGTGAATACAAAGTAGAGCACATCATTCCCAATGATATAATCCGAATAGATTTCAGACTGGGTTTCCGAATGGAACCACGCATCAACCTGATGTTTCGCAAAGTGGTAGAAGACCTGGTAGCCAACCGCGAAGTAAACATATTAAGCCGTTACGAAAGCCTTGCCAGCAGCAACACCGTTGGCGATTTTCAGTTTATGGTAATGGAGAAATACCTGAGCCAGGACAACGAACTCCCCTTCCTTGAAAGACTAATCATGCTTTCCCACTTCTGGATTAAAGACCATAGTCTATCAGAAGAAAAAGGATTTGGACTGGATGCTGCTAATGTAACCGTAGAAAAATTTCCATTGATAGTGGCACCGGTTACCAATTTGCGGTTAAAAAGAATTGAATAAGTTTTTTTCATATTGGTTACTTATTATTTCAAGCCGGTTTTTACTGACTCGGTGGTGGGGAAAGTGTAAAACTTTGACTTTAAGAAAAGTCATTAATCATTTGGAATTTACAGGCATGAGATTATACCAACAATTGGTATATTTGTACAAACGAAATTTGATATGGCAAAAAACACTTCTATTCTCTTAGGCGATTATTTTGAAAGTTTCATAAATACGAAAATAAAAAGTGGGCAATATGCTTCTGCCAGCGAGGTTGTAAGAACTGCTTTAAGGCTTTTTGAGCAAGAAGAAAATAAAAAAGCTGAGCTAATCAAAGAACTTAAAAAAGGAGAAAGATCAGGTTTCATGCAAAGATTTGAGCGTAAAAAATTTATCAAAAATCTTCATGGCAAATATCTGAATGATGCGTTATAAGATAAGTAGTAAAGCTGCCGACGATCTTGAAAACATCTGGTTATTTACTTTTGAAAACTGGTCATTAGCTCAAGCCGACAGATACCTGAACCTGATATTGGATGAAATAGAATACCTCTCTATAAATCCGGATGCGGGAAAAGATTTAAGCCAAATCAGAAAAAGCTATCGTAGTTCAAAAGTCAAATCGCATATTATTTTTTACCGGCACTCAGAAAAACATCAAACAATTGAAATTATTCGTGTGTTACACCAGCGCATGGATATAGAAAACAGGCTGAATGAATAAAAATGAAGTACACCACTAAATCTTTATGGTGGCATTTTAACACTTGTCGGAATCGGTTTTGGGCATAATGTAGCTCATGTAACCGTAGAAAAATTTCCACTGATAGTGGCACCGGTTACCAATTTGCGGTTAAAAAGAATTGAATAAGTTTTATTTATTGTCGACAGGTGTTATACATTTGCTACCGCAAAAATGGTAAACGGCACTTCACATTTTGCCGCCACCAATCAATATGTCTGTAAACACTAAGAAGGTAACCGGCCTGGGGCTTATTGTAGCACTGGGTATCATTTTCGGAGATATTGGTACTTCTCCATTATACGTTTTCAAAGCAATAGTAAACTCGAGAATGGTAACGGAAGAACTGATTATTGGCAGTCTTTCCTGCATCATCTGGACACTTACACTGCAGACTACCATCAAATATGTAATTCTTACCCTTAAAGCAGATAACAAAGGTGAAGGAGGAATATTTTCCCTTTACACATTAGTAAAGCGAAGAAAAAAATGGTTGGTAATTGCCGCTATGATAGGTGGCTCTGCACTGCTTGCCGATGGGATGATAACGCCACCGGTAACCGTAACAGCCGCCATTGAAGGTTTAAGGCAAATTCCGGCTGTTGGCGATATTTCTACCAATACAATTATTTATATAGTCATTGGCATATTGACTGTATTATTCTTAATGCAACAAATAGGCACCGGCCCTATTGGTAAGTTTTTTGGTCCGGTTATGTTTATTTGGTTTTTGATGCTGGCAGTTATGGGCTGTCTGCATTTATTCGATTCTTTTGAAATATTCAAAGCATTCAATCCGGCATACGCAGTTAAATTACTTACACATTATCCGAATGGTTTCTGGATTTTGGGTGCTGTATTTCTATGCACCACCGGGGCCGAGGCATTATACAGCGACTTGGGCCACTGCGGAAGAGGCAATATCCGCATATCATGGATTTATGTAAAAGCCTGTTTGATATTAAACTATTTAGGTCAGGGCGCCTGGATGCTGGCCAACTATCATAATCAGTATATTGATACACAAGTGCTCAATCCGTTTTATGGCATTATGCCCGATTGGTTTCGGCTTACCGGTATCGTCATCGCTACTGCAGCAGCCATCATTGCCAGTCAGGCGTTGATTTCCGGCTCATTTACATTGGTTGGCGAAGCCATTCGCTTAAATCTTTGGCCCAAGTTGAAGATTAAATATCCTTCTGAAGAAAAAGGACAACTGTATATACCCGGTGTAAATTTGCTCCTTTATCTGGGCTGTGTAGGCATTGTACTGTATTTCAGAAAATCTGATAATATGGAAGCGGCTTATGGACTGGCAATTACTTTATGTATGATTGCTACTTCGTTATTATTTGCCAATTACCTGGTTTTAAGAAGAGTGAAGCCCATTTTTATTTACCTCTATCTTATTGCTTATTTTGGATTAGAAGGAGCTTTCTTAGGTGCTAATCTTGAAAAATTTCCTCATGGCGGATACGTTGCATTGATTGTAGCGGGCATCCTGTTTTTCATTATGTATATCTGGTATCGTGCCAGAAAAATTAAAAACCGGTATGTTGAGTTTGTAAGACTTGAACATTATTTACCAAAAATTCAAGAGCTTAGTACCGATAAAACAATTCCAAAATATGCTACACATTTGGTTTTTTTAACCAGCGCCAACAATCCAAAAGAAATTGAACATAAGATTATTTATTCTATACTGAGTAAAAAACCAAAGCGGGCAGATATTTATTGGATTGTGCACGTAGATACACTGGACGAACCATACACTTGCGACTATACAGTTGAACATATTATTCCCAATGACATTATCCGCATTGATTTCAAACTTGGTTTCCGAAGACAACCCCGTATAAATTTATTGTTTCAACAAGTAGTGGAAGAGCTTGCTGCTAAACGGGAAATTAATATTTCGGCTAAATATGAAACGATTGAACGAAGCAGGGCTCATGGCGATTTTCAATTTGTGGTGATGGAGAAATACCTGAGTCAGGATAGCGAACTGCCCTTTACAGAAAGGTTCATCATGCAGAGTTACTTCTGGTTAAAGGAAATCAGTCTGTCAGAAGAAAAAGGGTTTGGTTTGGATCAGGGAAATGTAACGGTAGAAAAGTTTCCACTTACTATTGGCGAAGTGCAAAAATTGCCACTGCGCCGATTGCAGTGATTGGTTGAAACTTTATAACTTCAGCAAACCAAAATTTACTGTTTGCCTACTATTGTCTGGTATATCCTCATGGGCATTATAGTGCTATCTATATTGGCCTATGTATTGCAAGAGCGTCTCATTTTTAAACCGGAAAAGCTAAAACAAGACTTTCTGTTTAAATACGATGCGCCATTTAAAGAATATTTTTTTGACATAGCTCTCGGTGTTCGCATCAATGCTTTACATTTTTACAGAGAAAATCCAAAAGGGCTGATCCTTTATTTCCATGGTAACACGAGAAGCATCAAAGGATGGGCACGATATGCAAAAGATTTTTATCGATATGATTATGATGTTGTGCTGGTAGATTATCGGGGCTTTGGAAAAAGCACCGGCAAACGAAGTGAAAAGGAAATGATGAGTGATATGCAGTTTGTGTACGACAGGTTAAAAGAAAAATATGCCGAAGATCATTTGATTGTGTATGGCAGAAGTATGGGGAGTGGATTTGCATCCAAACTTGCCTCGGACAACAGTCCCAGATACCTGATACTCGATGCTCCTTATTTCAATTTTTTGAGAGTAATAGAGCGATTTCTTCCCATCCTTCCGGTGCGGGTTGTATTACGTTATCACTTACGAACAGATAAATGGCTGCCACTTGTAAAATGCCACACTTATATCATTCACGGTACCAAAGACTGGCTGATACCCATTAGACATAGCGAATCTCTTCAAAAAATAAATCCACGAATGATAACGCTTATTCGTATTCATGGTGGCGGGCACA
>JAKIZK010000011.1:32234-41737 GCA_022708055.1 Bacteroidota bacterium
AATAATCTACCTTCCTTTGATGAGTATCATAATTTCATCAGAGATATATTAAAGTATTAACAAAAGCATTTGTGTTGCACTAAAAAATAACAACTTATTTTCCATTTTGTTTTCATCTTTGCCTGATGTGGAAGAAGAGATTAATAAAAATTACAAAAATCATTCTGCTTGTATATGTATTAGGCGGCAGTGCACTTTATTTTCTACAGGATGCAATTTTGTTTCATCCCCTATCTTTAAACAGAAATCATCGTTATGATTTTAAAGAACCACATAAAGAAATAAGATTGGGACTAAACGATAAAGACACCATCAGCTTAGTTGCGTTTCAAAGTACTGACACCATAAATAAAGGAACCGTTTTGTACTTTCATGGCAATAAAAGAAATATTTCCTGGTATGCACGCTTTATGCCCTATTTTACAAAGCATGGTTATCAAGTTTTGATGATTGACTACCCGGGTTATGGTAAAAGCACAGGAAAACTAACGGAACAAAAACTATATGACTGGGCTTTGAAAGTTTATAACCTGGCAATACAGCAATGCAGCGCTGATAGTATTATCATCTATGGAAAAAGTCTGGGAACCGGCATCGCAGCGCAACTTGCGTCCATAAAACCTTGTAAGCGATTAATCCTGGAAACACCTTATTACGATTTTCCTTCCGTTATTAGTCATTACTTGCCCATATATCCTGTGCGCCGCATGTTGCATTATGAATTACCCACACATCAATATTTAGAAAAAACAAAAGTGCCGGTTACTATTTTTCAGGGTACCAAAGATATTTTAGTTACCTACAGCAATGCCAGCAGGTTAAAACCGCTGTTAAAAAAGGGTGATGAGTTTGTAACGATTAAAGGTGGCGGGCATAATAATTTGTACAGCTACCGATTACTTACTGAAAAATTAGACTCTTTGCTATCGTTAAGATAATTCTTCCAATGTAATCTTTTTCTCCCCTACTTTCAGTCTGTGCCTAACTCCGGTTTTCAAAGCATAGTTTTTATCGCTGTGGCTTACCGGAAAATCAAAACAAACCGGATAATCATATTCCTTAATAATTTCCCATAGCATTTCATGCAGCGAAGTTCCAAATGGTCTTTCAGTATCCTTTGTATCGGAAAAAATTCCAAAAATAAGTCCGTTTAATTTTTCAAGTTTACCGGCACGCTTCAATTGATGCATCATTCGATCAATATTGTACTGATATTCCCCTACATCTTCAATAAAGAGAATTCTGTTTTTTGTTTTAATATCAGAACCTGTGCCTACCATGTGTGCCAGCATGGCCAGATTGCCGCCCACCAATTCACCTTCCTCATCTCCTTTTCTGCAAAAATTGGTAACAGGGTTTTGATAGAACGCAGATTTGCCCTCTAATGCATCTTTTAAAGACAGTACATATTCATTCATATTGCCACCATCATTAAATGCGGCCGCCATGGGCGAATGAAGTGTGGAAATATACAAATTAGAATAAATATGAGCATGCAGTACTGTAATATCGCTATAGCCTATAATCCATTTTGGCTTTTTTACAAATTGTTTAAAACGCAAATCATCAATGATTCTGCCGGTGCCATATCCTCCGCGGCCACATAGTATGGCTTTAATATTATTGTCATCCAACATTTGCTGAAGATCCGCCCTCCTATCTTCATCTGTACCTGAGAAATATGTTTCAGAACTACTTCTCGTAGTGCTACCCAATTGCACAGCATAACCCCACTCTTTCAAAGTATCAATACAGGATTGCATTTTTTCACGACTCATAAAGCCGGCAGGGCACACAATGCCAATGGTGTCGCCTTTCTTTAAATATGGAGGTAAAGTAATCATACAGCTAAAATATCAATATCTTATCAAACCCCTTTATTTCCGGTTGGGTTTGTTTGGTTATTTTTGCGCATTATTTTATTCGAATGACAAATCCCAAACGATATTTAGTTACAGCTGCACTTCCTTATGCTAATGGATTGAAACATATTGGCCATCTGGCAGGTGCTTATATTCCCGCTGATATTTATGCCCGCTATCTGAGAGCACAAAAAAGAGATGTTGTATTTGTATGTGGTAGCGACGAACATGGTACGGCTATCCCTATTCAGGCTACAAAAGAAGGCACAACACCACAGGCCATTATTGATAAATATCACGAAGCTATGAAGCAGGATTTTGAAGACCTCAGCATTTGCTTCGACATTTATCACCGTACATCGGCACCCCTACACCATGAAACGGCACAGGAATTTTTTACAAAACTGAATGATGCAGGTGAGCTGGAAGTAAAAGAAACTGAACAATACTATGATGAAGAAGCCAACACATTTCTGGCCGACCGATATATCAAAGGCACTTGCCCCAACTGTGGTAGCGACCGTGCCTTTGGCGATCAATGTGAAACTTGTGGTAAGTCTTTAAGCCCCGAAGAATTGATTAATCCCGTAAGTACATTGAGTGGAAAGTCGCCGGTAAAAAAGAAAACTTCACACTGGTATTTGCCATTAGGCAAACATGAAGCTTTTTTAAAAGAATGGATACTCGAGCAGCACAAAGACGACTGGCGTACCAATGTAGCAGGACAGTGTAAAGGATGGATAGAAGGTGGTTTACAATCAAGAGCCGTAACCCGGGATTTGGATTGGGGCATAAAAGTACCGCTTGCCGAAGGCGCAGGAAAAGTATTATACGTATGGTTTGATGCACCCATTGGGTACATAAGCGCTACTAAGCAATGGGCCATTGACAATAAAAAAGACTGGAAACCTTATTGGGATGATGAAGACACCAAACTGGTTCATTTTATTGGCAAAGACAATATTGTATTTCATTGCATCATCTTTCCGGTAATGTTGAAATTACATGGCAATATTCTGCCGGATAATGTGCCTGCCAATGAATTTTTAAATCTTGAAGGTGATAAGATGAGCACCAGCCGCAACTGGAAATTAGATATGCGGGATTATATAAACGATTTTGTAAAAAAGGAAAATGGCGGCGGTCAAATGGTGGATGCATTGCGCTATTATCTAACCAGCATTGCACCGGAAACAAAGGACAGCGAATTTACCTGGAAAGGTTTTCAAACCGCTTATAGAAGTGAGTTGAGTGATGTGTTTGGAAATTTTGTAAACCGAACCTTTGTTTTGATGCACAAATTGTGCGAAGGGAAAGTACCCCGGTTACATACCGAATTGCTGGATGATACGGATAAAACCATGATTGCAGCGTTTGCAAATACCAAAGGCGAAGTGCAATCCGCATTAGAATACTATCATTTTCGCGATGGACTTTTTCAAGTAATAGAACTGGCAAGAAAGGGTAACCAGTACATGCAGAAAAAAGAACCCTGGATTGTAGCAAAGAAAACAGCAACTGACCCTGAAGCCCAAAAATTAATTGACAACTGTATTTACATTTGCTTACAACTTTGTGCCAACCTCTCCATATTTATAAATCCATTTTTGCCAAACACCGCAGCCAAAATGTTGCACATGATGAAAGTGGTAGAAAAAATGCTGGATTGGGAAAATGCCGGCAAAACGGATTTATTAAAATCAGGATACAGCCTGAGAGCACCTGAACTTTTGTTTAGAAAAATGGAAGACAGTGAAATTGAATTGCAAATCGAAAAATTAAAATCGGGCAGTACAGAAACTAAAAAAATGGAACCCATAAAAACGCTTGCCGGGAAACCGGAAATTGTATATGATGATTTCGCAAAATTAGAATTAAAAGCAGGCACGGTTACGGCTTGTGAAAAAGTGGCCAAGGCTGACAAGCTTTTAAAACTTGAAATTGATTTAGGCACTGAAAAAAGAACCATTGTTTCCGGCATCGCATTGCATTACAAGCCTGAAGAAATGATAGGCAAACAGGTAGTGGTAGTTACCAATCTGGCGTCGCGAAAAATGAAAGGGATTGAAAGTCAGGGAATGATTTTAACTGCAGAAGATGCAGATGGCAGATTGCAATTATTAAAACCTGAGAATATGGTAATGCCGGGTTCATCTATCAGCTAAGCAACGTATTTCTTTCTAAAAACCGTCCGTTTACTAAATAATGGGCGGTTTTTTATTTTTAATAATAAAATCCGGTTTAAATTTATAGAACGCAGTACACAAACCATTCACTATGAAATTTCAAATTATTAAGTACATCTCTGTTTTCATAGCACTTGCCCTTGCAAAGCCATTATGCTCTCAAACGCAGGAAGATTTCCAAAATAAATTCAACGATATTTATTTATTACAAGATAAATCTAAAGCTTTAACGCAGGCAAAAGAATTATTTCAGTTAGTAGAGAAAACCAAATTACTTCAAACCTATGCCAATTATTATTTGCTGAAAACTTTATTTGAAGGCCAGGCGGCCGATGCCACACTGGCCAAAATCTGTGCGGAAAAGGCAGACAAGATATCGAGAGAACAGGTTGGGCTTGAGCAACCTGAGGGTGACTATGGTAGCGACAGTTCTAATTTGTGGTACAAAAAACTATTTCCCGCTTTATATGAAACTACCGACCCTGATAATGCAGACAAAGCCCTAAAATTTTTAGATGCACATATTTCATTTCAAACATACGCAAACTACACGGGTGTGGCCTATGCTTTTGAACGAAATGGAGATTATAAAAAGGCAAAACAGTATTATGAATATTGTCTTAGTATGGTAAAGGATGATAAAAAAGAATATGCATCTTATTTATATTATATTTTATTTCTTGCCAGATCGGGCGAATATCAAAGAGCCGAAGAAATGATCAGGCATATAGAATCACTCGCTAAAACTGCTATTGAGGTTTTGAGCCAGGGCTACCGAAACGAAGCACTTTCTGCCCGTACTTTGTTTTATTATTTTACAGGAGATAATGAATCTTATGTAAAAGCTTCTCAATTGCAATACACAGAACTGGGGAAATTATTTGCCTCGTATAAAATGCCTTGTACCGGAGAAAATTATGTTCGTTTTACCAATGAAGCCGTTGCAATAGAAAATTTAAAAGACTACAACAAAGCAGAAGAAGTTTGGAAAAGCCGTGATACAGCCTACAATGCCTGGCTCAAATGCCAAAGAGAATTATATCCTAATAATAAGCTGTATGAACTTGATTTGCTACCGGTTTTTTTAATGAAAAGAGGGAAAGCAAATAAACTAGCACATCCCCCTGATTATTACATCAAACAAACTGAAACTTACTATAATAGTTTTGCAAAATATCAGGATGCTACTATTAAATACTCCAAAGCATTGTTGCTTGCATTTTTAGGCGAAAAAAAATATGAAGCGCTTTTTGAACCCATTATCGACAGAATAAAAAAGATTCACGATTTTTCAGAAAGCACAAAGCCGCTTGCCGATTTCGCATACTTAACCATGCGTGATAGAAAATGGGAGATTGCCGAACAATCTTATAAAGATTTATTTTCTTTAAATGCTGACTGGATAAACGATGTAATATTTTCTTTTGGAGAAAGACCATTTGTAACTTATTACAATTCCAAGTTGAAAGATGGCTATGATAATTTTCACAGCATGGTGAAGTTGGCAAAAGATGAAAAAAAAATATACTATTCCCAACTGGCCATTCAGGCATTTAATAACCTTTTGTTTACAAAATCCATTTCACTGCAAGGCACAAAAAAAAGGAAAGAAGCTTTCTTAAAATCTAACAGCCCTGCTATTGTTGCTTTATACGACGAATGGATTGAGCGTAAGCAACAACTGATACGCATATATTTCAAAACTAGCGAACCGGCAAATGTTAATAACAAGGATACGGTATCTACAGAGAAACTAAAACAACTGCAGCGTGAGGTTACTGACATCGAAAACAAGCTAACAACCGAATCAAAAGATTTTAAAAAACTCTTAACCATCACACCCCCCGACTGGAAAGAAGTAAAATCAAAATTAAAAACCGGCGAAGCCGCTATTGAAATTATCCGGTTTCAATGGAGAGACAAAGTATATTACAGCGATACTTCTTACTATGCCGCATACATTATAAAAGCTGATAGTGAATATCCTGAAGTAATATACTTTAACGACAATCCTAATGATCTGGAAAATAAATTTTACAAACAATATAAAAACAGCATTCGGTTGAAAGTCGCTGACAATGATTCCTATAATCATTTTTGGAAACCGATAGCTGAAAAATTAAACGGTATTTCAAAAGTATATTTATCACCCGATGGTATTTTCCATCTTATCAACATTGCCACATTAAAAAACCCTGCTTCCGGAAAGTATGTGCTGGATGAAGTACAGGTGCAGCTTACTACATCTACACATGATATTGCTGTTGTTTCAAACAGCGAAAATCAGCAGCATACAAAAACAGCGGTGTTGTTTGGTCGGCCTGCTTATTTCATCAGCGCCGATAGCCTAACGGCAGCACTACCCAGCGGAACAACCCGTGCTTTTGTAAATAATTTTAAACCCGATAATGTAACGGATCTACCCGGTACTGAAGTAGAAGTAATGGATATAAAGGCAGCACTGGATAAAAATAAATACAATACAATAATCTACCTCAAAGAAAAAGCATCAGAAGATAAAATTTATACACTTCATCAGCCCTATATTTTACACATAGCTACACATGGTTTCTGGTCAGAATCAGGCACTAAAGCCACTTCAGGCTTCCGATTGTTTAATGCTATGGCCAATTCCGGTTTGCTATTTACCGGTGTGGTAAATTATTATAACGCACCGCAGTTTGCCGATACTTATGATGGAGTGCTTACCGCTTATGAGGCTCAGAACATTGACCTCGCCAATACTGCACTCGTTGTGCTTTCGGCCTGTGAAACTACTTTGGGTTATATGGATGCTGGTGAAGGCGTTTATGGATTACAACGGGCCTTTCGTGTGGCAGGCGCTTCCAGCATTATGACAAGCCTTTGGAAAGTGGACGATAAAGCCACGCAAGATTTTATGACTACATTTTACCAACAGTTTTTATCAACCGGCGATAAATATGCGGCATTTGTTCAGGCGCAAAAATCAATCAAAGAAAAGTATAAAGACCCATATTACTGGGGTGCATTTGTTATGACTGGACAATAGGTTTTCCAATTGGAAATGTAATTATCAACTCACATCCTTTACCCGGCGCAGAATCCACTTTTAATTTGCCATCTAGGATAATAGTTCTGCTTTTCATGTTGGTAAAGCCAATACCAGACGAAGTGGGCGCTTTTGCTGTATCAAAACCGACACCATTATCTTTTACTATTAAAACGGCACCATCGTCTGCTTTCAATAATTTTATTTCAACTATGGTTGCTGATGCATATTTTATGATATTGTTTGTTTGTTCCTGAATAATACGAAAGACATTTAATCGTGCCGTTTCACATAATTTGGAATCCACATATTCATCAATATGTACCAATACACTAATTTTTTGCAGCTCTCTTAAATTATAAACTATATCTGAAATACTTTCTTTAATACTCGTCTGCCGAATGGCTTCGGCATTCAATGATTTAGAAAGTTTTCTAATTTCCTGCATGGCCATCATTTGATACTTAATGGCTGTTTCCAATAATGCATCTTTATCATCAGGACAGTTCTTAGCAGTTTCCATATACAATTTTGCACTCATGATAATTTGATTCACATTATCATGTAACTCACGGCTGATATTTGCCTTCTCTTGCTCCTGCGCCCTGATGGTTGCACGAGTAATTTCTCTTTGTCTTTTCTTTTGCTCATCCGCTAATTGTTGCTTAAGAATCGTTTCTTCCGAAATGTCGCAAATGGCTCCAATCATTCTGATTGCCTTTCCTTTGTCATAAATAATAATAGCCGAGTCTCTGATATATTTATAAGAACCATCTTGATAAACGAATCGATACTCATCACTCCATTGCTCTTCACCTTTTAATAATGAGTTTTCCAGTTTATATTTTACGCTTGCTTGATCTTCAGGATGTATTTTATCTAACCACCAATTTAAATTACTACCAATTTCATCACTCGAATAGCCCGAAAGTTTTTCAAATGCCTCACTTCTGTAAATCTGATTTGATTGTAAATCAAAATCCCAGATTGCATCTGTTGTAACATTCGATACGTATCTAAATCGTTCATTGCTTTTTAAAAGCTCAATCTCACTTTTTATAAATGGCGTAATATCAGAAAAGGAGGCAACCGCCGCATATGGTTCAAATTCACCGGGCTTAATAATAGCTTCAGAGTTTATGGAAACCCAAACTGTTTCTTTTCCTTCCTTTTGAAGACCAATAATTACATTTCGTTGAGGGAAGCCGGTTTGAATACTGACAACTGCTGGAAATTGTTCAAGTGGAAATTCACTGCCATCTATTTTTATTGCCTTAATGTGTTTACAGGTCATATATTGCCCAAGAATATCATGCTCAGGGAGTCCAAGTATTTCAAAACCGCTCTTATTACATGCAAGCATTTTTCCTTGCTTATCAATCATAATAACGCCACTCGATAAAGCATTTAATAATCCATTGTACTTTTTTACTGCCTCATCCAAATCAGAATCCTTTTTCACATCAGCATCTATATTATTGTAAATAATGACAAAAGATGCAGGATTTTTATTGCTATCACGCACAACTGTACAGGTAACTTTATAATGGGTAAGCACGCCATCAAATCTGGTAAAATGCACCCTACCAGACCAATCACCTTTTTGCAACAGTTCTGCCTTTACTTCTTCTATACTTGAGTTTTCAAACAATATATCACCCGCATCCATAAGATTGGCAATATTATCGTTACCAGCATTCTTAAATAACAATTTAGTGTGCGCATTGGCAAACTTGATATTAAAATCAAGATCAGTATGAATAATCAAATCCGGTGATTGATTAACATCTTTCTGAAAAGTAAAATGATTACGATGTATTACAGCTAAATGGCTGTAATTGGATTTCCTTGAAGCGTTAGAACTACTCATTACAATTGAATTTAAAAAATTAAGCAATCGTAATAAAGTTTAGGTATTGGTTTTTTGACAAGTACAAGTTTATAAATAAAATACTCATTTTCATAATTTTCATTCTACATATTAGATAATCTTATTTTTTTTGACTCCAATCAACGTTTATACCCTCATTTTTTTTGACAATTTCATAAATCTTCTATCTTCGATAAAAAAATAGTTGCATAACTAACTATTTTTTATACATCAATAATTATTTATCATATGAACCGGACTATTAAGAAAGTTGCCGTTTTGGGAAGCGGTGTTATGGGATCTCGTATTGCCTGTCATTTTGCAGGGGTAGGTTTACAGGTTTTATTGCTTGATATAACTCCAAATGATGTAACCACAGATGCAAAGCCGGCAGAACGAAATAAAATTGTAAACGACGCTTTGAATGCAGCAGTAAAAAGCAACCCCTCGCCTGTATTTCATAAAGATGTTGTCAAAAAAATAACTACAGGCAACTTCGACGACAACATGAAAGATATTGCCCATTGCGATTGGATAATAGAAGTAGTAGTTGA
>JAKIZK010000120.1:0-230 GCA_022708055.1 Bacteroidota bacterium
TGTAGCTCTGAATAATACGGCATTGGAAGCAGCTATCAGTTTTACTTCATTGCCGGGAAATAATATTGCTGCCGGCTCACCCTTACTCAGTTTTAAATGATTATTGCCGGTTTGCAAATGGATAGCACCTTCTGTCAATACAACTATTTCTGCCGTTACAGGACTAAAATGGGCTTCATCATAATCATTCAGCTCAAATACACTTAACCTGAAATCAGGCGTATTGGTTG
>JAKIZK010000120.1:329-5876 GCA_022708055.1 Bacteroidota bacterium
TTAATAATTCCGAAACATCAATATGCTTGTTGGTAAGGCCACCGCGCAATACATTATCCGAACTGGCCATTACCTCCACATTCTGCCCTTGCAGATAAGCATGTGGTACACCTGCGTTTTGAAAAATGCCTTCGCCTTTTTCTAAATGCACCAAATTGAAAAAATAAATTGAAAAAATACCACGATCAATATTACCATGATGTGGAAACAGTTCTATTGCTTTTAATACCCAGTAGTCTTCAACATATTTATCCGGCAACTCGGTTTTATAATTTTCAGTAAGGTTTCGAATCAGCGGAGCTAATATTCGATTTACTTCAGCCTGAGGCATTTCCATTACATGCTTGTATAAACCTTCATAACCCGATTGCAAAAAAAACGGAAGCAGCTCTCTCAGTTCAGTAACATTCATTAATATATCCGCCATTTCTTCAGGTGGCTTAAAGCCGTGTAATAGCCAAAAATCACTTAGTGCAACCATCAGCTCCGGTTTATGATTAGCGTCTTTATAATTTCTATTTGCTGCATCCAATGGAATTCCCAAAGCATTTTCGTTTGCAAATGCAACCGCCGCTGCTTCCTTTGTTGGGTGCACTTGTATGGATAGCATTTTTTGTACATCCAGTACTTTGAGCAAATAAGGTAAATGACCAAACTCATGCTGCACCTTATCGCCCAGCAACGAAGGATTGTTCTCTAAAAATTCTTTTAATAACTCAAATTGATTGTTGCCAATTTCAATACAACAGTTATCATGGGCATGTACGCCCAACCAATATTCAGCACAAGGCTTTTGTTCCGGGTTATCCATCTTTAGCAACGATGGAATAAAGGAAAATCCACCCCAGTCATAATGTTTGACATTGCCCTTAAGCCGGTAAGCTCCTTTCATTATAAAAAAAACATTTATCTTGAAGTAAAGATAAGCATGGCACAGCATAATGATTTGGGAAAAGAAGGCGAAGCATTGGCAGCGCAATGGCTGGTGAGCAAGGGTTATACTTTATTACATCGCAATTGGCGACATGCGTATCATGAGATAGACATTATCGCTACCAAAGGAAAAATGCTACATATCATTGAAGTCAAGGCAAGGCATTATTTTCCGGGGAGCAATCCGGAGGATAGTGTAACCAAAAAGAAATTTAAAAACTTACAAAAAGCGGCCGATGAATTTCTGTTTCGACATCCCGGTTACAAATGGATTCAATATGATATTCTTGCAATTACATTGTATAAAAACAAAGAGCCGGAGTTTTTTCTGATTCAGGATGTTTTTTTATAGATTGATATTTCCTATTTGATTACCTCCATCATCTTTTCTACCAACTTAAATGTGGCCGGACAATACTCCACATTCTGTTTGTGTATATAGCCATAGTCTTTATACTTTCTTGAAATGTGTGGAAAGTTGCTGCAATCCTCAGGCCTTATTTCATAAATGCTGCATTTGTTGTCTTCCAAATTTAAAAACTGACAGGGTGTTGATTTATTCATCCAATCACGATCGCCGCCCCGCTCCTGATAAAGCCATTTTTCTTTAAATGCTGTTGGCGTCATCTTAAAATGAGATGCAATGCGCTTTATGTCTTTTTCATTGAAGGTAGGCGTCATGGTTTTGCAACAGTTGGCACATGATAGGCAATCCACTTCTTTCCAAACTTCCGGCTCCAGTGCAGCAATTTTTTTATCAAGATGACGAGGAGGATCTTTTTCAATCTTGCTGAGATAGCGACGCATTTTAGTTTTGGCGTGTCGTGCTTTTTGTTTGAATGAACGCATGTTCACCGGTGGAATAGTACTCATGTGCCGAAGATAATACCTCATTTTTAATCTTGAAAAGAAATTTAGCGTTACTGTTGCTCAATGGTTATTTTTGTTTCTATAAAAAATATACAACATGCGTTTTTTCTTTTTAATTGCATTGATATCTACCGGTTTGATGATAAGCTCCTGTGGAGGTTCTAAAACCACTGATCTGAGTAAACCTTTTTGCGATACGGCCTGCTTCAGCGATTCATTGATTTTTGCAGGCGAGCATCCTTTAAAGCCCTATGTAATTATCAGCGGCGATAATTGTAAGGCCGATACCATCACCTGGAGTTTTAAAAGTTTGAAAAATTATAGAAAAATCAGCATCCCCGATGTTATGAAAAGAGATATTGCTTTGAATCCTGATTATCTGCGTTGTTATATTCGTGATACGTCATTCGCTTTTCTTATTTTCAACGATTGCATTTCGGGAAGAGGCTATTGGCTCAAACTGCCTTTTAATAAAACCGCAGATATTGGCCGCAAAAGTGGTGCTCTCAATAATTTTGATCGCAAATTTTCAATGCCCGATAATATAGTTGCCTATACCGACAGGGGAAATTTATTTATAGAAGATATAACAAACGGCAAAACAGCTATGATGAGTTTTGGTGAAGACACGGGGCTTGATTTTGATGCCATACATGAAACCATAGACTCCGTAAATATTACACCTGCAAGAATTTGGGCCAAAGTAAACTTGGGCGGTAAATGGGCCGAGCTACAAAAAGATATTCAACTCAAATAGTTTGTGGGCTAATAATCCACGTACCAAATGTGGGATTCTTATAAAAACGGTTTTAAAGCCTGGTTGCAATTAGAAAAATCATTATCCGACAATTCGGTATGGGCATACCTGCGTGATATTGATAAACTCACTTGTTTTTTACAAGCATCACATGAATTAAAATCACCTGCCGATGTTACGTTAAAAGAATTACAACGATTCATTAATTGGATAGCTTCTTTGGGTATGACGGCTGCTTCACAATCCAGAATCATTTCAGGAATAAAATCTTTTTACAAATACTGCTTGCTGGAAAACATTTGCACCGCCGACCCCACTACCCTGCTGGAAGCACCCAAGCTAAAAAGAGCTTTGCCCGATGTATTGAGTTTTGAGGAAATTGAAAACATCATCCATCAAATAGACAGAAGCACACCGGAAGGTGAACGCAATAAGGCCATACTGGAAACCATGTATAGCTGCGGGCTTAGAGTGAGCGAAGTAGTGAATCTGAAAATTTCTCAACTGTATCTGGATGTAGGCTTCATCAGAGTATTGGGCAAAGGAGATAAGGAAAGATTAGTGCCCATTGGCAGTGCCGCTTTAAAACAAATAAATTTTTATAAAAACCAGGTGCGGGTGCATATACAGGTGCAAAAAGGAAATGAAGACATTTTGTTTCTTAATAAAAGAGGCGCAAAACTTTCAAGAGTAATGATCTTTTACATCATCAAAGAAATGGCAATGAAAGCAGGCATAAAAAAAACCGTATCGCCCCACACCTTCCGTCATTCATTTGCTACTCACTTGGTAGAAGGTGGCGCCGACCTGCGTGCCGTACAGGAAATGCTGGGCCATGCCAGCATCACCACTACTGAAATTTATACACATCTTGACCGGGAATTCTTAAGAAAAACACTGGAACAGTTTCACCCGGGGTTCAGCGGTTGAGCTATTCCACTATTAATTTTTCTGTATATTTTTTTGCTGATTTTTTACCGGTTAGTACAACAAAATAAGTACCTGATGAAAGTGCAGGTAAATTGATGTTGAGCAAACCCGCTTCATCATCTATCCACAGTTCCTGCCGCACATACATACGGCCTTCGCTATTGATGATTTGAAGCGCATAATAACCTGCTTCCATTTGCTTTACATCCAAATTCAGAGATGCATTTTTTGAAATGGGATTGGGAAAAATTTTCAAACGGGATTCCGTTTGCACAGGAGCTTCCACGATTTTCATTGAAGGGATATTTTTTTTAGAATCATGTACAATGTATAATCCACCTATTACAATATTTGTTTCGTTTTGCTTATAACGGGAAATAATTTCTACTTCAGACAGCAGTTTTGTTTTTAAAACCACTATTAATTCTTTCCCTTTTTTATAATCATTATCAATTTTTACTTCTGCATTTTCAAAACCTGGAGCAGAAAAACTGAGCAATCCATCGGCAGGCAATTTATCTGACGAAATAGAAAAGGCTCCTTCATCATTTGTCAAAATATAATTCAACGGAGTGCCCGAAAGAATACTCGCATTGGATACAGGCGATCCTTCTTCATTCAACACCCGGCCGGAAACAGCCTTACATTCAATTTTGTTACTTACTACAATAGTATCTCCAATAAAAAATTGCTGTGCATTCAAATCTGTTACAGTGTTATCCCCTTTTTGTATTGCAGGCCAAAGCGAAATGGTATGTGAGTCTCCAAAATTGGTGATAAAATATTGCCAGCTAATGGTTCGGGTAACATAACCGGAAAGATAAATTTCCATTTGTGCCGGATCAGAAAGCAGTTGATTTTCTATTGCAAAAGCGCCTTCTTTATTGGTAACTATTTTAATGATTTTGTTATTTGCTTTTAGCGTAATGACCACTCCTTTAAGCGGCAATTTTGTTTCGCCATCAATAATTTTTCCATTTGTATTTTCAAATGTTTGCGGACGAGCAATAATGCCCATGGTAGGGCGGCAAGGTGTTTTAGTGGTATCTCGTTTTATATCTTCAACTTTTATTTTACCCAATTGTGCTTTGGTTGAATTTGCCTTTAATGAGAGTAAGGATGCAGGCAATGCAAATGAAAAGAAATACCTGAACCAGGGAATTCTTTTTTTCGGTAATTCAATATCCCGATCAAGTTGGTCGGACATAAACCTACCACAAACTGAACCTGTGGATGGTTTTTTAAAAAATTCGGCAATCTGTCGGTCACTCATTGTACTGAAATCAACCACTTGTTTTTGACAGGAGCCACAGAAACGGCCTTTTTCTACGGGTGTCATAGCATCCCAGTTTTCGTGGCAGGGTTTGGGAATGGTTAACTGAATATTTTTTGACATAAGAAATAATTTATTGCTTTAAAAAAACAGGGGCCGGTAGAAACCAGCCCCGAAATCACTAACCGGCTGTTAAATGATTTGATATGATTGGTTGATGCAGCCGAAAATTGAATTGCACAAAACGGTTGAGTTTTTTTTTTGACCGGCTATGCACTGCACCCGATGGGCTGCCGGATGCGCCGCAAGGATGGAGCGCAGCAACTGACGAGCAAGCAGCCGGAACTGATGCCGGGATTTATTATGAAGCTGAGAGCCCCAAATTCTCTTTTATTTTGTCTAATTTTACGCTTTGACATTTGTAAAAAATATATCGCAACAGACTGCACATCAACCCGATGATAAGGAACTGGTGGCACAGTACAAGGCAAGTGGCAGTATGCAGGTGCTGGGCAATCTTTATCAGCGTTATATGGACTTGGTGTACGGGGTTTGCCTAAAATATCTGAAGGATAGTGAAAAAGCAAAGGACAGTGTGATGCAGATTTTTGAAGAACTGGTACCCAAATTGAAAAAACATGAAGTGGACAATTTTAAAGGATGGCTGCACATGGTAGCCAAAAACCACTGTCTGATGCAACTGAGAACGCCCAAAAATCTGAAAACCGTGGAATTTAAGGGAGAACTTGTGCAAACGGAAGAAATTGTGCATCTGAATGGTGTG
>JAKIZK010000121.1 GCA_022708055.1 Bacteroidota bacterium
CAGCGAAGCACACGGCTTCAGTTGTGTTAAAGAAATTTGTAACCAAATTGAAAACACAATTTAACGGTGCTTACAACTTTTCGAGCGGCCGTCCTTATTATAATATCGTTTATGATGGTTCACAATATAAATTTTCTGACAAGGGTACGATACCCGACTATCATAATTTTAGCTTTTCAATCAACTTTCTACCTTCCATAGGAAAAAAAGATGCAAAAGCATTTGCCGTATATGTATTGCAGATTAGTAATATTTTTAACCTTCGTCAGGTTTATGGCTATCAATATTCATACAATGGATATCGCAAGCAGGAAATCACACCTACATCCAGAATGTTTATTTACTTAGGCGCATTTATTAGTTTGGGTGTAGATAGAAGCGATGAAGTAATTAATAACTCTTTATAACCCCTAAAAATAAGAAAATGAAAAAAATGTTTTTGTTCTTGGCTATTGCCGGTATATCAATGTGTAGCTATGCTCAAAGTGAAAAATATGTAAAGGCAATGGAAAAATTAGTTCCGGCCGTAGATACTACTCATAGTGTAGAAGGTCTTTTAGATTTATCAGCTGCATTTGAACGTATTGCGAATGCAGAAAAAACACAATGGCTTCCGTATTACTATGCAGCATTGTGCCAGGTAAACCTGGGTAATATGTATTTTGCACAAGGGCAGGCAGATAAAATAGATCCATTGATGGATAAAGCAGAACCTTTGTTGACTAAAGCTGAAGAACTGGAAAAGAATAACACTGAAATTTTTTGTTTAAAGAAAATGTACAATAGTGGAAGAATGATGGTAGATCCTGTTAGTCGCTATATGTCGTATGGTATTGAGGCTGCCGATGCCTTGAAAACGGCCAAAAGCCTAAACCCTGAAAACCCACGGGTGTATTTACTGGAAGGCCAGGATAAATTTTATACACCCGAACAATATGGTGGCAGTAAATCAGAAGCCAAAAAACTATTTGAAGAAGCAAAGAAAAAGTTTGAAAATTTCAAACCTGCTGATACTATATCACCTACCTGGGGTATGGGGCAGTTGAATTATTTTCTTTCTCTTCAAAAAGGTCAGGAATAATTGAGAGAATTTATTTTTCCAGAAACTATAAATGTTTACAAAATGGAAGAAAAACAATTGTCGGAAAATGAAAGTTTGGAATTAATATCCAAAATGATAAATAAGGCGAAGCAGTCTTATAAAGACACCGGCGTCAGTTCTATGATGTGGGGCATCGTCATATCCTTATGCTCATTAGTAAGGTTTGCCGAAATAGAATTTGGCTTCAGTTTGCCTTTTAATATTTATTGGCTGACTTTTGTAGCGGTAATACCACAGATATTAATTTCAATTAGAGAGCATAAAGGGAAGAACTATAAAACCTATGATGATACTTATATGTTATACGTATGGATGGGCTTTGGTATCAGCATTGGGTTATTGGTATTTATAACTTCAGTAGTGGGAAATGAAGCAGCAAAATCTTCATTTCCTTTTTATGAATATATTTCATCATTTTTTTTGCTGCTTTATGGTATTCCTACTTTTATTACGGGTACTGCTTGTAAGGTAAAGCCTATGTTATGGGGAGCATTGTTATGCTGGATTTGCAGTATTGCCACTGTATATTCAAATGGAAAAATAGATTTATTGTTAACTGCATTAGCAGCAATTTTTGCCTGGTTAATTCCGGGTATTATCATGCAATTAGATTTTAGAAAGGCAAAAAATGAGTTAGTCCGAAATCATGTTTAAGGATCTTGATCCCATATTACACTCACAACTGAGGCTGGCGGTAATGTCGCTTTTAATCAGTGTTAAAGAAGCAGAGTTTACTTACTTAAAAGAAAAAACAGAAGCTACTGCGGGGAACTTGAGTGTGCAAATTCAAAAACTTAAAGACGCTGGTTATATAGAAGTGATAAAGAGTTTTAAGGATAATTACCCGCAAACAACCTGTAAGATTACACAACAGGGTGTAAAAGCATTTGAAAAGTATGTTGCTGCACTACAAACTTATTTAGGAAAATAAGAAAGTCCCTGAAAAGGGACTCTCTTTCTCATTGTGTACTCTTAGGTGTATAAAAATTAATATAATGGCTTTATTATCGTTGATTGGGTAATGGTAGAAGTGCCAGTTGAGGCATAGCTTCTTTTTTTTGAGGTCTTATTGCCTTTCTAAGCAGGTTTTTAACACGATTGTACTCTTGTTGTAAATACTTTTTTGTTTTGTTTGCCATATATTTTATGCTTTTAAACTTACTTCAATTAATGTTGAGTAAGCAGTTTGTTTATTCTTGTTTATCAGTTTGATCCTGTAAAAAATCTTTTTGAACTTTGCTTTTTCATAAAACTGGTAGCTTTCGTCTTTTGCATTATCTGTTCCAAATACGATAGCGGCCAGCGAAAAGTTTTTGCCATCTTCACTTTTTTCTACTTCAAACATATCTGCAGTTTCATTTTCGGATACAACCCAGTTAAGAAATACTTTATTCTTACTGATGGTGGCATTTACATTAAGCAAACCGGCAGTTTGCTTAATGTAATGTGGTGTGTCTTGTAAACTTGTAAAAGGGACTTTTGCGTTGGCTGAATAGCCAGGATGAAAAAATATCCTAAAGGCTATTATTGCAATCAATGTAAAATACTTTGTCATTTCTTTGGGTTGGGATTAAACTCCTTTGGCCCATAGAACTATTGGAAAATTAAAATTGCTCAATACCTTCAATTATTTTCGGAAATAAAACTCGCTGTACAAAAGTAAATAACAGGAGTAAATGAATTTCGTAATTTTACGAGGGTATCTTTTTGTTTTTCGGATCGGAAACAAACCTATGAAGCTGTTTTTATACTTGCAAGAATTTAGCAAATTATTTTTTTAAAATCGGAAAAATACTTGAATGAGCTTTGCATCATTAATACCTTTGTACATATAGCATGTCACCAATTATTACAGTAAGTAATCTTACAAAAGACTTTAAAGAGGTAAAAGCAGTAGATAATCTTTCGTTTCAGGTAAATGAAGGTGAGGTGTATGGATTTCTTGGGCAAAATGGCGCAGGTAAATCTACGACCATTCGCATGCTGCTTTCTTTGATTGAACCTACTTCAGGCGAAATTGAAATTTTTGGACTCAATCTAAAAGCACACCGGAAAGAAATATTAAAGCAAACCGGAGCAATGATTGAGAGGCCTGATCTGTATAAATATCTCACTGCCTTTGAAAATATGAAATTGTTTGCAAGACTTAGCAGCGTGAAGTTGAAAGATGCTACTATTAAAGACCAGCTGGCAAAAGTGGGTTTGGCAGATAGGGCAAATAGTAAAGTAAAAACCTATTCGCAAGGTATGAAGCAAAGGCTGGGGTTGGCTTGTGCATTAGTTCACAATCCCGGTTTACTTATTCTGGATGAACCCTCCAATGGGCTGGACCCGCAAGGTATAGCAGATATGCGTAAAATGATTCAACACCTGAGTAAAGTAGAAGGTAAGACCTTGGTGGTTTCTTCGCATTTATTGAGTGAAATGGAAATGGTGGCCGATAGCATGCTCATCATTAACAAAGGAAGAAAAGTAGTTGAAGGAAGCGTTTCGGCCTTGTTGAATCCCGAAAAAACTGAGGTAGAATTAATTACTCATTCAGCGAATGCGTTGTCATTTATTCAGAATTCAAATTGGAATCAGTTTCTAAATCAGGCTGTGGGAGAAAGAATTTGTCTTGAAATTGATAAAAAATGCATTCCGGTTTTTAACAAAGAACTTGTTGAAAATGGGATTGAGGTACAAAGTCTGAGACCATTACATTCACTGGAAGAATATTTTCTTTCACAAACAAAAGCATAAATGTTTTTTGCAATTTTAAGAATTGAGTTGTTCAAGATTTTTAAACGGCCTCGTACGTTTATTTCATTTGGTGCCATTGCTATTATTGTATTGTTGGTACAACTTGCATTAAAAGTGAATGGGAAAGACTTTATTGAACTTTATACTGACAGTCAATCCGATACATTTTATATTCCTTATGATAAAATGGTCAACGGTTATTTTGTTTGTGTAGCCGTATTGCACATGATATTAATCCATGTACCATTGCTGATTGCATTGATAGCCGGTGATATGATTTCGGGAGAAGCTAATCTGGGTACACTTCGATTGTTGGGCTCAAAACCGGTTACCAGAACGGAACTGATTCTGGCGAAATTTTCTGCAAGCAGTGTGTATGTAATATTATTATTAATCTGGATGGCATTTCTGGCTTTATTTGGAAGCATCCTTCTTTTTGGAAAAGGCGACTTAGTTGTGTTTAAAGAAATGGACTGGCATCAAATGAATGATTATGATGTACTATGGCGTTTTTTCGCTGCTTTTATTTTTGCAGCATTGGCATTAACGACCATTGCCGCAATGGCTATGATGTTTTCTGTTTTCTCTGAAAATTCACTGGGGCCTATTGTGGCTACCGTTTGTGTGGTCATCGTGTTTACAATCATTCAGCAACTAAAAGTCCCAATGTTTGAACAAACCATAAATCCCTGGTCGTTTACAACGCACATGCTTGGGTGGAAAGGTTTTTTTTATGTTGAAAAATCGGCCGATGGTACTACGATTGATGGCTCAATTGAAAATCCGACTGCGTTGGTAAGAAGTGCAATGATTTTGATTGGATATATTGTGCTGTTTCTGGGTGTAACAATATGGTATTTTAGAAAAAAAGATATTTTAAGTTAAGAACATAAATCAAAAAGATGAAGAAAGCGATAATGCTACTGGCAGTATTCCTGAGCTATACACCAATATTAATTGCGCAAGATGTAAAAACATTGTTGAAACAAGTAAAAGATAAATATGATAAAGTAAATGACTATACGGCTGATGGAAAGATGAAAACGAATGTACTTTTTATAAAAGCACCAATAGCACAGGTAAAAGTTTATTATAAGAAACCGGATAAGCTAAAAATCAGGAATGAAAAAGGGGTGTCCTTTATTCCAAAAGGTTCGGTAAATATTAATATCAACAATGTGCTTGCACTTGATAATTATGAAGCCATTGATGGCGGAAAAGAAAAAGTGAATGGTACAGAGTGCCGGGTTGTAAAAATTTTTCCCATAAGTGATGATGAAAATATTACCCGGGCTACATTACATATTGACGAGAATCAACAAGTAGTAATTAAGTCTGTTATCAGTACCAAAGAAAACGGAACTTACGAATTGGTAATGTCTTATAAAAATTATATTTCGTATGGCTTGCCCGATAAAGCTGTACTGACATTTAATACAAAAGAATTCAAGTTGCCAAAAGGAATTTCAATTGACTATGATAACGGAACAGATAAGGATAAAAAAGATAAAGAAAAACAAAAGAAAGGCAAAGTAGAAATTACTTATTCTAAATATAGCATCAATAAAGGCGTATCAGATTCGGTGTTTGCCAACTGATTTTTATTCTTCAATGGCCTCATCTTTTGCATTGCCCATTACGGTGGCCGTCATCTTTCGTAGTGGATTGCTTCTATTGTCAGCGTAATCATTTCTTCTGTTGATGATGTCTATACATTCATAAATAGCAAGCAGAAATGAAGAATTATCCGCAATGTTTTTTCCGGCTATATCAAAAGCTACTCCGTGATCGGGTGAAGTTCTGACACCGGAAATTCCGGCAGTGAAGTTTACACCTTCGCCGGAGGCAAGTGTTTTAAAAGGAATCAATCCCTGATCGTGGTACATGGCTAAAACAGCGTCGAATCTTGTATAAGAACG
>JAKIZK010000122.1 GCA_022708055.1 Bacteroidota bacterium
GCCGCCAAACATACTGCCATCAGGTCCATAAGTAGCTGTAAAACCCCAGTTATCTCCCCTGCTTCCCGAAAAAGAACAAAATACAATAACAGGATCAATTACTAATGTGGCTTTAGGATCATAACCTTTTACATCAAACCTTACTACATTATCTTTTACGGTGTACTTACAGTTTATTTCTTTTTTTCCCGTTAATCCTGCCTGATAAGTGTAAGGCGAAGATTCTTTCAATTCGCCCAATGAAGTTTTGATGAGCAGTTCTTTGTTTTTTGTTTGCAAATGATCAACACCGGAATATTTCAATGCAATTTTTGAAACATCGCCACCCGGTTTTACAATGATGTCGTATTTGAGATAACCATAGTTAGTATAATATCTTACATCAATATTGGGATACACTTCTTCGAGTGTAATTGTCTGATAAATACCGCAACCGCTTCCCCACTTTGAAGGGTCGTTACCTTTGAAATAATTATTGACAGTTGTAAGTGGTTTTTCAGCCTTTGTTTTATTTGCAAATGTGTTGCCCAAAAAATCAACATTGAATGCATGGCTTCTCACCATAAAATTTTCTTCAGGCAAATCGTGCCGGCCATCATGAATGAGTTGAAGTACATGGGCCATATCAGCCGCATTATATTGTACCATGGTAATGCCGCCATTGCGAATATAAAAATCCCCATTGCTTACCGTGCCTTTAAATAAAACTCGGGGATCCCACTGGCCTTTATTTTCAACAAACTCAATATTGCCCTGTGCCCTTGACAGCACTGAGCATGAAATGAAACAAAAAAATAGAAATAGTTTTTTCAGGGTAGTCATATTTCCAGTAAAATAACGAATTCCCTGCAATTTCGGATTTAAACTTTCTGTTAAGATGTTTCTTTTCATAAGTAATTGTCTGGCTAAAGTCAAAATATTTTCCAAAAACGAAAAACAACTGAATCGTTATGAAATTTTACTCCAGATAATCCCTTGCGGAGATTGATTCAGGAAATTCTTTAACGGCAAATTTCCGGCCGAAGTCAAATCGGGATCAACATCTAATACAGAAGCTGCTATATTTTTTGACAGTTCCAGTACTTCCCGGTCTTGGACTATTGAAGCCAATTTGAAGTTTAAAGCACCACTTTGTTTCGTTCCATCAATTTCTCCCGGTCCTCTTAGCTGCAAATCTTTTTCAGCAATTTCAAACCCATTGGCCGTTGTTACCATTGTATGGATGCGCTCACGGGCATCATTACCCAATTTGGAGCCGGTTAATAATATACAATAACTTTTTTCGGCGCCACGACCCACCCTGCCTCTTAGCTGGTGCAGCTGCGACAGTCCAAACTTTTCGGCGCTTTCAATAATCATTACTGAAGCATTAGGCACATTTACACCTACTTCTATCACAGTTGTAGAAACCATAATTTGCGTATCGTGTGTTACAAACCTTTTCATATTGGTTTCCTTTTGCTCGGCCGGCTGCCGCCCGTGCACCATACTTATCCAGTACTTTGGTTCGGGGAAATAAGCTTTTACATTTTCATATCCTTTCATCAGATTTTCATAATCCATTTTGTCGCTTTCTTCTATCAATGGAAAAATGATATAAATCTGTCTTCCTTTTTCAATTTCGGTTTTTATAAAATCCATCACTTTGCTTCGTTGCGATTCATAACGATGAACCGTAGTAATGGGTTTTCTGCCCGGTGGCAATTCATCTAAAACACTGTAATCAAGATCGCCATAGGCTGTCATAGCCAGCGTACGCGGAATGGGTGTAGCCGTCATTACTAATACATGCGGAGGAACGGCTGATTTTTCCCAAAGCTTTGCTCTTTGTGCTACACCAAAACGATGCTGCTCATCAATAACAACCAACCCCAGGTTATTAAATTGTACTACATCTTCAATAACAGCGTGTGTACCTACCAGAATTTTTATTTCCCCTTCGGCCAGTTCATTCAATATTCTTTTTCTTTCCGCAGTTTTTGTAGAGCCGGTAAGTATGCGTACCGGTAATTTCATTTTTTCCAACAAGGCGGAAATGGTTTCAAAATGCTGGCGTGACAGAATTTCCGTAGGTGCCATCAGGCAAGATTGAAAACCATTATCGGCCGCCAGCAACATCAGCAAAACAGCTACAATTGTTTTACCGCTTCCTACATCGCCTTGCAGCAATCGGTTCATTTGTTTGCCCCGGGCTGTATCGCTTCTTATTTCTTTAATTACTCTTTTTTGTGCCCCCGTCAGTTCAAATGGGAGGTGCTCTTTGTAAAAAGTATTGAACAGATCGCCTACTGTGTCAAATACTACTCCTTTAGAAAAACGATGCCGCCTACTGCGAATCATTTGCATGCGTAGCTGCGAAATAAAAAGTTCTTCAAACTTTAGCCTCCTTACGGCCGCTTCATAAGCCTCGTTGTTTTGTGGAAAATGAATTTGCCTAAAAGCATGAAAACGGCTGATGAGGTTTAATTGACACAATATATCATCAGGCAATATTTCAGGAATATTATGCTCATGAATTTGCGAAAGCAATGCCTGAGTAAGTTTGGAAAGTTGTCGGCCTCCTAATCCTTTTGCTTTTAATTTTTCGGTGGTTGGATATACAGGTTCCAGATATTTTTTTGCTACCGGTTGCTCCGGAAGCAGAATTTCTATTTCGGGATGAACAATTTGTGGTTGGTTATTAAAAAAAGATACACGACCATACACAAGATAAGAGTGCCCGGTTTGTAAAAGTTTTTGAACCCAGCCCAGTCCTTGAAACCAGATAAGTTCAATAACGCCTGTTTTATCTTTCAACTCTGCCACCAATCGCTTTCCCTGCTTTTGGCCCATGGTTTCAAAACTGAGCAATACACCTGCAATTTGTACATACTCTGTTGCAGCATTAATTTCATTCACTGTATTTAGCTGTGTACGGTCAATATGCCGAAAAGGGAAATGCGAAAGCAAATCGCCAAATGTAAAAATGCTAAGTTCTTTTTTTAAAAGATCTGCACGCAATGGACCCACCCCTTTCAGGTACTCAATGGGTGTAGCTAATATGTTTGATGAAGCAGAAATGATTGTTGCTTTCTTACAAAAATAATCAATAGAAAATTGAGGTATTCAGATTACATATTATCATAAAGCGCTGCGAACAGATTTTTCCCAAAGCACCGACTGACGACCCTTTACAAATCGCAAAAAACCTTTAACCAAACAAAAATTCATAAATACAAAATAAAACGGAATGGTAAAGATGCCCGCTTTTTTTCCGGCACTTACATAACCCCATCCCAAAAAAGCAAATGCATAAAAAACAGTTTGCAAAAAGAGTAAACTGCTAAACAAATCATTATTGAAAAAGATAACCAAAAGCAGATTAGCCGCAAACACTAACACGATAGACAACGGACATAAAACCCAGCGAAACAAACGACGGGACAAGTATTGAAACGACAACAAAGGATATTTGAAAACGCTTAACCCGGCTTTGAGGATATAAACCGATTGGTAAGCGCCGGCCGCAATTCTGATTTTTCTTTTCGACTCTTCTATTAATGAATCGGAAGCCGTTTCGGTAGCAAAAGCATCGGGCTCATAAGCAAAACGATAGCCTTGCAAACACACTTGCATGGAAATAATAAAATCGTCAAGAATTACATGATCATCAACAGGTGAAAACAAATGTGTGCGAATAGAAAACAACTCACCCGCTGCACCTACAATTGAGAAAAAAGATGCATCCATTTTTTTTAAGAAAGATTCATATTGCCAGTACAGCCCCTCTGCCTCGCCCACCACCGATTCCGCCCGGTTTTGCAAAATCTTTTTTTCGCCTGCCACACCGCCAATATTTTCATCTTGATAATGGGGCATTATTTTTTTTAAACACTCAGGGTTGAGCATGGTATTGGCATCGCTAAAAACAACGAAAGGTGTAGAAACGGTTTGCATTGCCCTTTTAATAGCTGCATACTTACCCCTCCTTTCTGCCTGATGCATTAATATTATTTCAGGAAATCGTTTTACAATGTTTTCTGAACCATCTGCAGATCCATCGGTAACAATCACCACTTTTAGCTTATCAGCCGGATAGTCAATTGCAAGGGTGTTCCTGATTTTTTTCTCCAGCATGTCTGCTTCATTGTATGCCGCAATGATGATGGTAACAGGCGGTGTTTCAATACTGCATTTGGGTTTATTTTTTTGCAGCAACACGTTGATGTTATTAAAGAGCCACAACATCAGTCCATATCCTATGTAACAATAGAAAAGAATGCCGAGGCTTATCCAAAACAATATTTGCAACACCAGGTTCATCTGTATTCGGAAATTACGAAGCTAACTTCGCAAATTTCCCAGTAACTATTGTATTTCAACGAAACAAATAAAGAAAAACTGCCCATTCTTCAGGCATAAAGGGCAAAACTCTTGCCATTCGTAGCTGTGATTTCTATTTTAGTACTACCAATCCAATAACCTGAACCTAAATGGGTACCATGATGAACCATTTCCACCTTTTGCAGTCATTTCTGCAATTTGAAGATTTTAAAATTGCATTGCTCTCATTTTTCAGTGCTTTTGTAGTTACGTTGATTGTCATTCCGCCTTTAATCAGCTTTATCAATAAGTACCGCTTGTTTGATAAGCCCAATGCAAGAAAAGAACACACCATGCCCATACCTACTATGGGCGGATTTGCAATAGTAGCCGGTATGCTAATGGCCTTAATATTATGGTTTCCCTTTATTGCCAATGCACCCACTATCAGTTTTTTCTTTTCGGTTGTTGTACTACTGGCTTTAGGAATATTAGACGACCTGAAAGATCTTTCCGCTAAATATAAATTTGTTGTACAAACCGCAGTTGCCCTATTGATTGCCATATCCGGCATTCGCATTACTTCATTTGAAGGATTCTTAGGAATCTATGAATTACCCTTATACGCTCAATACACCTTTACAGTGCTGGCAATAGTGGGCATAACCAATGCATTCAACCTGATAGATGGTATCGATGGACTTGCAGGTGGTTTAGGGTTTATGAGTTTATTGGTATTGGGTTTATTTCTTACAGCCAATGGCGATGCCAATACGGCACTTATCGCTTTTGCATTAGCAGGCGGAATACTGGCTTTCTTATATTTTAATTTAAACCCTGCAAAAATTTTTATGGGCGATACGGGTTCATTGGTTTTGGGGTTTGCAATTTCCGTTCTATGCATCAGGCTGATGCAGGTAAATGCAGATGCTGCTCAACCGGTGCTGGCACATGCACCTGTTTTTGTATTGGCAGTTGTGTTGATACCGGTGTTTGATACCTTGCGAGTATTCATTACCAGAACCATTAAAGGCGGCTCACCTTTTGTGGCTGACAAAACGCATATACATCACCTGCTTACCAATCAGGGTTTTAGTCATGGGTATGCAGCGAGGGTGATTTGTTTTATGCATGGACTTATTCTCTTTCAGGTTATCTGGTTGCAGTCATTGAAGCAGGAGCTGGCAGTGATATTGTTGCTGGTTTTTATGACGGTTGTAATTGTAATATTAAAACACCTGAAGGCATTTTCTTCATTCGAAAATCAAAAACACATTCAACAAGAAAAAAAAGAAAATGCAGAACTGACTTGATGATGGGTCAAACATTTTAGTGATGTGCCCATGCTACAATCAAATGAGCTGCTTCCACCATGGAGAAGCAATATTTTTCAACAAAATCGGAAGGTAATT
>JAKIZK010000123.1 GCA_022708055.1 Bacteroidota bacterium
GTTTCTCAATCTATCTATCAAAACAGACATAAGCTAAATTTTGTCAACTATGATTTCATACTGACTACAAATGGTCAAAAAAACAATACATCATAATTGTATAAAAAACCTGTACAGGATAGACTTGAATGGAAGAATCAACAAATTGATTCTTTTAACAGCAAATTAATTAAACATTGTCAAATGAAGTGCAATTTGCAGAGATATTCACTCGTCTTTGCGAATATTATTATTTTTGAATATAAACAATTCATGAAAAAATTATTTTTATTCCTGTTATTGGCTATTCAGTTTTCATTGGCATTTACGCAACAAATTAATCCCGCCCAACCCGACCTCTCCCCCACCCGTTTCAAACTGGATTCTTTGCCCGTGTCAGAAATTAATATTCCCATCTCCATCAACTTGAAACCCATTTATCAAATGGCGGAAAAAAATGTGGATACTGTATTTACTTCACCTAAATATCCTGATGAATGGGTGTACGACGGATGCGATACCCGTTATAAGTATTATTTCCGCCGTGGACCTTTACTTTTGAAAGCTTCCGGCACATCACTTTCTATTGGCTTTACGGGTTATTATAAAATATCGGGTGCTACTCGCCTATGTGCAGGTGGTATAGGCATTTCGCCCTGGACACCCACCTGCAACTGTGGTTTTGGCAGCGAGGGTGAAAGAAAAGTAAACGTATCATTTACCAATTCTCTTACCATTTTTACTAACTATAAACTAAAGCTGAATGTTGTAAGAAATGAACCTCAACCCTTAAACAAATGCGAAGTATGCTTTTGGGGTCAGGATATTACAAAGTCAATTATGAACAGCCTGAAAAAAGAACTGGATGCTTCTAAGAAAGACATGGAACAACAGTTTGGCTCCATCAATCTCAAGCCCCGTTTTCAACAGGTGTGGGATCAACTGACAAAAGTTTATAACATCGACAGTCTGGGCTGGTTAAAAATTAATCCAAAGCAGTTTCGTATCAACAGCATTGGTGCACAGGGAGATTCTTTAAATATTTCTTTGGGACTTTCGGCCAAGCCAGTTATCAGTTTTGAGAAGCCTGCTGAAGAGCCTTCATGGATTCCCAGCCTGGGTACTTACAAACAACCACCGGGATTTAATATTTTTCTGGATGCCGTTTTAAGCTACGATTCGCTTAGCCATATATTGAATAAGCAGGTAGCCGGCATGGAGTTTACCTTTAAAAAATTATTGATCAAAAAGAAATTTATTATAGACAGTTGCCGGATGTATAGCACAGGTAATGAAAAAATTATTATCAAACTAAATTTCTCGGGCACCAATAAAGGCGTAGTTTATCTTTTGGCAAAGCCGGTGTATAATGAAGCTACCAAAACACTGGAAGTAACTGATGTTGATTTTGATATAAAATCTAAAAATGTATTATTAGGCTCTGCCGATTGGTTGTTTGATAAAAAGATTACAAAGCAGATTAGTCAAAATGCAAAATTCAATCTTTCAGGATATATTGATTCTGCAAAAACGACCATCAATAAACAGCTCAATCAGGAGTGGATGAAGGGAATACGAAGCAACGGTGCAATAAAAGACATTAAACTGGCCGGCATTTTCCCTTTACAACAACACTTAGTCATTAGAAGCAATTGTAACGGCAATCTGGCTATCAAAGTGGAAAATATAGATTTTAGTCTGTAGCCTCCGGGTCATCTTCGCTTGCCTTAAAAGAAAAATTTCGCTGTGCAATGTAGCTAAATACAACTACAATACAGGTAGTGATAACCTGCGCCAATACAGGATAAATATTCAGATTTTCAACAAATATTTTCAACAAAAGATAATTGAGTGCCAGGTTAAACATGCAAATCATGAAGTATCGAAACAACTGAATTCGGCCTTTCATTTTAGAATCGCTGAAAACAACATATTTTGACATAAAAAAGCCAATCGGAAAAGTAACCAGAAAAGAAACAAATAATGCAGCTATATGCCCTTTGAAAGCATAAAAACCAAAATGAAATTCCTTTTCAAGAAACAAGAATTTAAAACTCAGGAAATAAACCAGAAAACCCAATAGCATATTGCCCCCGCCCGAGGCGGCATAACGAAATGTCTGCAGGTTCATCAACCTGCGAAACGGGGGATAGAAAAAATCTATTATCGGCAATATAAAATCTCTGGCGCTATGTAAATGCTTTCGCATAAACTGCCAAAGTTATTGGAAAGTTTATGGTTTGTGGATTAACGGGTTGTAAATTTGCCGGATAACCCAAGAAAATGAGCATCGTAAAAGAAATAAAGCCGTTGATAGCCGCGGTACTTAAAGATCATTACGGTTTTTCAACCGGCGAAACTGACCTTACCATCAATACCACCAAGCCTGAGTTTGAGGGAGACTATACTTTAGTATTATTTTCATATGTAAAGCAATTAAAGAAATCGCCGGAGCAATTAGGCAATGAAATAGGCGATGCCTTGATAAAAGCACATCCACAGCTATTTGTTGCATACAACGTAATCAAAGGTTTTCTGAATCTTACGATCTCCGATGATTATTGGAGGCAGTTTTTAAAGACAAATTATAATAATCAGCAATTTGGTTTTGGACAGTCCAAAAATCAAAAGGTGATGGTTGAGTACTCATCGCCCAATACAAATAAACCATTGCACCTGGGTCATCTTAGAAATATTTTTTTGGGATGGAGCATCGCAGAAATATTAAATAGAAGCGGATATGAAACAGTAAAAAGTTGTGTGGTGAACGACAGGGGAATTCATATTTGCAAAAGCATGATAGCCTGGCAGCTTTTTGCCAATGGCGCTACACCTGAAAGTACGGCTACCAAAGGTGATCATTTTGTAGGTGAATATTATGTAAAGTTTAATGACGCTTACAAGCAACAGGTAGATGAACTGGTAGCGAAAGGAATGGAAAAGGCAATTGCAGAAAAGGAAGCTCCCATTATGAAAGCTACACAGCAAATGCTATTGGATTGGGAAAAAGGCGATAAAGATGTATTGGCCTTATGGAATAAAATGAACGGATGGGTGTACGATGGTTTTGGCATTACTTACAAAAGAATTGGCGCCGATTTTCAGAAAATGTATTACGAAAGCAATACCTATTTACTGGGAAAACAATTTGTAGAAGCTGGATTGAAAGAAGGTGTATTTTTTAAAAAAGAAGATGGCAGTGTGTGGATTGACCTTACAGCCGATGGGCTTGATGAAAAGCTGGTATTAAGAAAAGATGGTACCTCGGTTTATATTACTCAGGATTTAGGACTGGCAGATCAGAAGTATGATGAGTTCAAATACGACCAAAGCATTTATGTGATAGCCGATGAACAAAACTATCACATGAAAGTACTGAAACTTATTTTACAAAAGCTAAACAAGCCCTATGCCGAAGGCATATTTCATTTGAGCTATGGAATGGTAGAGCTGCCCAATGGCCGCATGAAAAGCCGCGAAGGAACGGTGGTAGATGCCGATGATATGATAACCGAAATGGTGAATGTAGCCAGAACCAAAACTGAGGAGCTGGGCAAGGTGAAAGATTTTACGACCGATGAGTTGAAAGAATTGTATGATACATTGGCCCTGGGTGCATTGAAGTTTTTCTTGCTTAGAGTGGACCCCAAAAAGAGAATGATTTTTAATCCTGAGGAGTCAATAGATTTTCATGGCTTTACCGGCCCCTTTATTCAATACACACATGCCCGAATAAAATCAGTACTTCGCAAAGCAGGTGATGTTTCTGTAAATGCAAATATTATTGAAACTTCAGAACCGATTTTGAAATTAGAAAAGGAGCTCATTGTTTTACTTGAGCAATATCCTGTTATGCTGGATCAGGCCATTGCAGAACACAACCCTTCTGTTATTGCTATCTATGTATTTAATTTGGCAAAGAGTTTTAATACTTTTTATACCGAACATTCGGTATTGAATGCAGAAACCGAAACCAAAAAGCAGTTTCGTTTAATGCTTTCATCACTTACTGCTCATGTCATAGCTTCAGGAATGAGCCTGCTAGGCATAAAAGTGCCTGAAAGAATGTAAAAAATTGAAGTGTTAACCTGCTTAAAGGCCCGCCATCATTTTCTTCTGACGCAGACTTGATAAACCGGGATCCATTTGTATAGCTGTATCGCAAAGGCGTGTCCCTTTTTCAGTATTTTCTTTTCCACCTTTTTTCTGATAAGCCATGCCTATCATATATAAAGCAGAAAAATCTTTTTTGTCATACTCCAATATCTTATCCCAATAATCAATAGCAAGATCGTATTTGCCTTTATAATAATATGCTTCTGCAATCATATTCAATAAGTTCATATCGCTTGGACGCTTGATTAATATTTCATTTAAAATCTTTACACCTGCATCCAAATCGCCTACGTTCAAATATGCAATACCCAGATTTTCCAGGTACTCATTATCTTTTTTCAATCCCTTCTCTCCTGCTTCCAGAATGTATTTTAGTGAATTTTTATCGTCGTGCATAGCATAGCAGATAAGGCCCAACTCATAAATCCAATATGCTTTATCAGGTTTTAATTCTATCGCCTTTTGAAAAAAGGGAACAGCCAGCTTATAGTTCATCATATCTGCATAGCTGTGTGCAATCATATAAGGCACTTCAGCATTTGTGGGATCTTCTTTCGCAGCTTCATTCAGGTATTTTATGGCTTCTCCATAGTTTTCCTGATCGTAGTTGACCTTGCCCAGCAAGTATGCAATTTTTTCAGAAGGATCTGCTTTCTTAAGTTTAAGGGCATAAGCGATTACATCTTCATGCTTTTTCAACTGGAATGATAAATTCATGATTTGTTTAATATTCGTAGCAGAAGTTTCGCCAAGTTGTTCCAGTTTTATAAAGGTTGTGCGGGCTTGACCGTATTTGCGCAAGTCAAGATAAGCGGAAGCCAATTCAGCAGTTACGGCTTTATTGTTTGCATCGTAGCTGATGGCTTTTTCAAAATATTTCAACGATTCCAGTCTTCTTCCATTCTGTTTTTCCTGTATTCCTTTTTGCAAAAAGAATTCGGAACTATCGGGACCGACATTAATTTGATTGAATGATGTTTGCGAAAATGCAGGTGCCATTACCATCAGCAAACAAATACTCAGGATTGGACGTAACATAGGGCTTATTTTAGGATTGGAATTATTAAATCTCATGTCTAAAATATATTGGAGTTTTCATGTTTCAAAATAGAAACCATTGTTTCTCTTCCAAAACCATTCCAAATTAGTATTATTTCAGAATGATTCCTGCAAGTGGGGGTAAATTTACGAGTAGTCTGTACGTTTTTTGATTTGCATCAAGCATCTTACATCTTATTTCGGGATTGAAAACGTTTGCAAGAAGGTCATCTGCTCTTTTTTTCCCTTTTCTTTTAAAACTAATTACGGATTCCTGACGGTGATTCAAATCAACCCATTCAAATCCTTTTTGATTAAACTGATTTTGATGCAATGCGGCTTCTTGTTGTAGCAATTGATTGAGTGTAGCTACACAATCTTTCAATTGCCGATGATGGTCAAATTTTAATAATTCCCATTGCAGTTCAGATTTGTAATTCCATTCATTTGTTTGACCAAACTCATTGCCCATAAAAA
>JAKIZK010000124.1 GCA_022708055.1 Bacteroidota bacterium
CGGATTTATTGTGAACCATGTAGCCCGTCCTTACTATATTGAATCATTGCGACTGGCAGAAGAAAGGATTTCAAACTTTGAAACCATTGATAAACTGCTGGAAGCAACCGGTTTTAAAATGGGCCCTTTTCATTTGATGGATTTAATTGGCAATGATGTGAACTATGCAGTTAGTTGTTCGGTATATGAACAAATGGGAAAGCCTGAAAGGTTAAAACCCTCTTTTATTCAGGAAGCAAAAGTGAAAGATGGAAAATTGGGTAAGAAAACCGGTGAAGGATATTTTGTGTATCAATCATAATTTCAAAATTTAATTTATAAATGATATTAGTAACAGGCGGCACCGGTTTTTTAGGATCTTATATTATAAAACTTCTGGTTGAAAAAGGATATCGGGTAAGAGCGATACGCCGTAGCAGCAAACTGCCCACATGGATGGATGAATCCGTTTTTAAAAACGTAGAATGGGTGGAGGGCGATGTGCTGGATGTGGTAGCACTGGAAGAAGCAATGGAAGGAGTGGAGGCTGTTATTCATTCGGCAGCGGTGGTTTCTTTTTTAAAGAAGGAAAGAAAGACCATGTATCAAGTAAATATTGATGGTACGACTAATGTTGTAAATGTAATGTTGGAAAAAAACATCAATCGGTTGGTGTACATCAGCTCGGTAGCAGCACTAGGCCGCACAGCCGGTGGTGGTCATGTAAATGAAGAAAGAAAATGGGAAGAAAGTAAAATCAATACACATTATGCCATTACAAAACATAAAGCAGAAATGGAAGTATGGCGAGGTATTTCGGAAGGCCTGAATGCTGTGATATTAAATCCCAGCACCATCTTGGGCTTTGGCGACTGGACAACCGGCAGTTGCGCCATTTTTAAAAATATACAGAAAGGCATCAGTTGGTTTACGCCGGGTATCAATGGATTTGTAGATGTAGAAGACGTAGCAAAAGCTACCATGCAAATACTGGAAAGCGAAATCACGGAACAAAGATTTATTGTAAACGGACATACATGGCCTTTTAAAAAATTGCAAGAAACCATAGCAGAAAATTTTGGCAAGAAAAAACCCACCCGTGCTGCCAATCCATTTTTATTGGGCATAGCTTGGAGAATAGAAAAAATAAAATCTTTATTAACCGGCCACAAACCTTTGCTTACAAAAGAAAGTGCCAAAGTAGCTTGCAGCCAAACCTGGTTTGAAAACGAAAAATTACTAAATGCACTTCCGGGATTCACCTACAGGCCCTTAGAAGAAACTATAAAGAAAGCCTGCGATCAATACAAACAAATAGCTTCGTAATAATAATGCAGGCAGGATATTTGTTAATTAAATAGTGCAACCAATTACAAGAGGAACTTATCTTTAACGAACAATTTTCAGAAATGCAGAAATTTATTTTATCACTGATATTTATTTTTTGTGGTTATATTTTACATGCGCAAATAGTAGTCAGCGGGGTTATTCTTGACTCAGCTACCAAAGAGCCGCTGGTATCTGCATCTGTATTTTGCCAAAACACAACATCAGGAACTTATAGCAACAAGCAGGGAGAATTTTCACTTTCTTTAAAATCCGGCGGTTACGATTTGATAGTGTCTTATACCGGATATCAGACACAAACCATAAGATTGGGCGATAGTACAAAACTGCAAGTGCTGATGGCCAAGGAAGATAAAAGCATGGGCGAAGTAATCATAAAATCAAGCAGCGAAGTACCCGACGGATGGAATAAGTATGGTGATTTTTTTATACAAAATTTTTTGGGTTCAACACTCAATGCATCAAAATCTACCATTTTAAATCCGCAAGCACTGAAGTTCTATTTTTCAAAGAGAAATAACCGCCTCAAAGTACTGGCCGATAGTGTGCTGCTTATTGAAAATAGGGCATTGGGTTATCACGTTCGTTATCAAATGGATTCCTTTGTGTATTATTATAATACAGAAAATAGCAGCTATCGTGGTTATAGTCTTTATACAGAAATGGAAGGCAATGACAGTTTGAAAAATGTATGGAGCCTTGCCCGAAAAAAAACATACGAAGGGTCTAAATTGCAGTTTATGCGCAGCTATTACGATAGCACCCTACAACAAGATGGCTGGATTATAGATATGCTGGATGAAAACAATGCGAAGAAATTTAATAAGGTAAAAAATGTTTATGATTCCGGCTTTTATAATCTGGTAGCCATTACAAAAGATAGTTTGGGATTAGATAGCATGATGTACCAGGTGCCCACCGGAAATTTTGAAATAGAAATTTATTATCCCAGAAAAATCAGTGTTACCTATACAAAAAAATGGCCCGAGAAAGAGTATTTGAAAAAAATGAATCTGCCTAAAAATATTCCCTACCAGATATCATATATAGATATAAAAGACTGGATATCTATTACAGAGAATGGGTTTTACTACGAGCAAAGAAACTGGATAAACCAGGGGTATTGGAGTTGGAAAAATCTTGCAGATCAATTGCCGTATGATTATGAGCCGGAGTAAAGCTTGTTATTTCTTTCCCATTACCTTTTCCCAAAGAACAGGAATACGCTTCACCCATACAAACTCTTTCATTTTCTCTCTGGCATCTTCAACCGGTGAGCCAAAATATACTTTGCCTCCTTCAATAGAATCTTTTACACCGCTTTGCGCATAAACAACGGCATCCTTACCAATGGTGAGGGTTTTGCTTACACCTACCTGTCCCCAAAGTATTACATTGTCTTCTATGGTAGTAGCACCTGCAATACCTACCTGGGCAGCAAACAAGCAATTTTTTCCAACCACCGTGTCATGGCCAATATGAATCAGGTTGTCCATTTTTGTTCCGGCACCTATTACGGTATCGCCACTTACGCCACGATCTATAGTGCAGTTGGCGCCTATTTCCACTGCATCTTCAATAAGCACTCTGCCACAGCTTGTCATTTTTTTATAATGAACATCACGATTCGTTTTTTTATTGTAATAAAAAGCATCGCTTCCTATTATCGTGCCCGATTGAATGATGACATGGTCACCTATTTCGCAATAATCCAATATGGTAACATGTGGATGAATAATGCAATTTTTTCCAATCTTAACATGATTGCCAAGATAAACATTGGGCATCAGGATAGTGCCTTCACACACTATGGCTGATTCACTTTTCAATTGCAAAGAAGGATGGAAGGGACGATAAAAATTTACAATCTTAAGATAAGCCTCAAATGGATCGGCAACAATCAGCAATGCTTTCCCCTCCGGAAATGAGGTTTCTTTATTGATAATAATAAATGTAGCAGCCGATTGAATACAGGCATCATAATACTTTGGATGATCTACAAAGGCCAAATCACCCGGCGAAACCAGGTGCAATTCATTGATGCCGGTTACCATTCCTTCAATATTTCCTTTCAATTCTGCACCTATCATAGCTGCAATAGTGGCTACCGGAACTGGAGTTTCAAAACGCATACAAAATATTTTGTCAAAGGTAATGACCTGTACAATGATAAGTAAAACGGTTATTGTTTTTTTGTTTTTTATAATCAGTACCAAATGATTCAATCTTATGAATTTCTCCAATGAAAAACCCGTTTCGGTTTTGTAATTTTTTTGCTTCAGCTTCTTTACATATTTTTTTATTTTGATTTTTTTTTTGAAATGAACATCATAAAATTTTTAAAACACACGGTGTTTAATTTTTTTCTTTAAAAAAATGGATGAACATTCGTTAGGGTTTATCCACAACGCATTTTAAAATGTTAATAAAATAAATGTCAAATATTTTTTGGTTGAATGAAATAATTTATAATATTGTGGTGGGAAATTTAATTTCCCGTACTTACTAACCCATCCATATAAATGATCCCTTCGGTTTTCCGAGGGGATTTTTTATTGTAATTGTTTTTTTATTAGCATCAATAAAACGGGAATAAAGAAATTGTATTCACTTGATTGAATTAAAATACCTTTATCAAAATCTAATAAGTATTACATGCTTAAATCAATGACCGGTTTCGGCAGGGCCGAACAAAATGCAGGCGAAAAGACTTTTTTGGTTGACTTAAAATCGCTCAACGGAAAACAGTTTGAACTACAATTGAAAATGCCCGCCATTCTAAAACCATTTGAATTCGATATCCGTCGCATTATTGCAGAAAAATTGCTTAGAGGTTCAGTCGATTGTTCCATTAGCCTCAAGGATACCGGACAGGCAAAGCCGGTTACTATTAATACAAGTCTTGCAAAAGCGTATTATCAGCCATTAGCAGAATTGAGCAATGATTTAAAACTGGATCCTTCGCATATTCTAAGTACATTGGTAAAAATGCCGGAGGTAATCACACCCAGCAGCGAAACATTGAGCGATGAAGAATGGAAATCGTTTCAATCCATATTACAAACAGCCATTAATAATATTAATAATCACCGGCTGAATGAAGGCGCAGTACTTGAACAAGATTTGCTGTTACGTATCAATAATATTCTTGTTTTGCAAGATGAGGTAGCTGCACTGGAGCCACAAAGGCAACAAAAACTGCGAGATGGATTGGTAAAGCTTTTGGAAGAAAAAGTTGGTAAGGAAAACTACGACAATAATCGACTGGAGCAGGAATTGATTTATTATTTTGAAAAAATTGATATCAGTGAAGAGCAGGTAAGATTAAAAAACCATTGCGAATATTTTAAATCGCTGCTGAACGAAAAGGATGAAAGCAAGGGTAAAAAGCTATCCTTTGTGTTGCAGGAAATTGGCCGCGAAATCAATACAACCGGATCAAAAGCCTATGATGCCTCTATTCAAAAATGTGTAGTATTGATGAAAGACGAATTGGAAAAAGCCAAAGAACAAATATTAAATGTATTATAACCCTTAGTTATAAATGCCCTAAGTAATGCAGCATTATATTTGCCTTATGAAAAATAATCCCCGGAATTTTCTGTTGTCCCTTACTTGTATACTGGGTTTGTTTTCCTGCACTCAGATTGATCTTTATGAAAAAACGGTAACCATTCCGGGTCATGCCTGGCAAAGCAGTTTTAAGCCTTCATTTACATTTACTATAAAAGATACAACAGCACTTTACCAGCCTTTTGTTGTACTTAGGCATAATGATAAATACAATTTCAATAATCTGTACATCAACTTGTATGTACAATTGCCCAATGGGGATACAGTGAAACGGATGCAACAGGATCTTACACTGGCCGACGATATAAATGGCTGGAAAGCTAGTGGTATGGATGATATTTATGAACACCGCATTGCACTGGGCGGGCCTGAGCCTTTTAAAAAAGGCGATTATAAATTTACACTGGAGCAAGTAATGCGTGAAGTCCCGTTGAAAAATGTATTGGATGCCGGCATCAGAATTGAAAAGGTAAAGTAATATTCTGCCATCTTTGCATCATGCAATCAAAACGCATATTTCGTACAACTTTAATTTACTGGGCCTTACTGGCATATATCGTTGCTGCATTGGTATGGTGGTTTATTTCGCTCAATAGGCAAAATGCAGAAATGCGTGATT
>JAKIZK010000125.1 GCA_022708055.1 Bacteroidota bacterium
AATTCCCCTTTGTGAAATCAGTTTTTCAAAATAAGCACGACTTTTCATTTTCTTAATTTGTAACTCACGATTCAGTGCTTCTTGTCGTGTATGATAATCTTCAAAATATTTTAGCTCCCATGGTTTGCCTGATCGGGTTGGGGTAACTGTGCCCAAATTATGACGCTGAAGTCTTGCTACAATACTTTCGCAAGATCCGGTATAATAACGATTGAGTTTTGCTGAATAAAGTATGTAAACGTAGAACATGATGAAAAAAAAAGCGGCTTTCGCCGCTTTAAGAAGTGCCCCGGATCGGAGTTGAACCGATACGACCGTTGCGGGTCACAGGATTTTAAGTCCTGCGTGTCTACCAATTCCACCACCAGGGCAATAAAAAAAATCCCTCCACCAATGGAGGAAGGATTTTCTATGAGCGGAAGACCGGGCTCGAACCGGCCACCCCGACCTTGGCAAGGTCGTGCTCTACCAAATGAGCTACTTCCGCAGATTATTTGTTTTGCTGAAATATTTCAGCTTATTTAAAGAACTAAGGGTCGCAAAAATAGGGCAGTAGCCCTACTTAAAAAAATTTAAACCTAACTTATTTATACTTTGGAGTATATAAAGTGCTCTCTTGCACAGGTGGATTTATTTTATGAAAACGCTTCGTAAAAAGCATAAAACTTGCACCTACCAAAAACGCTACCATGCAAGTCATCTGTAAATAAAATAAAAAGCCGGAAGATGAAACCCAGCTATGTGTAAAATCTGTATCCTGCACTTTTTTTAGCTCTTTTTGATATTCCTTATGCTGTTCCATAGTAAAATATTATGTTGCAAAAATAAGGGTTCGTGTCAAAAAAATTAATTCGTTTTGTTCACAATTTCATAGAACCTGGTTTTCTTTTTTACAAAATGTTGCCAGGTCATATTTTTTTGATAATAACCAGCTAGACTTCCGGTTTTTTTGACGGGGAAAACGCTTTTTCTTTTATAAAAAAGCCACCATTTAATAAATGAGAGTTCGGCTCTTAATATTGCTAGAAAATAACCTCCGTCACCCGATAGCAATCCTTTCCATGCCGAAACTCCATCTAAAATATTTCGTGCTGATGTAATCCACAATTTTTTTGATATTGGCAGATTCTTGGAAAGCATGATCCTGTTGTTTCTGAAATTCAAATATGTTTTTAGCGTATTGCCCCGGGGTAATGTGCCCCCGCCTACATGAAAAACTGAAACTGCAGGACATGAATAAATTTGATAACCTGCCAATTGTATTCGCCAGCACATATCTATTTCTTCCTGATGTGCAAAAAAATATTCATCAAATCCTTTTACTTCATGAAAAACAGATGACCTGATGAACAACGCGGCACCACTTGCCCAAAAAATAGGTTCTGACTGATCGTACTGTCCTTTGTCTTCTTCGCAAATATCAAATACCCGTCCTTTTGCAAAAGGGTATCCGTATTTATCAAGCCAGCCGCCTGCTGCACCTGCATACTCAAACATTTTTTTATTTGCATAAGATAAAATTTTGGGTTGGCAAGCTGCTATGCTGCTATTGCTTTCTAATAATGCTGCTTGAGGAACCAGCCATTCGGGTGTTACTTCTACGTCGGAATTTAATAACACATAATAATCAGCTTCAACCAATTTTAAAGCTTCATTATAGCCTTTTGCAAAGCCATAATTTTGGGTAAAACGAATGATGCGTATATCAGGATAATGCTTTTCCAAAAATGAAACAGAATCATCGGAAGAACCATTGTCGGCAACAATAATTTCAAAATTTGAGTATTGCGTGGCTATAACTGAGGGCAAAAACAATTCCAGATGTTTTTGCCCATTCCAGTTCAGAATGACAATAGCAATTTTGGGTTCAATACGCAAGCGTGATAAAATATTTACTCAAAAATAAGGGAAGCAGGTTTTATTATGGTTACATTCGAATTATGTTTCGTCAGATTCTTAACTGGAAGACTTTGCTGGCACTGATTGGCGTATTAATTGTCAGTGGTACTATTTTCTATTCGCAATATCTTGCCCGTAAGATTGCAAAAGAAGAAAAGCAGAAAGTGGAACAATGGGTGGAGGCAGGTAAATTTTTAATTTCTTCTCCGGCTGATGCCGATATTCGGCTTGCCTCAATGATACTTACGGAAAATATATCCATTCCCATAATTGAAACCAATGAGCGGGACAGCATCATTACATTTGTAAATCTTGACTCATCAAAAGCGGCAAATGATTTAGAATATGTAAAGAAAAAGCTTAAACAATTCAAAAGTTTACATGCACCAGTTGACTGGACAGCCCCCAATGATTCTTCGCTTCATAACCGTTATTATTACGGAGATTCAAAATTGCTAAAAGAAGTACGCTATTACCCGCTCATTCAGCTTTGTATTGTGGCCTTGTTTATCATTATTACCATTTTTTCTATCCGCAGCAGCTTTCGTTCAACACAAAATCAGGTGTGGGCGGGCATGGCAAAAGAAACGGCGCATCAGTTAGGTACACCGGTTTCTTCATTAGAAGGATGGGTTGAAATGTTGAAAGATAAATCTGTGGATCAAAAAATTGTACAAGAGTTGGAAAAGGATGTGGACAGGCTTCGATTAGTGTCAGACAGATTTGGAAAAATTGGCAGCTCACCACATCTTGAGTTAACCAATCTTGTAACACAAGTAAGCAGGATGATGGATTATATGCGTAAAAGAGCGACCGGAAAAATTTTGTTTGAAATGAAGTCAGGCAAAAAAGAGACAATTATGGCATTGGTATCTCCACCATTATTTGACTGGGTGATAGAAAATTTATTGAAAAACGCATTGGATGCAATGGAAGGCAAAGGAAGTATAATTGTTACGATTGCTGATGAAGAGCATAAAGTTTGTATTGATATATCAGATACGGGAAAAGGTATTGCCAGAAAAAATATTCCTCTTTTATTCAAACCCGGATTTACAACTAAAAAAAGAGGATGGGGGCTGGGACTGAGTTTGTCAAAACGCATTATCGAACAATATCATAAAGGCGAAATATTTGTAAAACAATCGGAGGTTGGGAAAGGCACTACATTCAGAATTGTTCTAAAAAAATAAACCACTTACATTTGCAGTCATTCAAAGGCCCGGGTGGCGAAATTGGTAGACGCACCACTTTGAGGTGGTGGCGCCCGAAAGGGTGTGCTGGTTCGAATCCAGTCTCGGGCACAAAGAAAGCCATGTATTTTTTTGCATGGTTTTTTTGTTTTATAAAGTAATGGCCTGCTGCTTCTCCCAAAGGGACAGTCATGGCACAAAGAAAGTTATATGTTTTTTTTGTATAGATTATTTTCAAAAAAGTCATGAAATTATTTTTCTGCAGAAAAGAGAGGCTTTGGGATTGTTTTTGAGCTTTTTACGCCCCCTAAATTTTAATATAGTTTAATACTTATTCTTTATTCTAGATTGCTATACCAATATTATAAGTTCGTTTTAAGTGAAAAAAATGGCAATTTTTTTTTCAGTTATTATGTACGAAAAATTTGAAAATATAAATTTTGTGTTAGCTAAAAAAAACCAGTGCAGATGTCTTTTGATTGAAATTTTTCCTGGTTTTTGGTCAATTCATTTTTTGTTCAGAATTGGTAATTACTTTTATGACAAAGTGGTGGCATGAAAATTTTGATAATAGAAGACGAGAAAGAACTTAGCAAAGGAATTATCTCTTACTTAAAAGAAGAGAGCTATGTATGTGAAATAGCTTCAGATTTTAAAATGGCTATAGAGAAAACAGAATCTTTTGATTATGATTGTATTTTATTAGATATCAGTCTGCCAGGGGGCAATGGTTTAAATATTTTAAAAGAGCTTAAAGCAAATAAAAAATCTGATGGCGTAATTATTATTTCAGCTAAAGATTCAATAGATGATCGTATAGAAGGCCTTAACTATGGTGCAGATGATTATCTAGCAAAGCCATTTCATTTATCAGAATTAAGCGCTAGAATCGCAGCAGTAATAAGGCGAAGAAGATTTGATGGCAATAGCAAAATGGTAATTAACGAAATTTCAATTGATACATTTGCAAAAATTATTAATGTAAATAATTGCAGACTTGAACTTACAAAAAAGGAATATGATCTGTTGCTATATCTTGTGACTAATAAAAATCGTGTAATTTCAAAAAATGCAATTGCAGCACATATCAGTGGTGATGATGCAGATATGTTTGACAGTTTTGATTTTATATACGCCCACATAAAAAATATTAAAAAGAAGCTTGCGGCATCAGGTTGCAGCGATTATATAAAGTCCGTGTATGGCATAGGCTATAGGTTTGATGTATGAAGCTACTGAATAAAACATTAAGGTTATACATAGTATATGCAGCATTAATTTTATTGATTGCTGTACCTGTATTTTATTTTGCAATAAAAAATATTGTGATTGAGGATGTGGATGAAAGCATGATGGCGCAAAAATCTGCATTGATAAAAAAACTTGAAATGCAAACAAATGGAGCGCAATTGTATCCAGAAATTAATTCCACCGATTTTGAATTGAAACTATTGGCATCCTATTCAAAATTTGATACCTTTTTCCTAACCTACAAATACGACAGTATTTCTAAAGAGATATTGCCATATCGAACTATGAAAACCAATGTACTCATACAATCAAAGCCCTATTCAATGACATTGAGAAGTTCAATGATTGATACAGAAGATTTAATTGAAAGAATTTGCCTGATAACAGGTTTGTTGTTGCTGCTAATAATCGTTGGCCTGTTTTTTATTACAAGATATATTTCAAGAAAAGTATGGCACCCTTTTTACAGCACGCTTAATCTTTTGCATACTTTCCGGGTAGATAAGGATGAAACATTACAGTTACCCAATACTGAAATTTCAGAGTTTAGTGACCTAAACCAGACTATTACAAAATTAACAACCACTAACAAGGAAGTATTTAAGTCACAAAAGGAGTTTACAGAAAATGCTTCACATGAAATGCAAACGCCGCTTGCCGTTTTTCAAAGCAAAGTGGAATTACTAATGCAGACCAACCCACTTACCAGTGAGCAGGCAGCATTAATTACCGAAGCAGAGCAGGCTGTTCAGCGTATGAATAAACTGAATAAAACACTTTTGCTGCTTGCAAAAATTGATAACAGCCAGTTTCCGGAAACAGAATTGATTACACTCTCTCAATTCACACAAGAACTATTGCCGTCATATAAAAGAGCCATTGCTGAAAAAAATATTGCAGTTGATAGTGCAGAAATGGACAATAGCAGTATTACTGTGAATAGATATTTGCTTGAAGTGCTTATTGGAAACCTATTAACCAATTCAATACGATATAATATAAACAGCGGGTCTATTAAAATCTCTATTACTAACAAAAGACTTTTTGTTTCAAACACAGGATTACAGACCCCTCTTGATACTTCAAAGCTCTTTCATCGTTTTCAGAAGCAAAACACATCTAACAGCAGTAGCGGGCTGGGGTTGG
>JAKIZK010000126.1:0-5093 GCA_022708055.1 Bacteroidota bacterium
GCACTTATACCGCCACTAAATCCAAATCCTTTTGAACGCCTGGGCGTAAAATTTACATTGAGCATAATGGGAACGGTAAGATAATCAGCCGCCAGTTTCGATTTTTTAAGATCAGCAGTGGCGAGTGAAATATTTGTAGGTTTTTTTGAGAACACAATATTTTCATCAAAATAATAATTGTTCAGCTCCAGCCCCAGCCCGTATTTCAAATTCAATACATGACTGGCTATATTCAGCTTTTGCATAAAGAACCACACATTCACGTTTCTTGATTTGCCGGATCTCAATTTCATTTGATCTTTGCCTACGCCCGGCGCAGTAAAACCGGACAATAATGCTGCTGTATAGTCCGACTTATCTGTATAATTGGAAAAACCAATATCAAAAATCCACCAGTTGGTACTGATGTTTGCCGGCTCTTCGCCACGTCTGCGTTTCATTTTATATACTGCGGAAGTATCGCCCCCTTTATGACCCGGTTTTCTTACTATTACAATACCACCAATACGTATGGTGTCATAAACCGGACGCTGGGTAGAATCTGTCTGACCAAAAGAAATAAATACAGTTAATAATGCAAGTGTTGAAAAAATAATTCTCTTCATATAGTATAGATTAAATTTTGAATATTGATAAGTTGTGTAATCGTTTATATCATTTGACTATTTCATACGAATAGCAAATCCACCAATTAATATTTTACTATCGTCTTCATCATCCTTTGTAATTGCATGGGTTCGTTTTACTATTGTTCTTACAATTTTTCTGAAAAGCCCTCTGTTCTTTTTGTTTTTACCGCCATTTTCAAGATCATCTTCAGTTACCATATTTTGTGTAGTGGTTAATGAAGCCTGAATGACATGAGCATCATTTTGCTTCAAAAGATTATTCGTTTCGGGGTTTGGTTGCACATTGGCCATTAGCGATGCATTTGCATCTTGCTTTTGAAGTGATGGTTTCAGATTGGGATTATTTTCGGGTGATGGAAGATTGTTGGAGGGTTTATTTTCAACGGCAATAGCTTGTTCTGCTTTTTGCTGAAGCTGCGGCAATTGCGGAATTATTTTTTCTTTTATCTCCTGCTTTCCATTAGCAGTTATCATATTTCCGCTTTGCTGCTTACTTACAGCCGGTAATATTTCTTTTGTATTGTTCAACACGGTCTTTTGCTCCGGCTTTATTGATGTAGCAGCTACCTGATTTTCTGTTTGCTCTTTTTCCAACACAGCATTCGTAAGTTCAGTTTTATTATTGATCGTTTGTGGTTGTGTTGCCTTCGTTTCGATTTTTACAATGGGGTCATCAGTCTTATTGTTGTTATTATTCAAATTGAAAAATACAGCAAGGCCAATCACCAGGAGTAATATTGCAGCTACACGATATCTCCACAGTATAAAATTTCTTTTTGTAGCCTTTTCGTTTCTATACAAACTGTCTTTATACGGAAATGCAAAATGCGCTGGTTGAAGTTTTGATTTTTGAAAGCAATGTAATGTTTCTTGAGGCTGTGTATTTGCTGCTATCAGGGCTTCCAATTCTTGCTTTTCAAATGCATTCAACTCACCATCCAGATAAAGCATAATCCTTGTTTCCATATCAGGTTCAGCAGCTGCCGCAGGAAGTTGCATCATCAAGCCTTCTTTATTTGCAAATACAATATCATCATCGGGCTGCAATTTATACTGCATCAATACATCCAATTCCTCTTTCAGTTCGGGATATTGCTTTACAAAATCTTCCACCATCAGCCGCTCTTCGCTGCTAAGCTCATTATCCATGTAAAGGATAAAGAAGGTTTCATAATTATGGCGGTTTATTTTATTCATTTCATTATTGTTCCAAAAAAATAATCAAACTACATTTTCCATTTTTACCAGATAATCTTTTAATTGTACTCTTGCACGGTGCAGGTACACTTTTACCTGGCTGGCATTCAGGTTCATTATTTGTCCTATTTCCTCATAGCTATAGCCCTCATAATCTTTCAACATAACCAGCGATTTTTGTGTTTCATTCAGCCTGTCAAGGGCCTCATTCAAAATTTTTTTCAGGTCATTCACCGGTTGGTGGGTAGTTCTTACGGCTTCGTCAAAACTTTCTTTTAGCTGTATTCTTTTTACTTTTCTGATATGGTCAATCATTTGATGATAGGCTACGGTGAAAAGATAGGATTTACATTTAGCAGCATCCACTTCATTTCTGTTGCGCCACATTTTCTCAAACGCAGTTTGCACCACATCTCTGGCATCTTCTTCATGCCTCAGATTTTTGAGTATGAAGCGATATACATTATCTGCATACAAGTTTACACAATCATTGTATTCCTTTTCGGTCATGGTGCCGGTGCAATGGTTTTGGCTGTGTTCATTTGCCGGTATGGCCAATGAATAATTCCATATTTGAAAAAACAGCCGGGAAAAAATCAGTTTCTTATTGGTTTATAACGAAGACAGTGAAAAAAAGTTACACACTTTTCATTTTTTATAAAAACACAAGACAAGGAGTTATAAAAACTGACGGTAAAGTGGGTTTTGAATCAGTTCCTGCCCGTTTTCATGTTCATCTACCTGTGGCTTGCAGGAGGTTAAGCACTTTTCGGGTTTTGGAGTGGGTTCATTTTCTGCCCGTGGCAGTATAAAAGATGCTATTAAAGCAACAACAATAAAGCCGGCAAAAATCCCGAATTGCTTCATAACCGTTGGTTTGTGTCTTTGACGAAAGTAATGGTGGAAATGTTACAGGTTTGGTAAAAAAATAGTTATTAAAATTTTTCGGTAGGAATCTTTTTTTTATTTTTAGTTTATAATCTTCATTATATGAAAAAGAAATTCACCCCCCCCCCAAGCCATATTTCTTATGGCTGTTTTTTGTTTGCTTAATTATTCATGTAAGAAAATGGAAACGGCGAAAGTAAAGAATAGTACTGAGGCGTCTTCTGGATATGTTTTAAATAAAGGTGGTTCTGGAACATTACCCGCTTGCCGAGAAGAATTAGAATCAGAAACCTTAATAGATTCTGTATCTATTCCTACCGTATTAGGCTATCAGCTTGTTGGCAATCCTTATTCAGTATCTGTAATGCAGCAGGCATCAGTAAACCTATATGGAAATAATGCTCAGATTGTTGCCAACAAAAAATATGTAAGATTTAAACCGGCAAATGAACAACCATTAAAGGTTTTGGCCGAGTCCGAATTAAACTTATTTGATTACCCCTTAGATAGAGAAGTAATTTCCGACAACGATTATTATCCACAACCCGGTATAGGTGCCGAAGAAATTTCATGGTTATATACCGTTGTTGATATGAATTATACACCTCCGGCAGATATTCCGTATGAAATATTACAAGAGTTGTATGTGCCGGGGATGATATATTACTTGAACAAGAGGCTCTGAAGATTACTAATAATCCATATATAGATAGTTGTGGTATGATTCCTACTTTACCTGCACCCGGATGTGACGATCCCTGCAATCCGGGTCCGGGTTGTCCGCTTCCACCACCTGAGTGTGGCGGCGGCAGCGGTGAAACATTAGACAAAAAAAAGCCGGCTGGAAAAATAACAGTTTGGGATAGTAATTTGGGAATGGAAGTGCCTGTAAAAAGAACCAGAGTAGTTGCCAGAAGGTGGTTTAAAATAGACGTGGTATATACTAATGACCAAGGGGAATTTAAGTGTAATAAACGTTTTGTAAACAAAGTAAATATTCTTGTAAAATTTTTGAATAACAATATCACCATACATGGGCTGCGTACACCACGACTTTGGCAAATGTGGTTTCCTATTAAAAAAGGAATAGGCATTTATTCAGGCAATCTCAGTAATATCTCATATAGGTTTAATCAAAATACACTTGAACCACATAGCCGTACCAATAGAAACTGGTGGGCAGCACAAACCATGAATTCGCAGGTGGAGTTTAATGAAATGGCTGCTGCAAATAACATTGGTGGCTTACCATCATTTTTGAGAATCCTGCTTACCGGTTGGGCCAATGCAAGAGGGGCGGGTTCAGCTCCTATGAATGGGCACAGGAATCCACAAATTGTACCCCCGCCATGGATAAACTATTTTGTACTTAACCCTGCACATACCGGATTTGCATCCACTCTAAACTGGCTTTATAATGGTATTTTGATTCGAAAAACAGATATGACTATAGGGTATGACAAAAATTTGCAAAGCGACCAGGTAAAGTCATTAATTTATCACGAAATGGCACATGCTGCACACTACAATAAAGTAGGAGATAACTGGTGGAACGAACTGGTAAATGCTGAAACTTATGAAATTACAAGATTTGGACTAAACGGTGCTCAAAGCCCATACGGTATAGGCGATGATGGTGAAATGTCGGGACGCATAGCATTAGCAGAAAGCTGGGCAGAACATATTGGGAGGGTAATGACTGATACGAAATATGGAATCACAAGTTCCGCTCAGTATAACTAGGGGGAATTTTATGAAAACAACTCACCTGTCATAGGTTTAAGCAGTCATTTGAATTTGTTGGAAGATTTTAGTCCGAACAGAGTCAGTGATCCTTTTAGATGGATTCCATATGGAGTATATTATGATTTGATGGATAGCCGTAATGATTATAATTTTAATGCTATTCTGCCTATTGATAATGTTTCAGGATATTCCAGCCAAAAGTGCTTTAATGCATTGGATAACGATGTAAAAACAATCCCGGAAATGGATGGAGCGGTTTAGTCATATTGGGTCTTACAGTGGGCGCTGTTTATGCAGGGCTCTTTGCGCTGGCTCTTGTTATCCCATTTATTTTGAAATCTCGCCGAAAACTTGTTCGCATATTGGAAAAATATAAAGAGGGTAATCCTTTGTCCAAAAAATACAGAAGAAAAATACACATTCACCGGAATAAATAATGACATAAACAGCAGCATCTGCTAACTGATTTTCTTCCTAAAATTTTTATGTAGGTTTGCCCAAACCATTGTTATGAACGAAAAATTTGTACAACGCATTGCTACAGAAATAGCAGAAATAAAAAACTCCGGCCTTTATAAAACCGAAAGAATTATTGAAAGCCCACAAGGAGCTGCAATCACCGTAAACGGAAAA
>JAKIZK010000126.1:5169-5409 GCA_022708055.1 Bacteroidota bacterium
TGCGGCACGCAGGATATTCATAAAGAACTGGAAGATAAAATTTCCAAATTCCTAGGTACAGAAGACACTATATTATATGCCGCAGCTTTTGATGCCAACGGGGGTGTATTTGAGCCACTATTTAATGAACAAGATGCCATCATCTCCGATGCACTCAATCATGCTTCCATTATTGACGGTGTACGTCTTTGCAAAGCACAGCGTTATCGATATGAGCATAATAATATGCAGGATCTGGAA
>JAKIZK010000127.1 GCA_022708055.1 Bacteroidota bacterium
TGTAAACCAACCGGTAAATAGGAACCCGCCGTTAAATTATCCGGATCAATTTGCAACAAATGAAACATAATCTACTCTTGTGGCAAAAATAAGGCAGCAAGTTGAAAATACCTGAACAAAAACAAGCCCTTGCATTGTTGTGCAAGGGCTTGTGTCGTAATTTATCTCTTACTCATCTTATTTTTTTGCAATTATCTGTTTTGATTTTGAGCTTGACTTTACAGCTTTACTTACAGGTTTTGTTGCCGGAGGCTTTGTAGTCTTAGCGGGAGGTTTTGTGCCGGTTTGTTTGGGTACAGGGCTTTTCTCCAAAATATCAATATTCTTTTGAATATTGTCATAGTTTTCGGCATCAGCGGACTGCCATTTTTTTAAATACTCAATTGCTTTTGTTTTATCTTTTGCATCGTTTGCATAATAGATGGCAAGGAAACTGGCTGCACTCACAATTTGCTTTTTATACTTTATGGTATCGGTAACTGCAAAATCATAGAGTTTAATAGCATCAGGCACGGCAATACTATCTTTTTTCAAAGTATCTATCAACCGGCTATTATTATAAACCCAATCATAACCATAAATCTGTGTAGGCCATTTGTCTCTCATAATAATAGCAGCCTCTCTAGACTTTGCATAATCCTGACCAAAATAATAAGCTGTTGTCAAATCAAAATAGTCATTAATAGTGGGTTTCGCTTTCAGTTCAATTATTTTCTGAAGAATTTGAGCTTCTTTTTCCCGCAATTTTTGTTCTTTAAAATAGTTTGCAGCTTTATCCAAAAACTCAATTCTTGAGGAAAGTACCGTATCCAGTCGTGCACCTTCTACATAGTTATTGAAAATTTCGTCAGGTGTACCACCGGTTTTAGTAAGTAGTTTAGCTCTAAGCTCATAATCATAAGAAGAATAATCTTCAGGATTTTTTTTCAGGAAAAATAAATCGCTGTATTTTTTTGCATTGGCAATATCCCCGTTTTGGAAATACGCATCTGCCAATAAGCGATAGACTTTTGGTTTAGTTTTATCACCCAATGCAGAAACTACCGACTCTCCTTTTCCAATTGCACAAACGAAATCTTTTTGCGCCCAGCAAAGCTGTGCATACAAATACTGATCCTGCACATCTTCATCTGTTCCCTTGCTTCGGATATATTTCTCAAGTTGAGCTTGTGCTTCAGCATATTTTTGTCGGAAAAAATAGTAATAGAAAAGTTCGTAATAAGCGTTTGTAAAATTGGGGTCTTTAGTTACTGCATCATTAAGATATTGTAATACCAACTCCCAGTTTTTTTGAGATTCAAATAACTTTGACAAACGAAAACTGGCTGGTGCAAAATTGGGGTTTACCTGTAATGCTTTATTATAAGCAGTATAGGCAGGGCCTCCTCCTTTTCCTTCGCCTGCTTTGCGATAGGCATTGCCCAGTTGCAATAATGTTTCTGTATTTTTTGGATCTTTTACTGATGCGTCTTCAAGCAATCTGACAGCATAACTGTAATCACCATCTTTACTGTCAACAATTGCACGTCCAATGGTAGTTTCAATTTCAGGATTGTCGCCCTTTTTATTGTGCCTTGTCATCGTCAATGCAGTTTCAAAATGCTGACGGGCTTCACTTACCTTTTTTTCCAATAAGTCAATATGTCCAAGCCCTACTTGTATTAATGGTGCACTATTGGTAGTGTGCATGGCTTTTTCATACAATTGCTTTGCAGCAGCTATGCGTGCACTCATAATTTCATCTGACTCCAGATAAGATTGACCCATCCAATATAACGCTTCAATGTTGTTTGGATTAGCAGCCAACATTTTTTCAAATACAGTTTGTGCACTTTTAATTCTGCCTGCATACAGGTGGTTCATACCTTCCGGAATACTTTGTGCTTTTAGCCCTCCTGCAATCAACAAAAAGGCAGTAGCAATGGTAAAGGTGGTCTTCTTCATTTTACTTTTCACTTTTGGGGTTGTAAATATACTTTTTTTCATCTTTATTCTTATTTGTCTAAAAAAAATGCTACTTAATAATTTCAATTCCGCTTTATGCCAAGAAAGAAAAATAATAAATCACATTTCATTCTTTAATATTCGCCGGCCTTATGCCGAAATTTCTTAATATCTGTGGCACCAAATATGCCCGCCTGAAAATTAATTGTCCTATTTCTCCACTCATAAACGTTGCAAAGCCAAACCCAAGTCCCTGATAATTTTCCTTCAGTGTATAAACCAAATCCCGTACCAATGGATAGTTTTTGGAATAGATGTTTTCCTGATAGGCTTTTACATACTGACCTGGAACATAATGACTTTCAATTCCAGCCATTCTTACCTCTTTCAAATAACTCAACTGGTTGGGATCTTCATGGTTGCCAATCCAGCTAATTCCTATAAATCCAATTGCACCCGGTGTCTTCGCAATATAATCAATCACTCCGGTACTGCTTCTTGCTGCCATAGCATCGCTTGTCAACGAATCACCTTTCAACAAAGAGTCGATGATAAAACGTACTGTACTGGTTGCTTTTACACCATCAAATACAGGTATTAATTTTTTCTTAAACTTTCCGGTAAGAATTTCTTTGAGGTCTTTTAATGTAAATAGCGAATCAGGAGATGAAGGATTTACAATGACAGCAATCGCATCTCTTGCTACTACCAGCGATGAAGGTGCCACATTTAACGAATCGGACATCTGTTCTTTTTCTGCTTCATTGTAGCGGCGGGTGGCTATTATCATGCGAATACTGTCCACAAAAAAATCTTGAAAACAAGCTGCTTCGGGTTTGTACTGTACATTAATCTTTGTTTTTGGCCTGTTTGATTCATATACTTTTACCAACTCATCAACAACCGGCTTGAACGACTCATCGGCACTGATGTTGATAGTGCCCTGCCAGGGTGTATCCTTTTTGGAATTTTGATTTCCATTTTTTGACTTGCAACTATTCATCAACGCAAAAGAAATCAATAGAACAAAAATAATTCCGCTATTTAATTTCCACTTTACTTTCATTTGAAATACTTTTTCTGATAGCCCCGGTAAATACGCCAGGAACCATACAAAAGACACATCACACCCAACACCTTGTCAAGTGTATCGGGATTTCCCAGATACTGATTGACACTTATATCTTTTGTTCTTAAAAAGAAAAAGAAAACACCAATCAGTATTATGATCAGCCCCATGGTGTAGTCCATCATGGAGCGCATCAGGTTTACCTGCTTCTTTCTTTTCCTTTCATATTCTTCCAACATATTCTTTCAATTCTGAAACGGGAAAATAGACAAATTTTATTTTATCCCATCAAATATATCTACCGCTTATAAAGATGCTTTTATTTCCTAAATCCATATCTTGGAATTTCAGTCATAGTAAAGACCGGTTATCTTTGCGTAATGAAGATTTTAATGGTTTGTTTGGGCAACATTTGCCGCAGTCCGCTGGCCGAAGGAATTTTGCGTGAAAAAATAAAAAAAAACGGACTGGACTGGACTGTGGATAGTGCCGGTACCAATGGCTTTCATACTGGCGAAGCACCACATCGGTTTTCACAAAAAATTGCTTCACAACATGGAATAGACATCAGCCACCAAAGAGCCAGAAATTTTATTGCATCCGACTTTGAACAATATGATAAAATTTATGCAATGGCTTCTGATGTGTTGCATGAAATGAAGCAGATTGGCAAAAACAAATTTGATGCATCTAAAACAGCGCTTTTGCTCAATGAAATAAAACCGGGATGCAATCTTGATGTAACTGACCCCTGGTATGGGCCGGAAGCCGGTTATCAAGAAGTTTTTGAAATAATTGAGAAAGCATGTGAAGCAATTGTAATAAAATATGCAACACACCAAAAACAACTAAGTACCGTACATTTATAAAATTCATGACAAAGCCATCACTGCCACAGGGAACCAGAGATTTTGGTCCGGAAATCGTTCGGAAAAGAAATTTTATTTTCCATACAATCAAGCTTGTATTTGAGCTTTATGGTTTTCAGCCATTAGAAACTCCAGCAATGGAAAACTTAGATACTTTAATGGGTAAATATGGAGATGAAGGCGACAAACTGATTTTTAAAATACTCAACAACGGGCTTGATAATAAAGACAAGGAAACAAAAATACGTGCCGATTTTGAAAATATTTTATCCGGAAAAAATTCAAAAGGCATAACCGAAAGGGCCTTAAAATACGATTTGACAATCCCTTTTGCACGTTTTGTAGCTATGAATCATCAGCAACTTAGTTTTCCATATAAACGCTATCAGCTACAACCTGTGTGGCGTGCCGACAGGCCTCAAAAAGGACGCTATCGTGAGTTTTATCAATGCGATGCAGATGTAGTAGGCAGCCATTCCTTACTGAATGAGATAGAGCTGATTTTAATTTATCATCAGGTATTCATCTATCTTGGATTAAAAGATTATAGTTTAAAAATAAACAACCGAAAAATTCTCTCTGCACTTGCTACTTTATGTGGCGGTACTGATAAAGTTTCTGAAATAGCAATAGCAATAGACAAACTGGATAAAATAGGAATAGAAAAAGTATTGGCAGCATTGCAAAATAGCGGCTTTCATGATGAACAATTAAACATCATCAATATTTACTTGAACATATCCGGCTCCAATAAAGAAAGAATTACTCAACTTGAATCTTTGGTGGGGAGTGTTGATATAGGCAAATCGGGTATTCTTGATTTAAAAGCATTGTTAGAAAACGACTCATTAAAATCAGTGAATATTGAACTGGATCCTACACTGGCCCGGGGGCTCAATTATTACACCGGTACAATTTTCGAAGCCAAAGCACCTGCTGCTGTAAAAATGGGAAGCATAGGCGGTGGAGGAAGATATGATCATTTGGTGTTGATAGAATTTATGATGTATTAGAAGAGCTGCAATTATTTCCTGAAAATATTAATGTAAGCACACAAGTATTGTTTTTTAATCTTGGTGAAATGGAAAGTAAAACTGCTTTTGAATTGATGCAGCAATTAAGAAACAAAGGAGTACGATGTGAGCTGTATCATGAAAATTCAAAATTTGACAAACAGTTTAAATATGCCGAAAAGAAAAACATTCCTTATGTTGTGATTATCGGTGAAAAAGAAGTGAAAGAACAAATCTGTAATATCAAAAACCTGAAAACAGGCAAGCAGGAAACAATACATCAAACTAAATTAGAGGGTTATTTTATCTAATTTTTTATAAA
>JAKIZK010000128.1:0-329 GCA_022708055.1 Bacteroidota bacterium
ATCAATAGCTGCTTTTTCAAATTCAATATACTTATGCAGGTAGGTAATTTCTTCCTCTACCGGAATGTCATCTTTTTCGGCGTTGGCAAATGTTTTACGCATAAGCTGTGCCAGCGATTGTATTTGCTTGTTTGCTTTTTGCTTTTCATCGTTAAGCACCAGCCCCTGAATATTGTGTAGCGCATTGTAAACAAAATGTGGGTTCATCTGGCTTTGAAACTGTGCTATCTGCTTGGCCTGCTTACTCAATTGCAAAGCCTGCTCCCTTATCTGCTGGCTTTTTGCCTGCAATTGCACATAAGCTCTTTTTTTTGCTACATAATATCGGT
>JAKIZK010000128.1:339-612 GCA_022708055.1 Bacteroidota bacterium
GCAGGGCCAATAAGGCTATGCCGCCAATTAAAAAATTTCGGGTTCTATTTTGCGCTGCTATTTGATCGCCTTTCAAAATAGCTTCGTTCTTACTTAATTGCAATGCTTGCGAATCGGCTTTTGCCTGTAATTTATTTTTTGCCAGCAATTGATTTTGCTGTTGCAATTCTAAATCCTGCAAAACTTTTTTTTGCGATAGCAACTTTATTTCATCTTCTTTTTGCTTTGCCAATAATGTATTGCCCGATATAATGGCTGTTTGTTTTTCCAATT
>JAKIZK010000128.1:669-5196 GCA_022708055.1 Bacteroidota bacterium
GCCTTGCAATTTCTTTGTCTTTTACAGCTTGTTGATATTTATTTTCCAGCTCGGCCATAGTGGCAAAGTTTTCTTTGTCTTCTAAAGAATCTTTGAGCCTTGCATACTGCATTTGCCATTTATAAGCATTTTCATAATCGGCCAATGCCTGGTACGATGCTGACAGGGAGCCATAAATTTCGTGTTGAAAATTGGGGTCAGGATATTTTTTGATAATCTCCAGTGCCTTTAATGATGCATCAATGGCTGGCTGATATTTTTTTTGCACCCGGTAAATTTCCCCCAGGTTTCCATAAAAGTTGGCCCCCAAATGCTCCCACAAAGGAAGTGCGATAAAGGGTTCGGCCTTTTTCATATATGCTTCGGCTTGTGCATAATCTTTCAACAAATTGTACTGGGCACCCAGGCCAATAAATGCTTTTACTAAAATAGCTGTATCGTTGCGTGGGGTGGCTACCTCTGCCGCAAGTTTCATGTAACGAACAATCTCGGTATAGTCGGGTTTTGCTTTTAAATCTTCTTTTGAAGAAATTACGTTTGCAATATTCAGATAGGCAGATGCTAATGCTGCAGGAAAGTTATTTTTTTTTGACACTTCCACTACATTATTATAATAGAGAAGCGATTTGTCGTACTGCTTATTGTAAGAATAAAAATTACCAAGGCCAATGTTGGCATTGTTTTCAATATATGCGTACCCAATGCTTTTTGAAAACTCCAGCGATTTCAAATACCAGTCTATCGCTTTATCATTATTTCCATTTGCTTCATATACCGTTCCCTTCCAGAAATAGGCATTGGCTTCCATTTGCTCAAATGGCTTTTTCCCTTTACACACATCAATCAGCCAGTCTAATATGGTAAGTCTGGCCGTAGTATTATTGGTTTGTAATTTACTTACAGCCAGTACAAGGTATTTTTTTAATGTAGCGGCATCCACAGTTTCTGTTGCCAATACCTTTTTTAATGAATCAATTTTAAGGGTTGGTTGAGCTGCTGCCCTGTGACCAAAGCAACAGCAGACAAAAATCAATAAAAGGTAAAATGGCTTTTTCATTCCTTAATTTCAATTAATAAATCTACACAAAAAAAGTACTTATTTTCTTTCAAAAAACAAGTAGCCAAACACTTATTGAAATCCGCCATTTACAGCATTTATACAGCCGTTGCCTGTTTGTTAATTGCCCAATTAAAAAAACAAATCAATACTTACACCGAAATTGTATTTGTGAAAACCATTTTGCTTTCCATATTATCTCTACTCTTTATGAAAGTTTCGTGGGCACAGTTTTCCCCCGCCTTAGGGCCACCGCAAGCAGGGCCGGCAGCTATTCCATTTCGCAGTATTGATTTTGGTTTTTTAACCCGTCTTATCAAATTAGGTATTGAAAAATCAGTATCTGCCATTAATCAAAAAATTGACAGCACGGCTGCATCCACAGGCATACAAGCACAGCTTAGTTTTAAAATAAAATCCATTCATCCCGAGTATGTACAAACCGAACAGTTACATACACCCAATAACAAGTATGTACGCCTGAGGTTATGGGTAGAATATACCGTTTCGGATATAAGTTACCACGGAGTCCCCTATTTCTCCCGCAAAATATTTCAGTGGATAACATTGAGCGCCGATTGCAACGATTGGCAAACCACCGAAGGCAAAACCAGGTTTAGATATACTGCCGAAAAACCCTACCTGGATGAAGCGGGCTTTAGCGAGCAGGCACTCAACTTTTTTTTAGGCAATACACTTATCCAATATGTAGATAGCAGGTTATCTCAAAACCTAAGCAATGGTATGGCCGCAGGCGAATTGCCCATTGCCAGTACAGCCTGCAATTGTCTAAATTTTAAAAAAGGTACAGCCCCATTGTACGAAGATGGATATGTAGGCTTTTATAATATGCCTGTAAGAAAAATTGAAGTAGCGCAATTGTACAGTGAGCCGGTTTTAAAATTAGTTTCCGTAAAACGCATAGCTACTGCCGGCGAATTACTAATGAACACCGAAGATTTGCAAATAGAGTTTTGGGCAAATTATAATAAAAAGCTAATGCGTACAGCGCCGATAGAAGAAAATCAAACTATTGTCTTCAAAAAAGACTACTCGTTAAACTTTGATCACCCCAATAAGTACGGGCAGCTGGTGATAACTGCCAACATCACGGTGCTCAATCAACAAATGATAATGTACTCAGGTTTTTTACATTTTGAAAAAGACGCAAAATATGGCGCAGGAATACAAAAGCTAACTATTATGAGAACGATATGGCGGCCTGCATCCACCGGCCCCGATGGCCGCCCCGTAAAACCTTATGCTACATTAATGCCGGCATACGAACTCACATTTAATTTACAATACAGCAAACCAAAATTCAAAGAAGAAACAAACTAACGATGAAACAACAGCCGTTCTTTTTCCTTTGCCTATTAGCAACCATTCTTTTTATTTCTTGTAGTAATAACAGTGGAGCTAAGCTAAAAAAGCCAGCAGATTCATTAACCGGTCATCACTCACCAACAGATACAATGAGCAATGAACTACAATGTAATATTTCGGTGAATGGCAAGTATTATGACATATCAGCAGAAAATATTACAACCGGATATACCTTTTCTGATTCTTCTTTACTAATAACATTCAATGGCGTTGGCGCAGGTAGAATCGTATTTTCTATTCCCAACCTGTTTACCATTCCCGGCAAGATAGCTACCGGCTATAGCTCCATACGTTTTAAAATTGCAGGTACAGAAGATTTTTCTGTAGAGCCTACTGTAACCCTGTACGATTATGGAAAAGCAGGCATCAGCTTTAACAACCTGGGCGATGGATTCAGAAAAAATGAAGTAACACCCAACGCAGGCGAAATAACATCGCTTCAAAAATTGGAAGAAAATACCAACACTAAATGGGCCATTTATTTAATCAAAGGAAAAATACATACTACTGTTTTAAAAAATGTATATGAATCGGCTGCTGGCGAGTTAAACCGGGATTATGAAATTGATGGAAGTTTTGTAATACAAACGAAAATATACTTTTAAGAAGCTCCCATGCGTACAAAGGCAACAGTAATCATGTTGTGTACCATTTTATTGCTGGCCTGTGGGCAAAACAGGAACACAAAGCCGGCCTGGGAAATTATCTACAAAAGATTGGATGAATATTTGGGCAATGTAGAAATTAGCATTGGAACCCATTCCTGTTTTTTTCAAAACAATAGCGGCATTCAAAAAAATGCATCCCGCATAAAATGGAAAAGCAGTCCATACTTTTTGAAAGACCTGTATGAAAATTTTAGCAGGCTGCAATTGAACTATTGCAATACTGATTTATTGCCTGCTTCAAATGAGCCGGTAGAAACATTGATATTGCTGAAAGAAGGCCAAATTGAATTTAGAATTGTAAGAGCGCAGCAAAACATCAACTGTGTCAAAAAATTTGACTCGGCTTTAATCCTGCTTAAAACATTTGTATTTGCTCAAAACAATGGATACAAATATTAATCTGCCGTTTACCATTTAATTACTGCCGATACCTGTTTGTTTGTTTTTCAAATAAAGAAATAATATTCCATTTATGAAAACATTCAAAGATGAAAACATTAAGCCTTATTCTATTTTTTATAATCGCACAAATTACTTCCAGGGCACAACAAATAACAAATGCCGCCGGCAATAGCAATACTGTAGGCAGTATATCCATTGACTGGAGCTTTGGAGAACTTACGCTGGTTGATGAAAAACGCTCAGGCAGCCTAATCATTTCACAAGGTGTGCTACAACCCGAAAAAGGAATTTTCAATGACAACGACGATAACATCAACCAAGGAGAAATTAAGATTTTGCCCAACCCTACCAGTGGTGTACTCAACATTTGGGCAGGTTTTTTAACTGCAGGCAAACTGCGTTTTGACTTTTATGATGCCAAAGGCAGTCGTGTAATTTCTGAAGAAAAAACATATACCGGCTTCAATACTTATCAGTTCGTTTTGGACAGATATGCGGCCGCATCTTATCCATTAAAAATAACCTGGCAGCCTGCAAACGGTAAAACCAAAACCGGAAACTATATCATCATCAAACAATAATTTTTTTTAACCTCAATAATTAAAAATGTTACCAATGAAAAAAATAATGCTTACCTGTATAATGGCCGCAACACTTATAGTTGCCCATGCACAAGTGCCCAACAAATTTAATTATCAGGCCTATGCCCGCAATAGCCTGGGGCAGGCAATACCCAATGCAAATATTAAATTGCGATTTAGCCTGGCCGATGGCAGTAGCGGCGGCGCCATTGTATATAGCGAAACCAGAAGCGTAACAACCAGCAGTATTGGAATGTTTAGTGTTGTTATTGGCAGCGCAGGCGCTATCAGCACTACCGGAAATTTAGCAACCGTAAACTGGGGCAATGCAAGCAAATATTTGAAAGTAGAAATAGACCCGGCAGGTGGCAACAACTTTAGTGTATTGGCCAACTCGGAATTGGTGAGTGTGCCTTATGCCTTGTATGCCGTA
>JAKIZK010000129.1 GCA_022708055.1 Bacteroidota bacterium
AAATGTCACCCCGATGGGGCTTGTTCAATTCATGATTACTTTCATTCTACCATAATGTCGCCACGATGGGGCTTGATGAATTTCAAAAATGTTTAGACATGAACATCATGTCCAATTGAAAGAGATTAAAAAATATTATGAATTAGAAAATCTAGCTATTGTTCATAATTTAAGCAAGAAAGGATTTGATAGATTCCGATATCCATTCAGCCCCATCGGGCCGACATTTTGGTAATAAACAAAATCATCACTCTCATTGAGCCCCGTAGGGGCGGCAACATTATTTTTCCAAAAAAGTTGCACGATTTGAAAATTTGAAAACGCTGCATCTATCTTTCTGAAACAACTAAATCAAAAAAAAACGGATTTCAAAACCTGAAACCCGTTTACCATTTCTTTCCCCATTCTCAATTTTGCGCCTGTGGCAGATTGGAAGTTTGTTTGGGCTTAGGATGCCCTCCCCCATCTTCCGGCTTTTTGCAACTGTTGGGTAGTCGCTTATACATATCTTCTGCAGCAGGTACATCATCCGCATCATATCCGCAATTGGCGATATAAGCTTTTATTTCTTCAATATTAATTCTGTCTTTTATAAACTTAACACGAGTTTCTCCTTTTTTAAAATTTACAATCACATCGGTAATACCATCATATTGCTTCAAATAACTTTCAATTCTTGTTTTACAATTTACGCAAAGCGCATTGGGTGTTTTTATGATGGTATCAACCCGATCTTTTTTGGGAATCAACTGTGCATGTACAATTGAAGTGGCTATCATCAAACTCACTAAAACAACATAAAATTTTTTCATGTTAAAAAATTTAAGGCCTGCCCCATTCCCCCGGATTTTCTCTCCACTTCATCAACAATTCCTGCTGTTCAACCGGAATCATATTTTTTGAAATAGCCAGTTCAACCAAAGTCGGATAATCCGTCAATGAATAATAAGGTAATGATGCTTTTTGAAATGCCTCGGTTGCAACCTGAAATCCATAAGTAAAAATGGAAACCATTCCGGTAACTTCCAATCCGCTATTTTTCAATATACCTACAACCTGCAAACTGCTTTTGCCGGTTGATACCAAATCCTCAATCACCACACATTTTTTTCCTGCTTCGTAGTACCCTTCAATCTGATTGCCCAATCCATGTTCTTTGGGTTTGGGTCGCACATAGATATAAGGCAGTTTTAGCTGATCGGCAACCATGGCTCCCCATGCAATGCCGGCAGTAGCCACACCTGCCAATATTTCTGCATCCGGAAATTTTTCAAACACCAGATTACACATTTCAGATTTGATAAAATCACGAATGAATGGAAAAGATAACACCTTTCTGTTGTCGCAATAAATGGGACTTTTCCAGCCACTGGCCCAGGTAAAAGGCTGTTCCGGATTTAATTTTACTGCTTTAATCTGCAGTAATTTCTCTGCAACGGCTTTAGCATCTGACATAAAGCAAAGATACAGGGTTCTCTTTGTCCGTTTATTTTGAAAAACACTTAATGTGAATAGAAATTTTATTCAGTAATTTTAGATTGAAAAGAATATTCTCATCCAAGTTTATAGCCATCATTATATGCATCAGATCATTTATTTTGACGACAGACCCCTTTATCTCTGCGATGAGATAGACGAAATCGTTGAGCCTTTGATTCATCATGATGATACCGTTTTTATTGATGAGTTGAATACATATACGATAAAAACGATAATTCATGAAATGCAGCTTGAAAAAGTGAAGGCCGGAGTTTTTTTTCATCCCTCCCTTTCTGAATTATATAAAGCATTCAAGAAAAAATTTACGCTGATAATGGCTGGCGGTGGATTGGTTCAAAATGAAAAAAATGAGGTACTGCTTATCTTTCGTCGTGGAAAATGGGATTTACCAAAAGGCAAATTGGATAAAGGAGAATCCATTGAAGATTGTGCAATAAGGGAAGTACAGGAGGAAACCGGCTTATTGAATATTAGTTTGGAAGGCCCACTCATGACGACTTATCACACGTATCACGAAGGTTCCAGATATATTTTAAAAGAATCGCACTGGTACGGGATGAAGGCCATGGGTGATGAAAAATTGATTCCACAAACGGAAGAAGATATACTTGAAATAAAATGGGTGAAGCCGCGAGACTTAAAACAATATTACAGCGAAAGTTTTCCTTCTGTGGTTGATGTGCTGAAGCGGGTGGCTACCTGATATTTTTAAAAATTTACTTTATTTTTTGGCAAGACCGCCACAGTATGTCTGCTTACACAGGTCAACCTACCCTCATCATCGTGCAATTTTATGTCCCATACATGCGTACTGCTACCTAAATGCAAAGGCATGGCCGTTGCGGTTACAAAACCCGACTTTGCTCCACGAATATGATTGGCATTTATTTCAAGTCCTACACAAATAAATTTTTCGGGATCTACAACTAATGTGGAAGCAACGCTGCCCACCGTTTCGGCTAATACACAAGAAGCACCTCCATGCAGCAAACCATAAGGCTGAATGGTGCGTTGATCTACAGGAATTTTCGCTTTCAGAAAATCATCTCCTACTGCCAACCATTCTAATCCCAGAAATTCGGTCATCGTACCTTTTCCAAAATGTGCAAGCAAGGAAAGCGGAATTTCTTTGTGAAACCAAATTGCCATAATTTATTTAATAAGTGTTTTATAAACTGCCTCTGGTAGAAATGGGCTGGCATCACCACCATTGCGAATGATATCTCTTACAATAGTAGATGCGACCGAGGTATATTTTGGTTCGCCGGTAAGAAAAATGGTTTCTATTGTTTTGTCCAAAGTGCGATTGGCATCGGCAATTGTTTTTTCATATTCAAAATCGCTAACATAGCGAATGCCCCGAAGAATAAATTGTGCTCCCAGTTGTTGACAAAAATCAATGGTCAGTCCTTCATAAATAGCACCGGATACTCTTTCTTCATCTTTGTAAATGTCTTTGATCCACTGTAATCTTTGTTCGGGTGTAAACATTGGGGCTTTTGCAGCATTTAAACCAATACCAACAATGATTTTATCAAATAAGGGCAATGCTCTATTGATAATATCCACATGCCCCAGCGTTACAGGATCAAAAGTGCCCGGGAATAAACATATACGCATAGCAACTTTTTAAAAATGTGCGATTAATTTTTACCGGAGAGCAAATATAAAACGGCCATTCTTACTGCTACTCCATTTTCTACTTGTTGCAAGATAATGGATTGTTTGCTGTCTGCCACATCGCTATCCAATTCCACACCGCGATTGATAGGTCCGGGATGCATGATTACGATTTCTTTTTGCAAACTGTCCAGTAATTTCTTACTGATGCCATAAGCGATATTGTATTCACGCAGTGATGAAAATAAAACCTGGTTTTGTCTTTCTAATTGAATGCGCAACACATTAGCCACATCGCACCACTCCAATGTTTCTTGTAAATTGTAACTAACCTGTACACCCAAAGCCTGTTGTATATACTTTGGAATTAATGTAGGCGGACCACAAACCGTAACCTTAGCACCCATTTTATGCAACAAATAGATGTTGCTTTGTGCTACCCTACTATGCATAATGTCTCCAATAATGGCCACTTTAACGCCTTCTAAACCTCTCATTTTTTCCTGAATGGAAAATGCATCTAACAATGCTTGGGTGGGATGCTCGTTGATGCCATCGCCTGCATTGATGATGGCCGCCGGAATATGCTGAGCCAAAAAATGAGGTGCACCGCTGGCGCTATGGCGCATGACTACCATATCCACTTTCATTGAAAGTATGTTCTGTACCGTATCTAAGAGAGTTTCTCCTTTGGCTGCAGATGATGATGAGGCTGCAAAATTAATTGTGTCTGCGCTCAGTCTTTTTTCTGCTAACTCAAATGAAAATCTGGTGCGGGTAGAATTTTCGTAAAACAGATTGACAATCGTAACATCACGAAGTGAGGGGACTTTTTTTACAGGTCTTTGCAGCACTTCTTTAAACTGAGCGGCTGTTGAGAGAATTAATGAAATATCTTCTTTGTTGAGGTCTTTAATGCCGAGGAGATGTCGTGTGGATAGTTGCATTAAAAAGCAAAATTAAGGGAACTCAGTAAAATATTAATTAGAAATTTTATAATGAGAAATATTCAACTTCAGTAACCCTACCACCTTCTTCCATTTATCTTTTTTCCTTAACCTTATCCTTACCCTTTACCTTTACCTTTACCTTTACCCTTACCTTCATCCCTCCTCTCCCGGAATCAACACTACTTCATCCTTAATCAATTTTACTTTATCCGTCCTTTTTGTCTGCAATGTTGTACCTACATAATCGGCTTGAATGGGAAACTGGCGATGTTCTTTCCGGTCAATCAAAACACACAATTCAACTTTTGCAGGGCGACCATAATCAAGTAGTGTATCCAAAGCGGCTTTAATGGTTCTTCCTGTAAAAAGTACATCATCAATTAATATCACCGTTTTGTTTTCAATATCGAAGGGCATGTGCATGGTATCGGGCGCCAGAATTTCTTTTCGAATATCATCGCGGTAAAAAGTAATGTCTAATTTGCCATAATCAATATTTTGACCCGGAACCAGAAGTTTTAATTCTGAAGTAATTTGTTCGCCTAATACAGCACCTCCTTGTTGAATGCCTGCAAAAACTATGTTTCTAAAATCTTTATGTGTCTCAAATAAAGATTTTGAAAGCGATTGAATAAGTTCCGATAATTTTTCCGGTTTGAACAATGTTTGCATTGCTGACTTTTAGGTTGTGCTTATTTCGCCTGCATAAAAGGATAACTATAATGTGTTGGCGGATTAAAAGTTTCTTTAATCGTGCGGGCACTAAGCCAACGGTATAAATTCAAAATACTACCAGCCTTATCATTGGTACCACTTGCTCTGGCTCCGCCAAAGGGCTGCTGCCCTACCACAGCACCTGTCGGTTTATCATTGATATAAAAATTACCGGCAGCATTCCTTAGCTTGTTGGTTGCCAGCTCAACCGCCTGACGGTCACGTGCAATGATGGCACCCGTGAGTGCATAAGGTGAAGTATTGTCAACCAGCTCCAGTGTTTTCTCAAAGCTATTAGCCGGATAAATATAAACGGTAAGTACAGGCCCAAAAATTTCTTCGCACATGGTTACATATTTTGGATCCTTAGCCTGTATGATGGTGGGTTGCACAAAC
>JAKIZK010000012.1:0-25665 GCA_022708055.1 Bacteroidota bacterium
TCATTGATATGCATACAGTTATTAAACTGACAGCCATTCAACCGGTCTCTCATCTCAGGAAAATAATGTGATAGCTCAGATTTTTCAATATCCACCAAACCAAACTCACGCATACCCGGCGTATCAATAATGCCGCCGCCACCGGGCAGGTCAAACATTTCGGCGAATGTGGTTGTGTGTTGCCCTTTTCCGCTCCAGCCGCTTACATCCTGTACTTTTCGATTCATGCCGGGCATCAGCACATTCAGCAGTGAAGATTTTCCTACACCACTATGTCCGCTCAATAATGAGATTTTATTATTCGTTTTTATCGGCACTTACCAGCAATACTTTATATCCCACGGTTTCATACATGGTTTTCCATTGTTCATACTTTTCCAACTCCTTTGTTTTGTATAAATCCGATTTATTAAATACAATAAATGCAGAAACATGATACATTTCACATGCTACAAGAAAACGGTCGATAAAGCCCTGAGAGGTTTTAGGCTCTTTGAGGGTTGCTACTAAAATACTTTGATCCAGATTGGCTGCTACTATATGATGCTGATGTTTAAAACGTGGGCTTTGCCGGTTGATGTAATTATGCCGAGGCAAAATTTCATTGATGATGGCAGTTCCTTCTGTTTCATTTTCAATTTCAATATTCACTTTGTCGCCAACTGCCACCGGGTTGGTGCTAGTGATATCATCAATTTTTAAAACACCTTTCATACGGGCATTAAAAAAACGACCACTTTCCGATTTTACATTGTACCAGCTTCCGGTAGATTTATAAACAGTAGCAATCATGTGTATGATAAATTCTTCAAGTTTCTGATGGGCGGAAAGATAAACTAAACTATGGAAACCTTTTTAATATTGTAAAACGAAGCATCAGTTCTATAAATAAAAAGATCAAAGCCGCCAGCATAAAGGGCAAGTATTTTTCTTCAGCACGATGCTGAATAGTCATTTCAACTTTTGATTTTTCAAGTTTATCAATAGCTGCATACGTATTTTGCAAACCCTGTTTGTCGCGGGCTCTAAAATATTGGCCACCTGTTTCGTTAGCAATTTTTTTCAACAAATCTTCATCAATAAAATCAAAAGCAGCTTGCGGCTGTTGTGGTTTTCTACCTTTTACTTCCACTATAGTGGTTGGTATGGCCCCCATTCCTATTGTATATACTTTTATTTTTTCTACTTTGGCAATTTCAAGTGCCGTAAGCGGGTCTATCAGCCGAGTGTCCGGTGCGTCTTCTTTACCATCTGTAATTAAAATGATGATTTTACTTTTTGCATTGCTTTTGCTTATTCTGTCCACTGCTGTTGCCAATCCCTCACCTATTACGGTACCATCTTTGAGCAGGGTGCGGCTTTCCAGATTTTCAATTTGCGATATCAGCGTTTCTTTATCTGCAGTAATGGGACATTGAGTAAAACTTTCACCCGAAAAAATTACAAGTCCGATACGATCTACCGGACGGCTGCGTACAAAGGTTGCTGCAACTTCTTTTGCCACTTCCATTCTGGAAGGAGGTATATCCTGCGAGCCCATACTACCACTTACATCCATACACAGCATAATATCAATTCCCTCACCTACACTTCTTTGGTTGCTGATTAATTTTTGCGGTCGTGCAATTACCAATATCAAACATACAATAGTCAATAATCTGAAGACAAAGGGCAGATGCCGAATCCTGTTTTTCCAGATTACTACCTGAAACGCCTGTGTAGTGGAGAAACGAATAGCCGGCTGATCTTGATCCGATTTTTTATAATAAAACCAAATAAGAAATGGCAATATTGCGAGCAGCAAAAATGCCCAAAGATTTGCAAAATGAATATGTTTTAAAAAATCGTAAAGCATATTTTCTTAATCTGTGTTATCTTGTATGGTTTGATTTACATCAGCCTGCTCCATGATTCGTATTGTATTATAAATTGTGTCAAAACAGTTTTCATTATCATCGTTTGTCGGATTGTATTTTGCAAATTTCACAAAGTCGCTTAAGCGCAATGCCTGCGAAAGTTTTTCAAACTGCCCCGGCTGCCATTTCAATTCTTGTAACTGCAACACCAAATCATTTGTAGTTTTTTGAAGTGAGCAAATTCCTTTTTTCCGTGATACATAAATGCGAAAAATTTCGGTCAGCTTAGCATGATAGATTTTAGATGATACGGTGGATTGCTTCAGCAACCTCAGCTGTTTTATTGCATCTTCATAAGGATTCGTTGAAATATTATCATTACCTACCACTTGCATCATTTTTTTTCTTCTTAAAAAATAATAAACTAATAAAGCCAGCACCAGTAATCCGCCAATCATATACCACCAAAAGTCATTTTTGGCCACAGGCTTTACTTCCAATATATCTTTTATATCATGATATTCCTGTTGAGGATCAAAATCGGAAAAAACAATATCAATCGGAATGGTATCAGATATTATTGAACCGGTTAGTTTATAAGAAGGTATTACCCAGCGCCCTGAGTCGAAGCTGGTAAGATAATAGACGGTTTTCAAACTGATTTTTCCATTTTCAAAAACAGAATCCACCACCGGTTTTTCCAAAAATTCAAAATGGGGAATCGTATCGGGAAAAGTAAATAAATGCCCCTCCTGCTGTGGATAAGAAATTGTAATTGTCAATTGCAATGGTTCGCCTAAAAATATTGTGTACTTGTCAACCGAAGTTTTGATAGTAGCGCCCGATTGTGCAACACCCAAAAGAAAATGACAGCAGAAAATGATCATCAATATGTACCGGGCTCTCTTCATAGTTTATCTGTTCCTGCTTAAAAAAAACTTTTGCAAAACACGAATGTATTCCTCACCGGTTTTTATATGCAATAAATCACAACCCGCTTTTTTAAAAATCCGTGCCGCATAGGAAGTAACTTTGAAAAACTCTTGCTCATACTGATATCGTACATACGCATTGCTGCTATCCACCCATTGGGTTGTTCCGGTTTCTGCATCCTGCACCTGTATCATTCCTGCATTGGGCAATAGCTGGTCTGCCTGATCATAAATTTTTATTCCTATCACATCATGCTTTTTTCCTGCAATACGAATAGCATCTTCATACCCGGTATCTAAAAAATCACTCAATACAAATGCAATACTTTTTTGATGCGTGATATTGTTAAAATAACGCAGTGCCATTCCAAGATCCGACCCTTTTCCTTTTGGAGTTTTGGTTAAAAGCTCTCTCACAATATATAATGCATGTTGCTTTCCTTTTTTGGGAGGTATGTACCCTTCAATACAATCGCTATAAAAAATGACGCCTATTTTATCGGCATTACTAACAGCAGCAAAACTTAATACGGCACCGATCTCTGTTGCCAACGCTCTTTTTGTTGCATAGCGGGTTCCAAACAAAGTGCTGTTGCTTATGTCCACCAGCAACATTACAGTCAGCTCTCTTTCTTCTTCAAATACTTTACTATACGGATGGCCAAGCCTTGCCGATACATTCCAGTCGATAAAACGAATATCATCACCGGCAGCATATTCTCTCACTTCTTTAAACGACATGCCCTTGCCTTTAAAGGCGCTGTGGTATTCACCGGTAAACAGATCGCTGGTAAGTTTTTTACTCTTTATTTCCAGCGCTCTTACTTTTTGTAATATTTCGGTAGTGGTGAGCAAGGTATATTTTTATTAAGGCACATTAATTTGACGCAGTACATCATCAATTACATGTTCCACTTTTACGTTTTCGGCCTCAGCTTCGTAAGTGAGTCCAATGCGATGACGCAATACATCTTTACAAATACTGCGAACGTCTTCCGGAATTACAAACCCCCTTTTATTCAAAAAGGCCTGCGCCTTGGATGCAATGCCCAGATTGATACTGCCACGTGGCGATGCACCATAGGCTATTAATGGTTTTAGTTTCTCCAGCTTATAATTACCCGGCTGGCGGGTTGCAAAAACAATGTCAAGAATATACTGTTCTATTTTTTCATCCATATAAATCTGCTTTGTAAGTTCCCGTGCACTCAATACTTCCTGAACAGAAACTACTTGCTTGATATCGGGATAATTTCCCTGTATGTTTTGCCGAAGGATCAACTGTTCTTCGTTCATTTTGGGATAGTCAACAATTACTTTCATAATGAATCTGTCAACCTGCGCTTCTGGCAATGGATAAGTGCCTTCCTGCTCCAATGGATTTTGAGTGGCTAATACCAAAAAAGGTTCTTCCAGTTTATAAGTAGTATCGCCAATGGTTACTTGTCTTTCCTGCATAGATTCCAGTAGGGCACTTTGTACCTTGGCCGGAGCCCGGTTTATTTCATCAGCCAAAATAAAATTGGCGAAGATGGGTCCTTTGCGTACTACAAATTCATTACGTTGTTGATTATATATCATAGTTCCTATCACATCGGCCGGTAACAGATCGGGGGTAAACTGTATGCGGCTGAACTTTGCACGAATGGCCTGCGATAATGATTTTATTGTAAGTGTTTTTGCAAGCCCGGGCACGCCTTCCAGCAATACATGTCCATTACTAAGTAGTCCGGTAAGCAATCGGTCAAGCATTTGCTGTTGGCCAATAATAACATGTCCAATTTCTTCTTTTAATTTATCTATAAACTGTCCGGATTGTGTAATTTTTTCATTTAAAAGACGTATGTCTTCAGCTGTTTTAAGCATGTCAAAAATTTAAGTGGCACAAAATACGAACTTGAACTTTGCAAATAACCTGCCGTAATGATAAATGGCAGTAAATCCGGCATTATTTTAGCGGGTTTTTACTGATAGCATTCTTAAAAAACATCGTATTTTGTAATCTCAAATCCCAAATATGAAAAAACAAATTGTTCAATCCATCTTGATTGCCTTGTTTGGTTTATTTATTTTTAATTCTTGCGGAAATAAAAGTGATAATACACCACCTCCCAAAACTAAAACACAACTATTAACTCAGGCAAATTGGAAATTTAAGAGTGCAACCATTGGCGGGGCTGATGCAACCGGGCAAGTGCAGGCTTGCCAGCGAGATAATGTGCTAACATTTCTTTCTAATGGTAATGGCTCGGGCGATGAAGGTGCTACGAAATGCAATGCCGGTGATCCTCAGACTTATACTTTTACCTGGAATTTTGCAAGTGGAGAAACGGTTATTCATACTTCAAGTCCTCTGTTTACAAACGGTTCAACTGATTTTACTTTAGTATCGCTAACCGAAGCAGAATTGGTTGTACAAATGTTATATACGCCACCCGTAGGTCCGGCAGCTACCGTTGTCATTACTTTCATTCATTAAAAAAAATCAAGAAAGATATTTTGCAACAATGGGAACCCGTCTTCCTACTCCAAATGCTTTTGGAGAAATGCGTATGATGGGACAAAATTGATTGCGTTTATACTCATTGATATTAACCAGCCTCAACACCCGATCTACCAGAGCTGCATCAAAGTTCTGTGCTTTTATATCAGCAGGGCCTTGCCTTCTTTCTATGTATTGATATAAGATTTTATCCAGCACTGCATAATCCGGCAACGAGTCGGAGTCTTTTTGACCGGGGCGCAATTCGGCCGAAGGTGGTTTTACTAAAATATTATTGGGAATGATTTCTTTTTCACGATTGATAAATTTTGCCAGCGCATATACTTGCATTTTATAACAATCGCCCAATACAGCCAGCCCACCCGCCATATCGCCATACAAAGTGCCATAACCTGTTGCCAGTTCACTTTTATTGGATGTATTCAGCAATATGTAACCAAATTTATTTGCAACCGCCATCAATAAATTGCCGCGGGTTCTTGCCTGAATATTTTCTTCGGCCAAACTAAAAGGAAGGTCTTTAAAAACGGGATGCAGCGTTTCTAAAAAACTTTCATACACATCTTTTATTGGAAGTATGTCATACGGGTTACCCAAGTTTTTGCTCAGGGCTTCTGCATCGCTTACCGAATGGCCGGTAGAATATGGTGAAGGCATTAAAATCGCCCTTACATTTTCGCTACCCAATGCATCGCAAGCAATAGCCAGCGTAACGGCACTGTCAATGCCGCCGCTACTTCCTAAAATAGCCTTGGCAAACCCCATTTTTGAAAAATAATCTCGAATACCGGTTACGATTGCCTGATAGATTTCTGCAGTACAAAGATTTACATCCAGTTCTGCCGGGTTCAATTCTTCATTGGGCAAATCTTTGGAAGCAATACTTACCGGCTGAACAAAACTTCCATCATCATTCAGGTTAAAATACTGCATATCCTCTTCAAATAATGGTAACTGTGCAATCAGATTCGAATGTTTGTCAAAAACCAAAGAACCACCATCAAATACAACTTCTGTCTGACTACCCGTGCAGTTGCAATATAACATGGGCAACTTGTACTTGGTTGTATTTTGTTTTACAATCGCTTTTCTGTCTTCTACATGTGTATAGTCAAACGGAGAAGCAGAAATATTAATCATCAAGTCGGGTTGCTGTTTCATCAGTTCATCCATGGGGCAAATGCGATACAGCGGATTATCACCCAGATTCCAGATATCTTCACAAATAGTAAGTGCGATACGCAGGTTTTTAAATGTTACTACGTTCCAATGATAGGCGGGTTCAAAATACCGATACTCATCAAACACATCATAATTAGGCAGGCAAGTTTTATGTGCAATGGCTTTTATCTTTTTTTCATGTAGAAAAAATGCAGCATTCATCAGGTCTTTTCCTTCTTTTATCGGATTACGATCGGGTGCACCCACAATGACTGCAATATCATCAGCATATTGTTTTATGACATCAATAGCAGCATAAGACTTGTCAATAAAATCATCAAACTCCAGAAAGTCGCGGGGAGGGTAACCACAAATACAGAGTTCAGAAAATACGATCAGATCAGCTTTCTGTTTTTTTGCCTGCTGAATTGCATCAATAATTTTTTCTGTATTCTTTTCAAAATTTCCGATATGATAATTCTGTTGTGCCAGTGCTATTTTCATCTTTCAAAGGTATGCTAATGTTTTCTTTGCTTACTTTGCAAAACAACAATTTTACCGTTCAACCGTTTACCAATACGATGAAAAAATTTGTTTTGATTTCCGGCCTTGCCTTCCTGCTTTTTTCCTGTGGCAGCAAAAAAAAGGGACCCGATGTTTCCAAAATAAAAGTCGACCTGCCCATAGAAAGATTTGATCAAATCTTTTTTAGCATGGATACCAACCATTTAAAAATGGGTTTACAAAAAACGGCTGCCGCTTTCCCTGATTTTTATATTGACTTTATGCAGCAGGTGCTGGGCATTGACGCACACGACAGTAGCACAGCAGCTATGCAACGTGTAAAAGTATTTTTAAAAGATTATCAACCGATAGAAAGTTCAATACTTGAAACTTTTAAAAACACAGATGGGTTAAAAAAAGAATTAATAACCGCTTTTCAATATGTAAAATATTATTTCCCCAACTACAAAACCGGGAAGCTGATTTTATTTACCGGGCCATTTGATGCGCCGGGTGTAGCTACCACCCGCACGGGTTTGGCTGTAGGGTTACAACAGTTTGCGGGAAAAGATTTCCCGGCATATCTGGACAAGGCTTTTCAGGAAATGTTTCCATCCTATATTTCGCGTCGCTTTTCAAAAGAATACATAACAGCCAATTGTATGAAAGCCGTGGTTGAAGATTTGTTTCCTGACAAAAGCAAAGGACTGCCTTTGATTGAGCAAATGATTGAAAAAGGAAAACAATGGTACCTCTTAGATAAATTTTTACCCAATACACCAGACACACTAAAAACAGGCTATACCAGGCAACAACTTGAGTGGTGCAAAGAATACGAAGGCCTGATTTGGAGTTATATTGTAAAAAATGAAGATCTGAATTCTATCAATCCCGAAATAATACAAAATTATATAGGTGAAGCACCCTTTACACAAGGCTTATCACAGGAGCAATCTCCCGGCAACATAGGGCAATGGGTGGGCTGGCAGATTGTAAAAAAGTTTGTGAGTAAAAATTCAGGCTGGTCGCCGGAGAAAATAATGAACACACCCGCAAGAGAAATATTAAATGTGGCTAAGTATAAACCCAAATAATCGATACTAATAAATTAGTTTCCTTTAAAAGGTACAATCATTTCAAAAGCAGGAATATCAACAAAGAAAAATTTTTTATTGAACAGGTTTTCCATTTCATAATGCCCGTTCATTTTTCCAATTTCAGAGTTCAGGTTGCAGCTGCTGGTATATTCGTAACTTTTGCCGGGAAGAATGGTGGGCTGTACGCCTACTACACCTTCGCCTTCTACTTCACGAAAAGTAGCATCGCTGTCGAAAATATACCAGTGCCTGCGATGAAGCTTTACCGGAAAGGCATTGTGATTCTCAATGGTGATATGATAGGAAAACACAAATTCCGATTGTAGCGGATTGCTAAAATCGGGTTGATAAGTGGTTTCTACACTTACTTTAATGCCTTCAGAAATCATGCTCGTCATAGAGTAAAAGTAAAGAAAAAAAATCGCTCAGAGAATAAAGAGAAAAAGAGAGAAGCTTTATTCTTTTAAATCCCGCTCCTTTCCTCCTTTTCCACTATGAGAGAACAAAAAAAATCGCACAGTGAGTAATGTAAATCGTTTGATTCGTTTGATACTGCTCCTTTATCCGTTCACCGCCAAACCTTAATTTTGCACCACCTGCAAAAAAGGGTAAAATAATATGAAAATAGCTGTTGCAAAAGGAGATGGAATAGGTCCGGAAATTATGGATGCCGTTTTAAAAATTTTCAATGCCAATCAAGTGCCGCTGGAATATGAAATGGTGGAAATGGGCAAATGGGTTTTTGACAAAGGCTTCAATAACGGAATGACTCCGGAAGCAAAGCAAACTATTGAAAAACTGGGCATACTTTTTAAAGGCCCCATGGAAACACCAAAAGGGAAAGGCGTAAAAAGTATTAATGTAACAGCTCGCAAAACCTGGAACACATTTGCCAATAAGAGAACCTTTCTTTCGCTGCACGGCGTAGATACTGTTTTCAGCAAAGCGGGTATTCCAATTGATATCACTGTGGTGCGAGAAAATATTGAAGACACTTATGGTGGTATTGAACACATGCTTACACATGATGTAGCATTGAGCCGCCGTTTTATTACCCGCCCGGGCAGTATGCAGGTTATCCGATATGCGTTTGAAATGGCCAGGCAAAAAAAAGCCAAACGCATTACCTGTGGTCATAAGGCCAATATTATGAAACTGACCGATGGACTTTTTCTGGAATGTTTTTATGAAGTAGCTAAAGACTATCCTGATTTAAAAGCAGACGATGTAATTGTTGATGACCTATGTATGAAATTGGTGATAAAGCCTGATAGTTTTGATGTTGTAGTACTTACCAATTTGCAGGGCGATATCGTTTCAGATCTTTGTGCCGGATTAGTAGGTGGACTGGGCTTTGCTCCTTCAGCCAACATTGGTGATCATATTTCCATATTTGAAGCCGTACACGGCACTGCACCCGATATTGCCGGAAAGAATATTGCTAATCCTACTGCTTTACTATTAAGTGGATTAGGAATGTTGCGCCATTTGGGTCTTACAGAAAATGCAGCCATTATTGAAAATGCATTGCTCTATACACTTGAAACAGGTGTGCATACGGGCGACTTTGGCGACAAAGGAACTCCTGCTGTAAATACAACTGCTTTTGCAGATGCTATCATTGCAAATTTTGGGAATAAACCTGCCCTGGGTGCAAGAGAATTAATAACGAATAAGCCCGGTACTCCTGCACCACTGAAGCTTGAAATGAATCCGATGTTGGTGACAAAAGAAACAGGAAATGAAACCATCGTGGGTGTGGATTTATTTATAGAAAGCGATGAACAACCTGCTGCCATTGCCGAAAAATGTAAAAGACATGGCGGCGTTAAGTTTAACCTCATCAACATCAGCAACCGCGGTACACAAGTGTGGCCTACCGGCTCTGTTTATACCAATCTGGTAAACCAATACAATGTTAGGTTTGAAAGTATTGATAACTATCCTCTAAGTCAGCAGGATGTGATTGGCCTTTATGTAAGTATGAGTGGAAATTTTAAAATCTGCTCATTAGAACTGTTGAACAAATGGGGCGACTTGAAAGCTTATTCATTAGCTCAGGGGCAATAAAAACCTAGTGTAATAAATAAGTTACCATATCCAGATATAACGCCAGTACAACCAACCTGCAAGTGTAAGAGCTAATAATGCAAAAATGATTGTTTTTATTCCCACTCGCTGATTTGCTTTTTTATGTTCTTCACTACTCAAATTGACAATAGCAATTCCTTTTGCAAAAAAGCGAATACACAATAAAGCGATTGCTAAAAAAACCAATGAACCTGGTATAAAAATGAAAAAGAAAAACATTTATACTTTTTTAGAATGCTTATAATCATTTTTTAAGAGCCATTGTAATACCTTTTCTCTTTGATCACCTTGTATTATTATTTCCCCATCCTTTGCTGAACCGCCGGTACCACAAAATGATTTCAATTTCTTACCCAGCTCTTCCAAATCATCTTTTGTTCCTGCAAAGCCCGCTATCAGCGTAACTGCCTTGCCTGCTCGATTGCGTGTATCCAAACTTACCTTCAGTTTTTGTTGAGTAGCCGGTAAGGTTACCAATTCTGATTCTTCCGATTGAAAAGTAAAATCAGGATTGGTACTATATACATATCCGTTACTATCCGGTTTGTTTTTCTTACTCATTTGATTTATTATTTTACAATAACCGCTTTCAAACTCAGATCCAGGCTTTTTGCCTGATGTATTAATGCACCCACACTTACATAATCGACACCGGCCTTTGCATAGTCCTCAATATTCTGCAAATTAATGCCGCCACTGGCTTCTGTTTCAAATATTTCGCCAATCAGAGAAACCGCATGAGCTACATCTGCCGGATTAAAATTATCCAACATCACACGAGTTACTTTATTTCTTCCTACGGCCAACACTTTTTCTACATCTGCTATACTTCTTGTCTCCACTTCAATCTTCAATTCAGGTTTATTTTCCTGCACATATCTCCATGCTTTTTCAATTGCTTTTTCAATACCGCCACAATAGTCAATATGATTATCCTTGAGCATAATCATATCATACAACCCAAACCTATGATTGACACCGCCAGCTATACGTACTGCTTCCTTCTCGAGCAGCCTGAAATTGGGAGTGGTTTTTCGGGTATCCAGCAGTTTAGTTTTATACCCAACAAGCTTATCTGTATATTGTTTTGTAAGTGTAGCAATGCCACTCATTCGCTGCATACAATTCAGCACCAGTCTTTCGCATTGCAAAATGGTGTGCACCAAAGCTTCTACTTCAAATGCCTTTTCTCCAAAATACATGGCCTCGCCATCCTTTTTATACGGAACAAAAACAGCAGTGGGCTCTTTAAATAAAAATATTTTTTGGGCAACTGCTAATCCTGCTAAAATACCATCTTGCTTTATTTTCAAAACAGCCTTCCCTTTTTCCGTTGCGGCTATACTACTCAATGTAGAGTGATCTCCATCTCCTATATCTTCTTGTAATGCTTCAACAATCAAATGCCGCAATTGTTCATCAAAATTCATAAGCACAAAAATAACAAAGCCCCGGCTGTTATAACCGGGGCTTTGATGATTTTATTTTTGGTATGCTATTCTACCAGTTGAAATCTGATTTCTCTGATTACTTCTTTATTGTTTTTATTCTTCATAAAAACATTGGTGCGGTAATTACCATTGGTTGTTTGTAATGTACCAATGCAATAGTGGCCGGAAGGTGCTTCACCTTTATGTTTGAGCTCAAATCCGCTCACATTATTATTTGCAAAAAAATCTTTTACAATTTGAACTGCCTGGGCTTTACTGTAGCTGTCGCTTTCGCCGGGAAGTGTAAGTTGAACATAATCATCAAAATACTTTGAAATTTCTGTGGCGTTTCCGGTTTTTAAATTACTCACCACCTTGTCAATCTCGGTTCCCGGCTGCGAAAAGGCAGAAAGAACCAGAGATAATGCAATAGCTAAGGTTGTAAATTTCTTTTTCATTTTATTTAGTTTCATGGCATATAAATCTAAAAACATGCCATATTTAATTTCTCTTTTTTTGTACCGCTAAAATATTAAAAATCAAGTTCTTTTCTAATCCAATTTCCTCTTTCAATTCTTGAAAATGTAATTTTTCAGGTAGTTTTGAGTTTTCTTACCCAAAACAGATTGAATTTCTACTCACTTTTAATATTTCTTTATAAATGTCTGTAAAAAAAGTACTGTTAATAATAATGGACGGCTGGGGACTCGGAAAAGTTGCGGCAGCCGATGCAATTCAACAAGCAAATACTCCATTTACCGATTCTTTGTACAAAAAATACCCGCACACGACTTTAACTACCTGCGGCGAAGCAGTAGGATTGCCCGATGGCCAAATGGGAAACTCGGAAGTAGGACATTTAAATCTGGGAGCCGGGAGAATTGTTTATCAGGAATTGCAAAGAATAAATGTAGCCATCAGAGATGGTTCGTTTTCAAAAAATGAAAACCTGCTTTCTGCTATTCGTTTTGCAAAAAACAATAATAAACCCCTTCATCTAATAGGGTTGGTAAGCAATGGTGGCGTTCATTCACATATCAATCATTTGAAATCTATTTTAGATGTATGTAAACATGAAGGTTTGAAAAATGTTTTCATTCATGCGTTTACCGATGGCCGCGACTGTGATCCCAAAAGCGGATTAGGATTTATAAAAGATTTAGCTGAGCATCTTAAACTTTCAGGTGGAAAAATAGCCAGCATCTGCGGACGCTATTTTGCAATGGATAGAGATAAAAGATGGGAACGCATAAAACAAGCTTATGATGCTCTGGTAAATGGAAAAGGAGATACGGCAACTGATGAAATTATAGCTATTGAAAATTCATACCGGCAAAATATTACAGATGAGTTTATCAAACCAACAGTTATCGTTGACGAGCAGCAGCATCCCATTGCCACTATTCAGGATGGCGATGCCGTGCTTTGCTTCAATTTTCGAACCGATCGTTGCCGTGAAATAACACAAGTACTTACGCAATCTGACTTTCCAGAGCAGGAAATGAAAAAACTAGACCTGCACTATACTACGATGACAGAATATGATCAAAATTTTAAAAATATTGCCGTCATTTTTGATAACGATAATCTGAACAATACACTGGGAGAAATTATTGAACAAAATGGGCTGAAACAAATCAGAGCTGCTGAAACAGAAAAATATCCGCATGTAACTTTTTTCTTCAGTGGGGGCCGCGAAAAAAAATTTCAGGGGGAAAAAAGAATTTTGGTGCCTTCGCCCAAAGTAGCCACCTATGATCTGCAACCGGAAATGAGTGCAAAAGAACTTACAGAAGCCTTGTTAAAAGAAATCAAGAATCAAAGTTTTGATTTTGGTTGTATCAATTTTGCCAATGCCGATATGGTTGGACATACCGGTGTTTTTCAGGCTGCGGTGAAAGCCGTAGAAACGGTGGATGCTTGTGTAGAACAGTTAGTGACCACAGCACTTGAAAATGGATATACCATTTTTCTCACTGCCGACCATGGCAATTCGGATTATATGATAAACGAAGACGGGACGCCCAATACAGCACACACTTTAAATCCTGTACCACTTTTTGTTATTGACAAGGTGAGCAAACTCAACTTAAAACCCGGAAAATTGGGCGATATTGCACCTACCATTTTAACGCTGATGCAGCTTCCTGTACCACCCGAAATGACAGGAGCACTTTTAACCAAATAATACAAATAACCATGTTTAAAAAAATTTTGAAATATACTGCGCTGATTCTGTCCGGTATATTTATAATTATTCAGTTTTTTCATCCAACGAAAAATATTGCCACAGGAAATCAGCCTAACTACATTGGCCACACCTACCCCGTGCCCGATGATGTTAAAGCAATATTGGCAAAAGCCTGTAACGACTGTCATAGCAACAATACAAGGTATCCCTGGTATTCAAAAATTCAGCCCATTCACTGGTGGCTCAATAAGCACATTGTAGAAGGCAAAAGAGAAATCAATTACGATGAATTCACCAATCGTTCTTTAAGATTTCAATATCATAAAATGGAAGAAACCATTGAGATGGTAAAAGAAGGGAAAATGCCGCTCAACTCATATACCTGGACTCACAAGGATGCAAAACTTACCCATGATGAAAAAATTAAGGTTACGAATTGGGCACAATCGGTGCAGGATAGTATGAAGGCAAAATATCCAATGGATAGCTTAGTAAGACCAAAGCGATAAGGGAAAATCGCAACCGAAACTCGTTTTGTTTTCTTCATCCTGTTCAAGTTATTATATTTGCCAAAAAGGTTTATTGCCGCTTTACAAAACGATATCGGCTTTTCTGTTACTCTTACTTGTAATGGTACTTACCGGTTCTGCTCATTTATATCTGGCTCGTCAAAGACATTTACAAAAAAATGTAAAAGCCAGAATGAGCAAAAAGCCTCTACATTTCATAACCATTTCGCTTGACAATCAGAAATCATTAATAGCAGGAGATGAAATAGTCATCAATGGTGCTATGTTTGACATTGAAGGCGTATTAAAAAATGCCGACGGCACGGTATTATTAAAAGGTCATTTTGACGAAGAGGAAACAAAACTGCTTCAGCAATTTGCAAACAGTCAGCAAGAAAAAGAGTCTGAAGAATCAGCATCTGTAGCACCATTTCAAAGTTTTCAATTTACATTTTCATTTCATTCACAATTTCTGATTGCAACAAATATTGCCCTTTCTCAATGGGCATTAGCTTGCAATGAAAATATGCTACCGCATACTTTTAAAGACATTCTCACTCCACCACCAAAGGTTTGATTACAAATACGTTCAATTTTTATTTTGTAATCAAACCAATCAATTATGAAAAAAGCTTTTATGCTTATGGCATTGGTGTATGTATGTCATAACACTTATGCACAAACAGATACGCTTGAAGAAAAAACATTAGACAATCTGGTAATATCTGCCAATAAATGGGAACAAAAATTAAATGAAGTCCCCAATAAGATTGTCAAAATAAACAAATTTGAAATCCTGAGAAATAATCCGCAAACCTCGGCCGATTTGCTGGGCCAAAGCGGTTCTGTGTTTATACAAAAAAGTCAATTGGGTGGCGGCAGCCCAATGATTCGAGGCTTTGCTACCAATCGGGTTTTATTAGTTGCCGATGGGGTACGAATGAACAATGCCATTTACCGTAGCGGCAATCTGCAAAATGTAATCAGCATTGATCCGCTGAGTGTGGAGTCGGCAGAAGTTATTTTTGGCCCGGGTTCTCTCATTTATGGTAGCGATGCCATTGGTGGCGTGATGGATTTTCATACACTGGAGCCTCGCTTTTCTACCGACAAAAAAACATTGGCAAAAGGAAGTGTGCTGGGTCGTTATTCAACAGCCAACAAAGAAAAAACCATCCATGCCGATATCAATCTGGGTTGGCAAAAATGGGCGTTGCTTTCTTCTTTTTCTTACAGCGATTTTGATGATTTAAAAATGGGAAAGAATGGTCGAGCAGGTCAGGGAAATTATTTAAGACCTGAATATGTAGAAAGAATCAATAATAAAGACAGCATAGTACAAAACAGCGACCCTCGTGTGCAACGTTTTAGCGGATATAATCAAACTAATTTTTTGCAGAAGATTAGTTATAAACCCAATCAAAACTGGAATCTGCAATACATTTTTACACATGCACGCACCGGTGATGCGCCTCGCTACGACCGATTGATACAATATAGAAATGGCTCATTGAGGTTTGCGGAATGGCATTATGGTCCTATGATATGGAATATGCACACATTGCACTTATTACATTCTCAAAAAACAAGTTTGTATGATGACATGAAACTTACTGTCGCCTATCAGGATTATGAAGAAAGCAGAATTGACAGAAGAAGAAATAATAACAGCAGATCAAACCAGCGGGAAACCGTAAAAGCAATCAGCGCCAATGTAGATGCCACCAAGGCATTGGGTAAAGGAAATTTGTTTTATGGCATTGAATATGTACACAACAAAGTGGGTTCTACCGGCGAAATAACAAATATTTCCACCGGGTCTGTTACACCTTCCGTAAGTCGATATCCTGATGGCAGTATCTGGAGCACAACAGGTGTATATGGAAGTTATAAAGTAAACCTGAATCCAAAACTCACTTTTACAACAGGGCTACGCTATAGCTACAATACCTTGCATGCAGATTTTGATACTACGTACATTAAATTTCCATTTAGTAACGCTGAAATAAAAGACGGAGCATTAACAGGAAATGCAGGTTTGGTTTTTCGACCCGATGGCGGCTGGCAAATCAATACCAATATTTCAACAGGATATCGTATGCCAAACGTGGATGATATTGGAAAATTATTTGAAAGTACTCCCGGAAATGTGATCATTCCCAATCCGGACCTGACTCCGGAATATGCCTGGAATTTTGAATTGGGAATAGTGAAAACTATTTATCAAAAATTGAAGCTTGAGCTCAACGGATTTCACACACTACTCAATAATGCAATCGTAAGGCGTACTTCAACACTAAACGGACAGGACAGTATCATGTTTGATGGTACCTTGAGCCAAGTGGAGTCATTGCAGAATGTGGCCAAAGCCACTGTTTCAGGAGTACAACTGGGAGTTGAATATTATTTTACGCCAAAGATTTCTGTTCACTCCAATGCAAACTGGATAAAAGGAAAGGAAACTGATGAAGATAAAGATGAGCAGGTGGCGCTACGTCATGCACCTCCATTTTATGGAAGTACTGCGTTGCGTTATAAACATAAAAAGTTTTTTGCAGAAGCTTCATGGGTGTATAACAGTCAGATAAAAAATGAAGACCTAGCACCCTCCGAGCAAAGTAAAGGCTATATGTATGCAGTGGATGCAAATGGAAAGCCCTATTCGCCGGGCTGGTACACATTAAATGTAAAAACATCTTACAAACTGAATCAAAATTTTACGCTTACTGCAGGATGGGAAAACATAACCAATCAACGTTATCGCCCCTACTCGTCAGGCATTGTAGCGGCAGGCTCCAATTTTATTTTTTCGGTAAGAGCTAATTTATAATACTCAAAAAAAACAGGTAATTTGAAAATGACAGGAACGAATCCTGTCATTTTTCTTTGCTGTAAGGAGCAATCAAATCATGTATATTTGTCTATTGTTTCATAAGTGACAACTACAAAACATAAAATAACTGCATTCTTATTGCTGATTCCGGTACTCATGCCAGTCATCTTTTCATGTGCTTTTCATATTCAGCAACAATGGATACAACATAAAATGAAAAGAAGGCTTGAAAGTGATTTATTACATTCTCTTACCATAAATAAAAAAAATATTCGCTGGTCTCGCCCGGACAAAGAATTAATGGTGAACGGCCATTATTTTGATGTAAAAAAAATAAACGACAATAAAGATGGCACTATTTCCGTAAAAGGAATTTATGATGATGAAGAAACCTTATTGTTGCAACGGCTGAAAGAAGCCACACAACGCTCTCGCAACAACCATCATAAAATTTTTACGCAGCTTTTACAATTTGTTTCCGGCTTGGATGATACACAGTATGCTGAGAGATCGTTTACAACCATTGCAGCATTGCAATATCCCTGTTTTGCTGAAATGATACCACCTCCTGCCTTTACCGGCAACCATACACCACCCCCCCGGGGCTGATGGATATCTTACCATCAACATTTCTTATTTCATTTTAATGTACATAACAGTGAGTGCTGATATTTATTAGCGCAGGGTTATGTGTATTTATCTAAACAAAATATTAAACATGAAAAAAATTTCACTGTTTACTGTGCTCATGCTTTTTATGATAGCGGCATTTGCACAAAAAACAATAAACGGAAAAATAACTGACAAAACTTCGGGAGCACCACTGGCCGGAGCAACCATTTCTTATGGAAACAAAAAAGGAACCACTACTGATAAAAACGGCGGGTTTTCACTTGAATGTGGAAAGACGAATAAAATAACTATTTCTTTTGTGGGTTATGAACCACAAACCATTAATATAAAAAACTGCGATGAAGAAGTAAATATTGGATTAACAGCACTTGGCCAAAATCTTGAGAATGTAGAAATATCGGCAACTTCTGCTCAGAACAAATCATTATTATCGCAGCCGGTATCCATCACCAAACTGGGCATACCTGATTTAAAAAGAGGTCAGGGTGTATTTTTTGATGATATCATTCAAACCAGTGTTCCAGGCGTACAAATGAATCGAAGAACCGTTTCCGGCGGTCAGCAATTTAATATTCGTGGCTATGGCAATGGCTCCAGAGGCACCCGCGGCATCAGCAGCAATTTTGACGGACAGGGTTACAAAGTTTATTTGAACGATATCCCTATTACCGATGCGGAGGGAAATACAACGCTTGATGATATTGATTATGCCTCAATTGATAATGCGGAAATTGTAAAGGGGCCGGCAGGTACACTTTATGGCCAGGCAATTGCAGGTTCTGTAAACTTAAAAATCAGCGCACCCGGAAAAGGTAAAACTTCCATTGCACAAAATATAATGCTTGGTAATTATGGCTTGCTGCGACTTACCACACAGGTAGCCGCAGGCGGCGATAAAAGTAGTGTGATGTTGAGTTACGGCAAACAAAAGTCTGATGGATTTTCAATTCATAATAAATCACATAAAGACTTTGTAAATTTTGCCGGTGATTTTGCACCCAATGCCAAACAATCGCTTTCTGTATTTGTGGGTTATACCGATAGCTATGATGAAAGATTAGGCGAACTGACCATTACGCAATGGAACAATCATGACTATTCGGGCAATCCAAACTATATAAAAAATAATGCGCATAGTAAAGTGAGTACATTCAGAGCAGGCATCTCCCATGTCTATCATTTCAGCAATAATTTTTCCAACACTACTTCTTTGTTTGGTACCGGCTTTAGAAGCGATGTAAGCTCCGCAGGTGGCTGGACAGACAAGACAAGTGTAAACTACGGTTTACGTACTTCATTCAATACACGATTTGCTATTAATAATAATACATCATTGAATGGCGTAACAGGTTTGGAAGTACAAAGACAGGATGCACAGGTATTGGGCTATAGCATGAAAGCCGACCCGGCCGATCCCAATCCTTTGGTTTATACTTATGGTGTAAGTCCTTATTGGGTGATCAATGCACTTAGGTCAAACAATGCTTTTGTAACCACTCCTACTGCCTGGTTTACCGAGTGGACATTGGCATTGCCAGAAGACATATCTATAACTGCCGGGCTTGGCCTGAGTACACAGCACATTACACTTGATGACAGATTAAAAGCACCAGTTGCCACTACGTTAGACCCATCAAGATATGATACAACATATAAAAAAATGGTATCGCCCCATTTTGCAATCAATAAAATTTTCAAAAAAGGCTTTTCAGTTTATGCAGCCTATAGTACCGGATTTAAGGCACCGGTAAGTTCTTATTTCTTTATTACTACGCCACAAATAGGATCAGGTACACCACCGGCAGCCTATGCCACCGGAAAAGTAAATGGTGTACTGAAGCCTGAAAAAGGAACTCAATTTGAAATAGGAACGAAGGGAACCATACTAAACGACAAATTGGTTTACCAGATTTCATTATTTGCTTTGAAGTTTAAGGACAAAATGACTTCCGTATCGGTACCCGTACCCGCCACACCGCCTACCACAACTGCTTATAGTTATATGATCAATGGAGGCGAACAAGACCATAAAGGAATTGAAGCAGCTATTAAGTATGCAATTATTAAAAATGGAAAAGGAGTAATAGCGAATCTTACTCCGTTTATAAATTTTACATATTCTGACTTTAAATATGGTGAAAATTTCATTTTTAAAACCGGAAGCACTACATCAGGTGGAGGTATTGACACGGTAGATTATAGCGGGCTTGATGTATTTGGTACACCCAAGGTAATGGCCTCCTGTGGAATAGATGCGGCAACCAATGTGGGCGTTTATGCCAGCTTTTCACATTTGTATAAAGACCCAACCAATTTTGCAAAAGAAAGACTGACACAAAATCCTGAAACCTATGCATTGCGTAAAGCAAGCAGTTACAACTTGCTTAATATGAAACTGGGTTACAGAAAAAGTATTAACACGCATTTTGATGTAGATGCATATCTGGGTGTAAACAATATTACAGGCACCCGATATCCCATCATGATTTTTGTAAACCAATTACCCGATGCATACATTCCGGGCCCACCCAAAGCAGTCGTATTTGGCGGGTTGAATCTGAGATATACATTTAATTAATAGGCAATAGCATGGCCGCAACGAAAGAGCGGCCATGCTTTAAAAAAAATAAGATATGAAATCGACTCTTGTATTCTTTACGGCTGCGCTGCTATTGAGTTGCGGCCGCTTTGGCAACAAAGAAACAGATGGCAAAAAAGATATGCGTATTGTTTGCCTTTCAAAACATCTAACGGAAATGGTATTTGCGCTGGGTAAAGGCCATAATCTGGTAGCAGTTGATTTGAGTAGTACTTATCCCGATAGTGCAAAACTGCTAAAAACGGTCGGTTATCACCGGGCATTAAATCCCGAAGGCATAATAGCCATGAATCCGGATCTGGTGATACATAGCAATGACATAGGCCCTGAAAATGTATTACCACAAATTACAAAAGCGGGATTGAACATAAAAGCATTTGGCAAAGCAAACACCATAGACAGCGCAGAGTTGCTGTTAAAAGAGCTTGGAAAATATTTCGGCGTTGAAAGCAAAGCCGACTCGGTTGTAAAGAAAATGCAAAACGAAATAGCTGCTGCTGAAAAAACAGTAGGCGATTTGCAACTAAAGGATACACCATCGGTAATGATTATACATTTTGGCCGAGCCAATAATGTTTATTTCATCATGAGTGGACGCAATGGAGTGGGCGATAAACTCATTGCACTGGCCGGCGGCAAAACCACACACTATGAAGCAAAAGGCGCCAGACAAATAAGCGCTGAAGCTGTAGCTACAGCCAATCCTGATATTATTATTGCTACGGATTATGGGTATGACCAAATGGGTAGCATGGAAAAATTTATTAAAGATGTACCTGGCGTATCCTTAACCAATGCCGGGAAAAACAAAAAGATTTATCGTTTTGAAGAGCATGATCTGATTTATTTTGGACCACGCACCGGCGAAAATATTATCAAGATGTTGCACATCATACATCCCGAAGCTTATGCTGAAAAAAAATAAATACTTCTTTCCGGTATCCATTTTACTACTGGCTATTGTTATGTTAGCAGCAATTGGCTTTGGTGCAGTATCCATTCGCCCGGAAGAAATGTTATCATCATTAAAACATTTTTTTCAAAGAAAACCTTCGGCCAATATTTATGAAGGCGTTTTTCTGGAACTTAGATTGCCCAGAGTATTATTATGCGCCATTACAGGGGCCATTCTGGCTGTAAGTGGTGTGCTGATGCAGGGCTTGTTTAGAAACCCAATAGTAGAACCCGGACTAACAGGTACCAGTGCCGGTGCTGCATTTGGCGCTTCTTTTATTTTTGTATTAGGCTCCAATATCAGCCCTTCATTTAAAAGCGCAATTGGGCCATTTCTTGTTCCGCTGTTTGCATTTGCAGGTGGGCTGTTAGCAACATATATCGTTTATGCGCTTGCAAAAAGAGAAAAACATGTGTCCATCACCTCGCTATTGCTGGTAGGCATGACAGTAAATGCAATGGGCCTTAGTGGTGTAGGGTTTATGAGTTTTATAGCCCGCGACCCACAAGCCCGCAGTATTACTTTTTGGGGGCTGGGAAATTTTTCAGGAGCCTCTTGGTTGCAGGTGTTTATTGTAGGTGCCGTGGCACTCATTGTTTTTATTATATCATCTTACTTTTCAAAACAATTAAATGCCCTGCTATTGGGCGAAGAAGAAGCAAACTATTTGGGCGTAGATACCAGAAAACTAAAAAGCACCATACTCATTTTAAATACAGCAATGGTATCAGTAGCTACTGCATTTGTGGGTGTTATCAGTTTTGTAGGGCTTATTGTTCCACATATTATCCGGCTTATGATGGGCAGTGATAATAAAATATTAATTCCTGCATCTATGATCATCGGTGCCCTGTTGCTTACGTTGGCCGATATGGCTGCAAGACTTTTATTGGCACCTGCAGAAATTCCGGTAGGCATCATTATCTCCGTTGTATGTGCGCCGGCATTTATTTTTCTTCTGAAAAAGTTTGGTGCTGCCGGACAAAAAGGAGGCTACAATGCTTAGCATTTCATCCATAAACTATAGTGTAGGAAAAAAACAAATTCTTTATGATGTATCTGCAAATTTTTTGCCCGGAACATTTAATATGATCATGGGTCAAAATGGGTCAGGTAAATCTTCCTTCTTAAAAATTTTCAGTGGAGAAATCAATTCTTATTCCGGAACCGTTTTATATAATAACCTTCCCCTCCAATCTTATAAAAAAGGTGAGCTTGCAAAATTCAGGGCTGTGATGAGCCAGCAACCGGAGCTTAGCTTCCCACTCACCGTTGAAGAAGTAGTGATGATGGGGCGTTATCCTCATTTTGATTTTCAGCCTACGCAAAATGATAAAAAGATATGCAATGAGGTAATGAGCAGGATGCAATTAAATAACTTTAAAGAAAGAAACTACCTGACCTTGAGTGGTGGCGAAAAACAAAGAGTACAATATGCAAGAGTGCTGTCGCAAATCTGGGAAAGCAAAAATCATTTCAGATATTTATTTTTAGATGAGCCACTCAATAATCTTGACATAGCCTATCAGCAGGAGTTTTTGGAAATAGCAACGGAATTAAAAACCGGTGAAACCATTTTGGTGGCTGTCATGCACGATATAAATCTTGCGGCTCAGTTTGGCGATCAGTTATTTTTTATGAAAGATGGAATAATGGCAGCAAGCGGAAAACCTTCCACTATATTATCAGAAAACTTAGTTGAGCAGATTTTTGGCGTAAAAACCACATTAATAAAAAATCCTGTTTCGGAGCTTCCCTTAGTTGTTTTTAATAAAAATCATTGACGGTTTTTAGTGATTTTTCGCAATTATAGCATCAGAAATAAAAAAGGTTGCCTAAAAAATCAATTTTTACAATTCTGTGCAGCAAGTGAATGAGATTTTTGTCTAATTTACAGGCAACCAACAGGTAGTTATGACTGAGGAAGCCATCTTACAAGGTTGTTTAAAAAATAATGCCGCAGCCCAGCGGGAGTTGTACAACAGATACAGCTCCAAAATGCTGGCGGTATGTTATCGTTTTGCCCACAACCGTGAAGATGCCGAAGACATGCTACAGGAAGGTTTCATTAAGGTCTTTACACAGATACACACTTTTGAAAACAGGGGAGCATTTGAAGGGTGGATCAGGAGAATTGTAGTACATACCTGTATTAATATTCTTAAAAAAAATAAGAAGTTTAATGAAAGTGTGGACATCATTCATGCCACCGGTGTGCAGGTAAGGGAAGACAGTGTACCTGCCATTATTCAAGCGAAGCAGGTGGTTGAATGTATCAGGTCTTTGCCAATTGGATATAAAACTGTGCTGAACTTATATGCAGTAGAAGGTTATAGCCATCGTGAAATTGCCAATATGCTGGATATAGAAGAAAGTACTAGTCGAAGCCAGTACACCCGGGCAAAGGCAATGCTGGAAGACATTTTGATTCGGAAAAAAATATTACATAAACCCCGGCCCACCGGAACTGATGGATCGGGAAAAAGTGGGATTGACTGGCTACTGTCTATCAATCACCGATAAACCAAAACGTACCCAAATAGCTGACTGGAAATGGACGACAAATTTTATAACAGGGATTTTGAGCAGTTTGTAAAAAACAATGCCGATCAATACCGGATGTTCCCATCTGAAAAAGTATGGAAGAACATTCATCACAATCTTCATACCCGTAGTAAATGGTATGGTATTGGAATCGGTCTGTTATTATTGAGCATTGGAGCTGTAACCGGCGTAATGGTCTCCAACCCATCATCAAAACATCTGGTTGCTAACGCTATTTCAAAAAGACCGATCAATACAAGTGCTGCCGTTGCATCTCAAAATCAAATTCCATTTAAAGTGGAGAGCAAGCCTGAAGAAGTTGCGAATCCCTCCATTGCAAAATTCGGCACCCCGGAAATCTTTCAGAATAATCCTTTTTCAAATACATCAAGTGAAAATGAGTTGAACGAAGATGCGGTAGCCATTCAATTTACAAACTCTATACTACCTGCATTACAAACGATCATTTCAAGTGCAGGAATAGCAATCTATATGGATAAAGATTTGCCGGATGTTGCCATTAAGATGCCCGTGATTGCTAAGAAGCAAATTGAAACTACGCCTGCTGCTGCTTCCATTTTATTTACTGAGCCTGTTTCCACTTCAACAAATAAAGAAGATTTGGCAAATAAAGCAACACAAGCTAAACAGCCTGAAACTACAGTAGCAAAAGAAGAAAACGGATATCCTTTAACGATTGAAAGTGTTGTAAACAGCTATCAATATAGAAAATCAAGAAAAAAACTAAGATGGGAAATGTTTGTTACACCAACGGTAACTTACAGAAGACTGAGTGAAAATAAAGATTTCATCAATGCATCACAGGCTGTTTCAAACAGTTTGAGCTATACCGCTTTTACCGACATTAATAGCTTGGTAAAACATAAACCCGATATTGGTTTGCAATTTGGTGTTACTACAGCTTATCCCTTATTCAAAAATCTAAATATTGTAGGTGGATTTCAATTTAATGTGAGCAAGTATGACATCAGAGCATTCTATTCAAATAGTGAGATAGCAACCATTGCATTAAATACAGGAGCAGGAGCCAATTCAGTATCAACAACCACCAACTATCGCAATTTTAGCAGTGGCAATGATGTAAACTGGCTTCGCAATTTTTATTTCTCTGCTTCTATACCGGTTGGGCTTGATTTAAAGATTGCCCAAAAAGGCAAATCTACCATTGGAATCATTGGCACTGTGCAGCCTACCTATATCTTAAGTGATCAGGCTTACCTGATAACAACCGATTATAAGAATTACGCAGAAATGCCATCTTTAATAAGAAAGTTCAATGTAAATACAGGACTGGAATTATATACCACCTTTTCTGCCGGAAAAACCAAATGGAAGATAGGACCACAGGCCCGTTATCAAACACGTTCCAGTTTTAAAGCTCCATATCCTGTAAAAGAACATTTATTTGATTTTGGAATCAAACTGGGAGTTACCATTCATTAATTGCATACTTACTGCTTATCAATAAATATCCTGCCCCGCGGCGGGATATTTACTTTATAGCGGCCAATTCAATTATTTTTGACAAATAACGTTAATACAAAAAGCTCGTTATGAAAAAAGGAGGCATTATCAGTTTGTGTATTTGTTTAGTGGCCTTTGCTTGCAAAAGCAAAAACACGGAGCCCGAAAAAAAATTTATCTCAGTAGTATCGTTAATTAAGGAACAGGTAAACCATGTGGACACTTCCTTGTATCCCATATTAAGACTTGACCTAAGCGACAGTACACATACAGATACTGTTTTTTTACCAAGAGAACAGTTTGCAAATGCCGCAAAAGATTTTTTAACTATTCCGGATCTTG
>JAKIZK010000012.1:25675-38998 GCA_022708055.1 Bacteroidota bacterium
CAATCCCAAAGTTGCAAAACGGTATAAAGAAGAAACCATTTACAATAAATCGATAAACCGGGTTACCATCAACTACACGCCACTACATCCACAAAAAGAAGAGGTACAACAACAAGAGCTTTCTATAATACCCAATCCTTCGGGCGACAAAGTAAAGAGTGTATATATAACTAGAGAAATATCAAACAGAGACAGTTCGCTTAAAAAAATTTTGCTTTGGCAAATGGATAAAAATTTTCAGATTACAACCATTTCTCAAAAGCCCGGAAAGGCAGAAAAAACAAGTATAATTAAAGTAACCTGGAATGAACAAACCTATTGATGACGCAGGAAACCTTTCGACATATTGCCCCATCGCTCCCTTCGCAGCCTGGAGTTTATAAATATTTTGATGAAGCAGGTACATTAATTTATGTAGGCAAGGCAAAGCATATCAAAAAAAGAGTGAGCTCTTATTTCACCAAAACATTAACCAGCTATAAAACCTATGAGCTGGTTCAAAAAATTGCACGTATTGAATTTACTATTGTAAATACAGAACAAGATGCATTGTTATTAGAAAATACTTTAATAAAAGAGTTTCAACCACGCTTTAATATCAATTTAAAAGACGATAAAACCTATCCTTATATTGTTATTAAAAATGAACCTTTCCCCCGGGTGTTTCTCACCCGTCAAAAAATTGATGATGGCTCAGAATATCTGGGGCCATTTACTTCGGTAAAAAAAGTAAAAGAATTACTGGAGTTTATCAAACAAACCATTCCTTTAAGAAACTGCACACTCAGTCTTACGGAAAACAATATTAAGAAAGGAAAATTTAAAGTGTGCCTGGAGTACCATTTGGGTAATTGTAAAGGCCCCTGCGAGGGGTTGCAGTCTGCTGAAGACTATCAAGAAAATTTAGCGCATTTAAAAAATTTGCTGAAAGGTAATCTGGGACCAGTGATCAAACATTTTAAACATGAGATGAAATCAGCAGCTTCAAAGCTGGCCTTTGAAAAAGCTTCACTCATCAAAAAGAAAATTGATTTTTTGGAAGGCTATCAATCAAGATCGGTGGTTGCTAATGTGAAAACCGGCAATGTAGATGTATTCAATATCTTACAGGAAAAAAATATTGCCTATGTAAACTATCTGATGGTAAGAAACGGTGCGATTATACAAACACATACCAGCCGGCTGGAAGCCAGGCTTGACGAAACCAAAGCAGAAATCTTGCTTTTTTCAATTGTAAGGTTAAGGCAAAATTTTAACAGCGATGCGGTTGAATTGGTAGTGCCTTTTGAAATAGCTTATCCTGATACTGAAATAAAACTAACAGTACCCAAAGGGGGTGACCGAAAAAAACTATTGGACCTGTCAGAAAAAAATGCACTGCATTATATTGAAGAATTAAAAAAGAAAGAAAGGCTGCATTTAAACATCAAGGACATTTCAAAATACAATTTACTGCAACAAGTACAAGAGAAACTGCAATTGCCACAATTGCCGTTACATATTGAGTGTTTTGATAATTCAAATTTTCAAGGCAGCTACCCCGTATCGGCCATGGTTTGCTTTAAAAATGGAGAGCCCAGCAAAAAAGATTATCGTCGTTTTAATGTAAAAACGGTAACCGGCATCAACGACTTTGCCACTATGAAAGAGGCGGTGTACAGGCGATACAAAAGACTAAAAGAAGAAAATCAAAGCCTTCCTCAGTTAGTAATTATTGATGGTGGAAAGGGTCAGCTTAGTGCTGCTATTGAAGCCATTGAAGCATTAGATTTACCAGGACAAATGACGATGATAGGTCTTGCAAAAAATGTTGAAGAAATATTTTTTACAGGAGATACTCAGTCTGTAAAGCTTCCCTATCAAAGCGATGAATTGAAACTAATACGCCGCATAAGAGATGAGGTACACCGGTTTGGTATCAGTTTTCATCGCAATAAAAGAAGCCGTGGTACATTTAAAAATGAGCTGGAAGATATTAAGGGAATAGGGGAAGCAACTGCTCAATTATTATTAAAAAAATTTAAATCTGTGTCACGAATTAAAACGGTTGCAGCATCTGAACTTATTGCCTTGATTGGTGAGCAGAAAGCGAATTTAATATGCACACATTTTAAAAAAGCTTCTGAAAATAAATGAATAAGAGAAAAAATTTTGGCAAAAAAAAATGGGGCCAGAATAGAAATTCAGCCCCGTTTTTAAAATCCAATATCCTATGAAAAACCGTTACGAAAGTACGATTAATTTTTTATTTTCCTATAGTGTTTTTACGATTTTGTCAGATTTTTTTTAAATAATTAAAAAAAATAACAACCTATAAAAAAAATTTAATTTTTAGACTACCAATCAATTATGAGTCTTGACATTTGTCAATTTATAACAAACCTGTCACTATCAATTTCTACAACTTAGTATAGGAAAAACACTATCGTGTGATTCACTAGAAATTACATTATAAAAAAAATGTACAGCAAGTATTCGAATGTTGCAACACAGATCTACAAAAAATTAAATATCCTTTGCAAACAAAAAAAATAAGGGCTGCCAAAAATGACAGCCCTTACAAATATTTAAACTTTTTTAGAACTAGTAAGACCAAAGATCCTGCTCAAAATTAAAAATCTTCTCTTTGATATTATCGCCTTCAAGTAAAGCAAGTATCGGGTCTTTTATATAACTTCTGATATACTTATTTGAAGGATTATCAATGGTAGATTTTAATACATAACTGCTGAACATACGGCTCTCAAAAAGCTCTTCCCAGGTCATACGGCTTTGTCCCATATTTTTTGGATTATACACTTCATAACGTGCCAATATAGGTCTCAAATCAGGATAATAAACCCAGAACATTTGAGAAATACCTCTTTCTTTTCCGGTACGTTGATCCATTACCGTTTTCATGGGAGATATTCCTAATATGCGGCAAAACATTCTGCTGGATTCTCTGTCAAATACCCACTCTTCTTTGATTCTTATTTTCATTACACTTTTGGGATCAAAACTGGCACGGGTTACTACATACTTAACAATAATGTTTGGGTTGTTTACATCCGTTTGAGCCACTGTATCAGCTGTTCCCATTGTTAATTGCTGGATATCGGCTAGATTCATTGGAGTTGTAAAACGATCATCAGCAAATGCAGTTACTTCTCCGCTGTTTACAGCTTTTAGCAATATATTGATAAACATCTGGCTGCCATTATCATCCTGCGCATCATATTGAAACACTTTGTTTACTTTTTCACGAAGATCCAGTTCACGCCACACTTTTTCAGCATATAAGGCATCATCCCAACGCAGGTATTCGTAAGGCAAAGGATTACGTTTGGTAAGGCTTGATTTATCGTAAGCATTATCCTGACGTAAAGACTTCTTTACTTCATTCTCCAACATGCCTGAAGAATCTACCTCAATTGGAATATTTCCATACGGGTTATATACAGGCGCCACATTATTATTGTTTTGCTGATTTTTACCCAGCGTATCAACGGGCTGATTGGTATTGCCTGCATTATTATTATTGTTAGAGCTGGTAGTTCTTCTTCTGCCACTACGCTGCGCATCTGCTGTTTGTGCCAGTAGTACTACTGCCGCCAAACAAACCCCTGCTTTAAAAATAAGTGTTTTCATATCTGTTATTTTTAATGTATATAGTACACCAAACTTGGAATTTTTCTGCTTTGTCCATCTGGCCCTACAGCTCTGATGTTATCAACCGTTACGGTTCGGCCCGAAACCAGTTTGTTTAAGATTCCTCTTGCCTGACCGCTCCAGGTATTACCCTGGCAAGCTGCCTCATCAATGGTACCTTCTTCATTATCGGCAGATAAAGTAAAACTAGTTACCGAATATTTTATATCCAGTGGAAAATCTTTGATAAAAGCACCCACACCACCTTGTGCTCTTATTTGACCTACGGTCATATTCTCACCACTCATTACACCACCAATGGTAGCAACCGGATCAGGTATTCTTCTTACACGGAAAGGAAAACTACCTACCGATTTGCCATCAACCGTTACATTAATATTACAAGATTCGGTGGGAGTAGTAACTCTTGCAATATATCGGCCGCTACCGGTTTTGCTGATAGAACCACCACCACCGCTGATGCTTACGTTTACTTTTTCATCGCCTGCACCGCTGGCTGCTACTCTTACTTTATTATCCCAACCGATATACAATACATTCATTTCATCCAGCGCCACAGAAGCACCGCTGGGAGAACCCACTGTATATTCAACATTCTTTTCCAAAACTTCCTGCTTACCGGTAATTTGGTTGAAATAACTGATACGTACCGGAATGGTGTGCGAACCAATTCCATTAGCGGTAGTTTTATAAATACCATATCCTTCTTCGCCTATGGGTACACTGGATCCACCAATAGAAATGGATGGTTGCGCAGCCTTACTATAAGCACCCACACCTGCATTAATTACAATTTCTTCACCGGGCATTGCATAGCTGGTACTTTGACCTACTATAGGCGCATAAGCATCAAACACTACTTTTACTTCTCCTACTTTTTTATGGCACTCTGCTACAACTTTGTTTTCGGCATTCTTTATATCATTTTGAAACTTACTCAAAATAGTTAAACCGGCTACGGTAGGTACCATTTGAAAATAAGCAATATCCCAGGGTTTTGTTTTTTTATCAAGCCCCGGGGGATTTGACACATCTACAAATGATACGTTTTTAAAAGTACTGTCAATTTCAGGGTCAATGCCTTTCATATCGCTAGAATATTTTTCAAGCATTGCCTTTAGTTTATTTCCTTCGCCTTCCTTCACCATTAATTTGGTTACAATATCCAGATTATCCTCTTTAAATGATTTTGTAGGATCGCCGGGAGTTCCTCCGGCTCTTGTAATAATTTTATTTTTTAAATCTTCAATGTACTTGAATAAATCTCCAGAAATTTTCTGGGCATTTTGTGCAATGGGGAACCATTTTTCAGCTCTTTCTTTTGTTGCTGCATCGCTTCTCTTGGCATCAAGAGATTTGAGGATAGTTTCAGTAGAAAGATTTACTGTATTATTAGTATTCTCCAAACTGCGTCTTACGGTTTTAAAGGCATTGAGGATCTCTGATGATACGTTGAGTGCTAACAATGCTGTAAGCACCAAGTACATGATATTGATCATCTTCTGCCGGGGCTCTTTAGGTAAAGCCATGACTATTTACGGTTTTGTGTTTATAAATGATGACTGTATAAAATCACGGATACGGATTCCGTTTGTTTTAGCTGCGACCCTGCATGGCAGTAAGCATGTTTCCATAAATACTGTTCAAGCGGCCAAGGTTATTTGCTAATCCGCTGATTTGCTCTTGAACTTTTTTAGCATCGTCAGCACTATCCAGCATTTGCTTGCTGGTTTCGGCCAGTTTGCCATAGAAAGAGTTCAACGCTTTCAGATGATTATCGCTTTCCTTTAATTCAAGTTCGTAAATAGTGTTTAAAGAAGAAAGATTCTTGGTAAGCACCTGTATTTGATCGTGAAATACTTTGGCTCCCTCTGTAGCTGTGTTAAAAGCACCTACTGAGCTTGCCGCATTTACATAAGCATCTTTTACTTTATCCAAAGTGCCGGTAACTTCTTTAGTTTTTGCGGTGAAGTCTCCTGTAGCATTGATTGTATCGCTCAGGCTGTTCATTCCGCCTACGGTTGTATTTAATTGCTTGAAGCCGTCTCCCAAACGCTTCATGGTGTCCGGTGTAATATCAGCATCGGCCAGCATTTTATCCATTGCGGCAAAGCCGGCTCTCGACTTGGCACCAGCTACAGAAAACTGCTCTTCATCATGCGTGCCATCTTTAATAGGCGGGTAAATAGTATAAAGAATACCATACAATGCAAAGATGATTGCCTCTGTGGTCAAACCGATCCAGAGCCATAGATCCGCATCTGCTGCGTGTGTAATTTTTCTGAGGGCACCCCAGATAACTAATGCCGCACCGAATGATACGCCTACGTCAACCCATTTGCTTACTTTGGAAGGGATAGCTGCTGCCATAAATTGGATTTTTAGATTGTTTTGTTGATTTAAAAATGATTAATAAGAGGGGAAAAAGAGAGGACAAAATATTTTTATTGTCCTCTCAATATTTTAAACGTGAATGTGTTCGTATTATTTCTTTTTGCTGCCTTTTCCTTTTGTAGGTGCGGCGGGTAAGTCAATCACACAGCGGAAACCAATATAAGATTTAGTGGAATCCTGATATTCATAAGTACTTGTTCCGGTTTGCAGATAGTATCCTACGTCTTTCCAGCTACCACCACGAATAATCTTACGCTTCATCAATGGCGGATCATCATCTTTTGCTTCATACCTTACATCGGGATTCATATCATGCTGGAAGTTGTTACGACCTTCATAATAAATAGAAGAAGTCCACTCGGCCACGTTTCCACTCATACAATACAAACCAAAATCATTTGGCCAGTAGCCGTCAGCTCTTACTGTATAAAATCCACCATCTTCAGGATAGTTGCCACGACCCGGTTTAAAATTGGCCATCAAACATCCTTTTTTATTACGCAGATAATAGTTACCCCAGGGGAACATTGATTGAGAACGGCCACCACGAGCTGCATATTCCCATTGTGCTTCGGTTGGCAATCGGAAATCAGATTCCTGAGTTCTTTTCTTGCTATCCAAATAAGAGTTTAAAATGCGTGTACGCCAGTTACAAAAAGCTTCAGCCTGCTTCCAGCTTACTCCTACAACAGGATAGTTGCCAAAGGCAGGGTGGTTGAAATATCTTTTGGTCATTGGTTCGTTATACGAATATGCATAATCTCTAATCCAGCAAAGCGTATCAGGATAAACAGCTACGGGATATTTTTTGATAAACTGAGAACGCGGCTTACCGGCATTTTCTCTTTTCGCTGCTTCTTTCAAATCAAATCTTTCTACCTGATAAACCATTTTAGAAGGATCGAGCTCCATTTTTCCAAAAATTCTGTCTTCGGGGGCCAAAGCTAATTGAGTACCTCCCAGTTTTTCATTTACATCTTTAGAAGCCCAAAAAGTTTTCAATTTGGCTTTGTCCACATATTCATTTCCTGCTTTATCAGTTTTTACCATTCCCAGTTCTTTACCTACCAATGAGTCTCTCACCCAGGTTACAAACTGGCGATATTCGTTATTAGTAATTTCAGTAGCATCCATCCAGAAGCCGCTGATAGAAACAGAACGATTTCTTGCACTGAATGCATAAGCGGGATCTTCATCGCTGGGCCCCATGTGGAAAGTTCCTTGTGGGATGTAAACCATTCCCGGAGGTTTTGGCAAGGTGTACTTATTAGATGGTGCAATGCCATGCAATTGTCCATCATTGGGAAGTGCACCGCCTTTACTGCCATTCTTTTTTCCACCAAGAATACCACAACTGGTCATTACTGACACGCAGGTGGCTGCTACAAGGGTGTAATAGAGGTTTTTCATTTTCATACACTTAAGAGGTATTGGCAAATATAATATTTAGGGTTATTTTTCAACACAACGCTACAATTTATTTTTTTTAACCGCAAAGTTCTTTTACGGGGTAAAATTTCAAACGAATGTAAAGTTGGTTTTATTGCATTCGTGTAGAATTTATTCCTTTGCGGAAGCCTTGTTTATCAGCGAAATAAGTTCAAATTCGGAAAATACGGGGGGAAAGCAGGTATTATTGCGACAGAGATATAAGTAAGGTTCCGTTCCCGATGCTTTATTGGCTAATAATGGGTACGAGTTATCGGCTTTTTGAGTTGCCTGAAAAATTTTGTGCGGTATATAATTCTTTAAAATTTTGGGCAAAATTTCATGAGATTGCTCCCCTATCACTATTATTTCATTGGTTCCGGTTTGTATTTCCAGCAATAAGCTGGCCCACGCACCAAAGGAATTGGGGTGTTGAATGATTGCTTTTGACAATAATTTGAGCAGGTCTTCGCTTCGCTTTATCCATGATGCTTTTTCAAAAACAATGCCCAGGTAATGTAGATTGGTGGCCATTATTGAATTTCCGGAAGGTGTGGCGCCATCATAAACCTCCTTTTTTCGCACAATAACATCCGATTGATCTATCGGAGTATAAAAAAAATAAGGAGTTTCTTCTTCGCTAAAATTTGAGATTACAAACTTTGTAAAACTACTTGCCTTTTGAAGCCATTGGTTGTCCATTGTTATTTCCTGCAGGTGAATCAATGCCTGAATCAGATAAGCATAGTCATCCAAAAATGCAGGAATACGGGCCCTGCCTGCTTTCCAGGTATGATGCAAGCTTTCATTATTTGCAGTGGTTGAAAATGCAGCTAACAGAAACTGCATATTATCAATTGCCATTTTTTTATATTCATTGTTTCCCGTGGCTGCATAAGCTTTACTGCAGGCAGTGTTCATCAATGCATTCCAACCCAAAATAATTTTATCATCGGTAGCCGGCCGCACTCTTTCATTTCTTGCTGTCAATAATTTTTTTCTGCCTTTCTCCAAAATATCAGCCACCGCTTCAACTGCCATATTCATTTCATTGGAAAATGCGGCAAGTGGTTTTTTTACTCTTAAAATATTTTTTACTGTGGTAGCACCATGTCCCTCATGCCAGTTTCCTTTTTCAGAAATATCATAGTAAGTGCAAAACAAAGCAGCATCTTGTCCCAAAATTTTTTCAACTTCTTCTTTTTTCCAAACATAAAATTTTCCTTCCTCCCCTTCACTATCTGCATCTATTGCCGATAAAAATGCTTTCCCATTCCATTGTAGTTCTCGTTGCAAAAAATTTATTGTTTCTGATATCACTTCACGATATCGTATTTTTCCTGTAAACTGATATGCTTCGGCTAATACAGACACCAGCAAAGCATTGTCGTAAAGCATTTTTTCAAAATGAGGCGCCAGCCACTCAGTATCGGTAGCATAGCGTGCAAAACCACCTCCCAATTGATCGTAGATGCCACCTTCAATCATTTTATCGAGCGATAAAAGGGCTTGTTGCAATGCTTCTTTGTTTCCGGTTATATATGCATATCGAATGAGGTATTGGATAGAAAAAGTTTGAGGGAACTTGGGTGCCTTCCCAAAACCGCCCCATTCCCTATCTGCCTGCTTCATGATGTTTTGAAAAATGAGATCGCAGTTTTCTTTTGTAAAAATATTTTGTTCCTCAGCTTCCTGTTTTCCAAATGCATTTGATTGTAACAGGTGGGCCGTCAGATTTTCCGCCTGCGCATCTATTTCATTTCTTCGTTCAGTAAAAGATTGAACAATACCATACAGTACTTCCTGCCACGAGGGTCTATTGAATGCTCTTTGTGGCGGAAAATAAGTACCGCCATAGAAAGGCTTTGCATCGGGTGTTAAAAAAACATTCAATGGCCAACCGCCACTACCCGTCATTGCCTGTACAGCATCCATGTATATATGATCCAGATCCGGCCGTTCTTCTCTGTCAATTTTAATATTAATGAAATGCCGGTTCATGATGGCTGCCGTGGCTTCGTCTTCAAAACTTTCCCTTTCCATTACATGGCACCAATGGCAGGCAGCATAGCCAATACTTACTAAAATGGGTTTGTTTTCTGCTTTTGCTTTCAGCAAGGCCTCATCGCCCCAAGGATACCAGGCTACCGGATTGTGTGCATGTTGTAGTAAATAGGGACTTGTTTCGTTGATGAGTTTATTTGCCTTTGTCGTCATTGGCTAAAGGTACAAATGCCCCATGAAAACATTAAACTACAACAAATGCCGTTTGATAAAAATTATTGACAGCAGCAACCGGTTTTAATTTTACATAAAAAGAAGCCGTAAACTCCTGAAAGGCTTTAAACTCGTGAAGCGGTACATTAAATTCATCAAACAAAATAATATCATCTTTCTTTAAAAACGGATAAAGTTGCGACAAAGCAAAAATGGTAGCAGAATATAAGTCGGCATCCATGTGTATCATGCGCCGGTTTGCCGATGAGAGTAATTCCTTTTTCTCTTCTATAAACTTGTTCAAAGTATCTTGAAACAATCCTTTTATAAACATGCCACGGGTATCATTCAATTGCGGCACATCGGCTTTCATATCTCCTTTGGCATAAAATCCGCCCCAGTTTTCGGGCAGGCCCTCAAATGTGTCAAATCCAAAAAATGAGGAAGATGAATTTGTATTTTCCTGCATCCACCACCGAAATGAAGCACCATGTGCTACACCAAACTCCAGGTATGTAACGGCTTCTTGCTTTAGTTGATAGTGCTGCAACAGGGTCTCATACAGTTTATATCTTTTTGTATAATCTCTTTTGATTGAAAAAAAATCGTTGAGCAACAATCCTTTTTTGTTTTTATAAATCCACACAATCATTTTATTGAAATGGTATAGAAAAATAAATAATCTTGAAAAGGGATAAAAGAAGAGTGATACCGGAAAGACCAGCAATATGCCCTTAATAAATTTTACAATCCTGAACATGAAATAAATTTATAAAAAAACCCTGCCGGCTTGTTGACAGGGTAAAAATAGGTAATGATTTTTCTGCAGTTATTTCTTTTTAGCAGTTGATAAAAATTGTTCTAATGCCGAAACCATACTGGGTGCCTGCGGAAGTGGCGCTTTAATAGTTAATTGCAATCCGGCATCTTCTGCCGCCTTCATGGTATTATTTCCAAAAGCACCAATCAATGTACCGTTCTGCTTAAATTTTGGAAGATTGTCAAACAGGCTTTTTACACCACTGGGCGTAAAGAGACAGATGACATCATAATTATTTTTGACTAATATTTCTTTAACATCACTGCTTACGCTGCGGTACATAAAGGCTAATGCATGTTCGCAACTATTGCCTTTGAGCCAGTTTACGATTTCATTGTCCTGCTGATTTTCTGAACAAACGTAGAGAAACTTTTCATTGCTTTTATGCTTGTTCATAGCATCCAGCATACTTTTATTTGTACCATCGGCACCATAAAATACTTTACGCTTTCTGTATAAAATAAATTTTTGCAGGTAAAGTGCCACCGCTTCAGTTATACAGAAATACTTTGTGTCCTGAGAAATGCTCGCTTTCATTTCTTCACACATCCTGAAAAAATGATCAATTGCATTGCGACTGGTTAATATAACGGCTGAGTAGGCTGTAATGTCAATCTTTTGCTTACGAAAATCACGGGCAGGAATTGCCTCCAGCTTAATGAACGGATAAAAATCAAGATCCACACTATGTTTGCGGGCAAGTTCAAAATACGGAGACTTCTCGCTTTCCGGCCGTGGTTGGGTAATCAGGATTTTTTGAATCAACTTTTTCTCCTCTGTTTTAGTCATGTTTCGGCAAAATGTTGGGTGCAAAGTTAAGCAGTAATATTGAAAAACAACAGCAGTCCTTTATAGATGATGAGCAAAGGCGCTATTTCAAATGCACACAAATAAATAAAAAAATGAAACGGACTTAATTTTATTTGTGATTTTACAGCCGCAAAACTGAGCAAAAAACGATATAGCAACATAACTCCGATGAGTGCAAATGAAAGAAAAAATACAAAGCTATATACATTGCCATCAGTATAAGCCAGCATTAAAACAAAAGGCATCAAAAATATTCCCAGCATTTTATTGATAACAAATACAATAAAAATATATGAATCTGCCGCATCCTGCATATTAAAAATCCATCCTGATATTTTGAGACCAATAAACTTGATAAAATAAACAGCAGACAAACCAGCGCAGGATAACATATACAAATACCAAAATTCGGTTTCAGGTGCCAGCTTAAAATGTTTTACAAGCAAGCAGGCATATAATCCGGCAGTTAGCACAAAAAAAACATTGAGCAATAATGAAGGCACCGGTGTTTGTATCAATTGTTCTCTTATTTGCTTTTGCTTCAATGTGGTTCTAAAAAACAAACGAAATAAGTCAGAAAAATATTTTGGGAACAATGTTTTCAATGTACCCAGTGTCAGCAATAGAAAAATCAGATAATAAAACAATAAATCATTTCCTCGCACTTGTCTTACCTTTTCAACCTGTGGCCTCGTTAGCGGTTGCGAAAAATTGAAATAAATATTTTGATTCATCAATTCCTTTTGCAGTTCCGCAGCCGGCAGTGCTCCCCATTCTTTGCTGAACTTAGGATGCAAAAGTGAATCGGGCATACGGGAAACCGGAAGATCCTGAAGGATTGTATCTTTTATTTGTATTGAATCTTTTTTCAATAAAGTATCAGCAGCAACTACACGGGCTGTATCCAAAGGCGATTGTGCAGCAATGCCAGATGTAAAAAGGGAAAAAATAAAAACTGATGCAAGAAACCGCTTCAAACAAAAAATTTATGTGCAAAAATATTGAATGAAGCCCCTGTTTTATTTTCTTTTCAGAAATAATTGGCAAAGCCAACATGAATTTTGGATTTCCGAAGGTCAAAGGGAAAATCATTGCGTTTGCCTACCGCCAAGGCAAGGTTGAAAATGCCTGCTTTGGTTTCAAAGGCCAACCCAAGACCGGTACCAAAATAGGTGTAGTCAATTTTGTTTCCCGCATTAAGCCCCCTGCCCCAGCCACCATCGGCCAGTACATAGAAATAAGAGTTTCTGCCTACCAGATAATGATACTCCAGCGTAGCAATGGCATACCGCGACAGGTATTGGCTTTCTTCATCAAATCCACGTAGTAGTTTATAACCGCCCAACTGAAAAAGTTCGTTTCGGAAAAAATTGCGGCTTTGAAAATAGCCGGCATTCAATGCGGTTTTAAAAACACTGCGTTGCGATTTGCCCAAAGGGAAATAGTGTGCCGCTGTTGATTTGATACGCACCTGTGCGGCGTTAAGGTTGATCGTGTCGTATAGTTTTGCAAAATCAAAACCGGGATCGTTTGGGTCTTTGAGCTGCAGTATCTCATTATTTCTTTTAATTTTCTTTGATCCTCCGGATGCGATGATGCGCAATTCATTTCCGCTTCGTGGATTTAACCGGTAATCCGTTGTATTTAATTCATAGTCCAACCCAATATTCAGCCAGCTTACATCGCCTGCATCGGGAAGGGTGCGGGTTTGAATAACCGCTGGTGTATTTAATCCGCCACTGCTGACAATTGTTTGAAACCTTTGTACAAACAGCCGGGCCGATTGTGTTGTATTAAGTGCATACAAAGCACCCAATTGAAAATTTACATTGAGGAAGCTGCTGTCTTTTTTAAACATATCAAATGAAAAATCGAGCCCAACATTGGATTTAAAAATAAAGGGATGCTGATAAATAAAATTCAAGCGGGGTGATTTTACCTGTATCTGCTGCCAGTTGAGCCCAATGGTTTCGCCGGCACCCAGCGAGTTTCTTAGTAATATG
>JAKIZK010000130.1:0-4653 GCA_022708055.1 Bacteroidota bacterium
CACGAAGAAGACATTGCACAACATGCACGTCGTATCGTAAGGTTAAGAGATGGCATTATTGAAAGCGACCGAAAAAATGAAACTGTTATTGCTCATTAATTATTGTTTATGGCATTTAAAATTTATACAAAAACCGGCGACAAGGGAAGCACCTCACTCATTGGTGGTACCAAAGTATCAAAAGCACATATTCGTATAGAATCTTATGGCACGGTTGATGAGTTGAATTCTTTTATCGGCTTTTGTATAGACCAACTATCGCCACATAAAATCCATCATGTATTGCGAGAAGTGCAGGACAGGCTTTTTACCATTGGCTCCTCGCTCGCCTGCGATCCTGAAAAGGAAACAAAAATGAAAATTCCTGACTTACATGAAGAAGATATAACCTTATTGGAAAATGAAATGGATCTTATGGACAAAGAATTGCTGCCTATGAAATCTTTTATTCTCCCCGGAGGACATTTAGCCGCATCTTCTTTACATATTGCACGCTGTGTGTGCAGGCGGGCCGAACGCATTTGTGTACACATGCAAAACGATGGAGCCGAAGTGCCTGACCTCATTATCAAATACCTGAATCGATTGAGTGATTATCTTTTTGTATTAAGCCGCTATGCAGCACATCAGTTGAAAGTGGCAGAAATTCCCTGGAAGGCCAGGCTGTAAGAAAATTATTGTGATATTATTTTTCCATCTTTCATGTGAAGTATTTTGTCGCTAAGCGTAGCTAGTTCTTCATTATGGGTAACAATTAAGAATGTCTGACTAAACTGTTTTCTTAAATCAAAAAACAACTTATGCAGTTCTTTAGCATTGGCTGTATCTAAATTGCCCGTAGGTTCATCAGCAAAAACAATATCCGGTTTATTGATTAATGCACGGGCTACGGCTACTCGCTGCTGCTCACCACCCGAAAGTTGATTTGGCTTATTTTCAATTCTTGATGAAAGATTTAGCATTTCCAACAACCGAAGCGCTTCTTCTTTTACAGCTTGCTTCTTTTTTCCTGCCAGCCAACCGGGTATGCACACATTTTCCAATGCCGAAAACTCGGGCAATAAATGATGAAATTGAAAAACAAATCCAATGTGCTTGTTGCGAAAGGCTGCCAGCTTGTTTCCTTTCAACGTATTGATGGAAGTTTCGTTCATCCACACATCACCGCTATCGGCTTTATCCAATGTTCCCAAAATATGAAGCAGGGTACTTTTGCCCGAGCCTGATGGACCCACAATGGATACAATTTCTCCGCGATTTATGGTCAAGTCAACCCCTTTCAGCACTTCTACAGTACCATATCTTTTGTAAATATTTTTTCCGGTTAACATGCAGCCTTTCAGGTATTTTAAAAATCAAATATCAGTAAAAGCAACAAGCGGTAAAAATAAAGTATTCAAAACAGCTTGATTTTTAGTAAATTAAACAAAAAAATCGGCTTGAAAATTATGGATTTGGCAATTTGTTTAATACTGCTACATTTGCGAAAAATTTGGGGGACAATTTTCCCAAATAACCTTGTTCTAAATTTTAAACCCTGAGAAGATGTTTTGGACATTAGAATTAGCATCGTACCTGGAAGACGCACCCTGGCCGGCTACAAAAGATGAATTGATTGATTACTCAATCAGAAGTGGTGCACCTCTTGAAGTTGTAGAAAATCTGCAAGAACTGGATGATGAAGGCGATGTATATGAAACCATTGAAGACATTTGGCCCGATTATCCTACACAAGAAGACTTTCTATTTAACGAAGACGAGTATTAAATTTCTATTAAAGAAATAAAAACGAAAGCCTCCATTGCAGAGGCTTTTTTATTTTGAAAAAAACATTCCCATTAATCTGTTACACCCAGTTTTTCCATCACCACATTACTTACGCCGGTAGTGGAGTAGCCACCATCATGAAAGAGATTTTGCATGGTTACCATTCGTGTCATATCTGAAAAAAGGGTAATGCAATAATTGGCACAGTCTTCTGCTGAAGCATTGCCCAATGGTGCAATGGCATTTGCATAATCAAAAAAATCACCAAAGCCTTTGATACCTGTGCCTGCTGTGGTTTTGGTTGGCGATTGAGATACAGTGTTAATCCTAACTTTCTTTTCTACTCCATAATGATAGCCGAAACTACGTGCAATAGATTCCAACATGGCTTTTATATCAGCCATATCAGTATAAAATGGATAGGTTCTTTGTGCGGCCATATAAGTGAGTGCTACCACACTGCCCCACTCGTTGATGGCATCTAATTTTTTTGCAACGGCCAGCATTTTATGAAATGACATAGCAGATACATCAATGCCTTTCATAAAAAAATCGTAGTTAGATTCAGTATAAGGAATTTTCTTACGAATGTTTACACTCATACCTATTGAGTGTAGCAAAAAATCAATTTTGCCACCCAGTACTTCTTGAGATTTGGTGAACAAGGTTGTCAGCTCATCTACATTCGTAGCATCGGCCGGAATAATTTCCGATTTTGTTTTTTCCGCCAGTTTGTTGATTTCGCCCATACGCATAGCGATAGGCGCATTGGTAAGCACAATGGTAGCACCTTCTTCATAAGCTTTTTCCGCTACTTTCCATGCTATTGAGTTCTGATCTAATGCACCTGTAATAATGCCTCTTTTTCCTTTTAATAATCCGTAAGCCATAGTAGTTGATTTTGTTGGGTAAAAATAAGGAGTTCTGATTAAGCTAATGGAAATATCAGTTTTACAATAAACACAATAACAAATGTACTAACAAAAATGAGTGTCAGACTTCCGCCAACCACAACAGCAATCGCTTCCAGCCCTTTTCCGGATGTATGATTTTTCTCAGGTATTTAAAAAGTAAATAAACCGCTAATAGAAAAATCAGCATGATTCCCATGATAATCACCCCTTTCCATTGAGTGGATAGCATTTAGCTTTTTATATGAAAAGATAAGTAATAAATAAATTAATAGCCAAACCAAACAAATGTTAGCGATTCATAGAACTACCTTTGACCCTTCAGCCTTCTTCTATATTTTCAATTTGCAAAACAATAGGTACATGAATAAAAGAACCGTAATAACCGGGACGGGATGTTATATACCCGAGATTGTAAAAACCAACCGCGACTTTACCATTCATGATTTTTATGGAGAAGACAATCAGCGCATAGATACGCACCCGACGGAAGTAGTTGAAAAATTTCAAGAAATTACCGGTATTGAAGAAAGACGCTATGCCTGCGAAACCATGAATTCGTCAGACATGGCAGTCATAGCTGCAAAACGTGCCATAGAAGACAGTGGCATAGATGCCGAAACACTGGACCAAATTATATTGGCTCACAATTTTGGAAATGTGGTAAAGCATACCATACAAACAGATGTGTTGCCTGCGCTTGCATCAAGAGTAAAACAAGGACTAGGTATCAAAAATCCAAACTGTGTGGCTTATGATATTTTGTTTGGCTGCCCGGGCTGGGTGCAGGGTATTATACAAGCCGATACATATTTTAAAGGTGGTGCAGCTAAAAAAGCACTGGTAATAGGTACTGAAACACTAAGCCGTGTGTTGGACATGTACGACAGAGACAGTATGATATTTGCCGATGGTGCAGGAGCCGCTGTTTTGGAATACAGTGATTCAGATAACAGCGGTATTATTTCATGGAGTGTACAAAGTCATTGTATTGATGAAGCTTATTTTTTATACCTGGGCAAAAGTAATTTTCCGCACAGCGATCCCCGCATTCGATATATAAAAATGAAAGGCCGCAAAATATATGAATATGCATTGCATCATGTACCCTTAGCCATGAAGGACTGCCTTGATAAAGCCAACATTCCTATTCAGGATGTAAAAAAAATATTTATCCATCAGGCCAACGAAAAAATGGATGAAGCTATTGTAAAAAGGTTGTTCAAACTTTATGGCGTAAAAGCAATGCCCGAGCATATCATGCCCATGAATATTCATAAACTGGGCAATAGTTCTGTAGCCACCATACCTACGCTATTTGATATGGTGAAAAAAGGAGCCTGGGGCCACCACGAGCTGCAAAAAGGTGATGTGGTACTATTTGCATCGGTAGGTGCCGGCATGAACATTAATGCGGTTTGCTACCGAATGTAACGGGAACTATGAGCCTTCGCTTATCTTTGCCGCATGACGATTTCATACAAATGGCTGAGTGAATACCTGCCTGTAACAGTAGAACCCGAAAGACTTTCCCGCATACTAACTTCCATTGGTCTTGAAGTAGAAAGCATGACCACCTTTGAGGAAATAAAAGGCGGCTTAAAAGGACTAATCATTGGTGAAGTACTTACCGCCGAGAAACATCCTAATGCAGATAAGCTAACGCTTACTACCGTTCATGTAGGAAAAGAAAATCCTTTAAACATAGTGTGTGGAGCACCCAATGTGGCGGTGGGCCAAAAAGTGGTAGTGGCACCCGTTGGCGAAACCATTTATCCTACAAATGGTGAACCCCTTACCATGAGTAAAAGAAAAATTCGTGGCAGCGAAAGTGAAGGTATGATATGCGCTGAAGATGAAATCGGGCTGGGCACCTCGCACCATGGCATAATGGTGTTGCCGGAAGATGTGACTGTAGGCACTGCTGCTACCGAGTATTTTCAACCTTATACTGATGTTGTTTACGAAATAGGCC
>JAKIZK010000130.1:4704-5093 GCA_022708055.1 Bacteroidota bacterium
GTGTAGCCAGAGACGTTTGCGCCTATTTATCACATCACGATAAAAAAGAATTGAAACCTAAAATAGCAGCCAGCAATGGATTCAAACCGGATAACAATAATTTACCCATTACCGTTGTTGTAGAAAATGAAAACGCATGTCCTCGTTATTCAGGTGTCAGCATTTCCAATATCACCATTGCCGAATCGCCCAAATGGCTGCAACAAAAATTAAAAGCCATTGGTCTTCGCCCGATAAATAATATTGTTGATATTACTAATTTCATTCAACACGAAACCGGGCAGCCCCTTCATGCATTTGATGCCGATAAAATTGCGGGATCTAAAGTAGTCGTTAAAAACCTGCCTGAGGGAACAAAATTTATTACATTGGATGAAAAAGAAAGAAAA
>JAKIZK010000131.1 GCA_022708055.1 Bacteroidota bacterium
AGTGGCGATTTTATAAAGAATAATCATCACTCATGCATCCTCACCCATTCTTCGCCTGCCGTATCGGTGCGAAAGTATTCTACATTGCCTTTGTCCTGCATGGTTACATATACCGTTTTTCCATCGGGGCCACCAAAGGCAATGTTCGTTGGCTTTTCGCCAATGAGTTTTACTTCTCTTATTAATTTTCCTTCGGGTGATACAATGGCAACCACACCTTTACCATATCGGGCAATATATAAGTTGCCCTGGCTATCGCAACGCATACCATCCATGCCATGGTCCGCAAATTCAATCAGCAATTTTTTATTGCGCAGTTTGCCATTGCCTTTTATGCGATAAACCCACACATTACGTTGCACACTTTCGTTTACATACAGTCGCTTATTATCGGGGCTTACTTCTATGCCATTGGTAGTACCCATATTCCCTTCCATCATTTTTATCTTTCCTTTCTTATTGGCATACCATACCGAGCCAGTGCCCGCTTTCCAGTTTGGATTGCTGGCAAAGAATGTATTGCGATTTGTAATAGCTATATCATTGGGCTGCACCATCGTACTATCATGTGCAAATAACGATACCTGCTTTGTGCTCATACCTATCTTTAAAATATTATGACCTGTATAATCAGCCACATACATATTGCCATCCTTTCCAAATCGAATACCGTTACCTATACTACCCTTTGGCAAATCAATAAATACGGAAGCATCACCTTGTGGTGTTACTATGCCAATAGTTCCTTGCCTTTGAAAATTTACCGCATATAAATTCCCGGCTTTATCTACGGCAGGGCCTTCTACGCCATTGGTAAAGCTTCCGGGTGCTGTTAACAATTTTGAAACAAACAAGTCATTTTCTTCCTTTTGCGAAGTAGCATCTTTGCAAAAGAAAACACATAAAATCAATATTAATTTTATACGATTCAGGCTTGATATCATTTGATGATTTTAAAAGTGCAACAAGATAATCTATTTAAGAAAACGATTATCCTGCTTTGCTGGTTTCAAACAACTGAAGCACAAAAAAAAACCACCCTTGTGGATGGTTCCCAAATAGTTTGCTTTTTTGATTAACTAATCTTTTCAACCTGCATATAGGTAAGTTCTACAGGCGTAGATCTGCCAAATATTTTTACGGTAACTTTTAGCTTTTTCTTTTCATCGTTTACTTCTTCTATCACACCGTTAAAATCATTGAAGGCTCCTTCTATAATCTTGATGGTCTCTCCCACTATAAAGGGTTCGCTCATACTAATGCCGCCTACCTCTGCCATTTCATCCATCTTGCCCAGCATCTTGTTTACTTCTGCTTTGCGCAATGCAATGGGATCATCCTTCCCCAAAAAGTGAATAACGTTTGTTGTGTTTTTAATTACATCTCGCAGGTCATCATTCAACTTACCATTTGCTATTTCAATCATTACATAACCTGGGTAGTAGTTGCGCTCCCGCATTACTTTTTTGCCGTTGGCTACTTTATATACTTTTTCTACAGGCAAAAAAATCTGTTTCACCTGCTCCCATCCGCCACGGCTCACTTCTTTGTCTAAGTATTCTTTTACTTTTTTCTCTTTTCCACTTATCACACGCAGTACATACCATTTGGTTTCCTGCTGTGGTGTACTTTCTGTATTTACGGTAGTAGCTTCCATTACGATTACTTCAATACGTTATAGATAAATTTCAATCCATTACCTGCTACAAAATCCATAGCCATTACCAGCAGGGTAATAAAGATAGTTGCCGCCAGCACAATCATGGTTGATTGTTGTAATTGAGGCCAAGTAGGCCAGGTTACTTTTTCTGTCAGCTCTTTATAAGACTCCTTGAAATAAGTTGTAATCTTACTCATGTTATTAATTTTTCAGTTTTCAAGTTGCACGGGTACTAGGATTCGAACCCAGATCTAAGGTTTTGGAGACCTCTATTCTACCGTTGAACTATACCCGTAGAAAGCTAAAAGCTATCCTCCGTAGATGGACAGCTTTTAGCACTATGTTGCGAAGATAAAAAATCTTCTCTGAAAAGGTTAGCATCAAGCTTATGCTAAAAGCCAACCATTTCTTACTTAATGATCTCAGTTACCTGACCCGCACCTACTGTACGGCCACCTTCACGAATCGCAAATTTCAAACCTTTCTCCATCGCAATAGGCTGTATCAGTTTTACAGTAAGCGCTGTATTATCACCAGGCATTACCATTTCAGTACCCGCATTCAATTCTACTTCACCGGTTACGTCAGTTGTACGGAAATAAAACTGAGGACGGTATTTGTTAAAGAATGGTGTATGACGACCACCTTCTTCTTTGCTCAATACGTAAACTTCTGCTTTAAACTCTGTATGTGGAGTTATTGAACCTGGTTTTACGATTACCATACCACGGCGTATTTGAGTTTTCTCAATACCACGCAGCAACAACCCTGCATTATCACCAGCTTCACCTTCATCCAACAACTTGCGGAACATTTCCACACCTGTTACAGTAGAAGTCAATGGAGTTTCAACCAAACCTACGATTTCTACAGCCTCACCCACTTTGATACGACCTCTTTCAATACGACCCGTAGCCACAGTACCACGACCAGTGATAGAGAATACATCTTCTACAGACATAAGAAAAGGAAGATCAACCGGACGAGGAGGCAATGGAATATAGCTATCAACCGCATCCATCAACTCTTCTACACCCTTCACCCACTTTTCTTCACCGGCTAAAGCGCCAGATGCAGAACCCTTGATAATGGGAGTGTTGTTACCATCAAAACCATAGAAAGTAAGCAAGTCACGAATTTCCATTTCAACCAATTCAAGCAATTCAGGATCGTCAACCAAGTCAACTTTATTCATAAATACAACCATACTGGGTACACCTACCTGGCGTGCCAGCAGGATGTGTTCTTTTGTTTGAGGCATAGGACCATCAGTAGCAGCCACAACCAGTATAGCACCGTCCATTTGAGCAGCACCGGTAATCATGTTTTTTACATAGTCGGCGTGACCAGGACAGTCAACGTGTGCATAGTGACGGTTACCTGTCTGATACTCAACGTGTGCCGTGTTAATGGTGATACCCCTTTCTTTTTCTTCAGGAGCAGCATCAATTTCATCATACTTTCTTGCTTCAGCCATACCCTTTTGAGAAAGGATTGTAGTGATAGCAGCGGTTAAGGTTGTTTTACCGTGGTCAATGTGACCGATAGTACCAACGTTAACGTGGGGTTTGTCCCTTTTGAAGGTCTCTTTAGTTGCCATGTTATCTGTTTTTTAGGTTGTGTTTTATAATTAAGTTGCCCGGCTTCAGTACTACTATGTAGCTACCGTTGCGTCGCACTCTTATACGTTCTGTTCTATACTCAGCAAAAAAATCAAACATTCTTCACAATACTTTTACTCATTGCTGAATATATTATCTATCTATTTTCAAAAATCTTTTGAGCCGTTATGGGGAATTGAACCCCAGACCTCTTCCTTACCAAGGAAGTGCTCTACCACTGAGCTACAACGGCTTTCAATGTCATTGAAGCCAGTAGGTCAAGCAAGCCAAACAAATCCACTATTATAGTTAAAGACTTATTTGCCTTTGTCGACTCATAATTAGAAGTAAACTTCCACCTCTACTCTCATTTACTTCTGCTTTCAAATAACTTTTTATCAGAGCGGAAGACGAGGCTCGAACTCGCCACCTATAGCTTGGAAGGCTATCGCTCTACCAAATGAGCTACTTCCGCTTAAAGAACTGTGGGCAAGGATGGATTCGAACCACCGAACTCCGAAGAGGACAGATTTACAGTCTGTTGCCGTTGGCCACTTGGCTACTTACCCGGTTTCAAAATAATCCTGATGTGCGGCTATTCCAACTTATGCAATCAAGATTACATCTTAAGAGCCACTTGTCGGAATCGAACCAACGACCTACTGATTACAAATCAGTTGCTCTACCAGCTGAGCTAAAGTGGCATTTGACAATGCCGTCATCACCATCATTTTGCTCAGGTTAGTACGGCGGTCTGCACAATAAAGAGCTACCCCCATTTATTGGGACGGCAAAGTTAAGGGAATATGACAACCTGAAAAATTTTGAAAAAGATTTTTTTGCCCATTTTCTGACCAAATGCATTAAAATCCGACTTAGGGAATATTTGAAATGCCGGTAGCAGAATACCGAAACGGCTGGTAATAAAAAAGCCCCGCCGATTGGGCAGGGCTAATGATTTAAGCGGCTTTCTTTTCTTTATTTTTTTTGATTTGCGATAGCATGGAATCAATGGCATCATCAAAAGACTGCTCAAATGACTTGCTGGTCGATTTTACAAAAAAACTGTGACGGGGTATTTGCACCCTTATCTCAGCTACCTTGTCTTTAATGGCATGCATTACATTGTCCAATTTTAAAAACACATTTACTTTAACAATGCGGTCGCTGAACATCGTCAGCTTCTGAATTTTTTTATTAATAAAATCAAGCAACTTCTTGTCCGCATCAAAATGAACTGTTTGAATGTTTACGTTCATAGTCATCGTTTTTTTTAACTGGTGAAACAATAAATAAAGAACTAACACGGTCTGTTTTACATAAGGTTTGGTTCTTTTGTCTGCACCCAATTTAGCGAAATAATTGATTACAACCAAAGAAAACAGCAGACAATTTTATTGTAAAAATGCTAAAAAAATCAAGCCTTAGGATGTGCCTTTTTATGTACATCTTTTAACTTTTCTATTGTAGTATGTGTATAAACCTGTGTGGCAGCCAAGCTACTATGTCCCAGTAGCTCTTTTACGGCATTTAGATCAGCTCCGCCATTCATCAAATGGGTAGCAAAACTGTGACGCAGTACGTGTGGACTTTTTTTATCCAAAGTAGATGCATTTGCCAA